>JAPLRD010000149.1 GCA_026399375.1 Pseudomonadota bacterium
GCGCGCGCAGCCTGCTCTACGAGACCTCGATGATGGTCGACATTCGCGAGGGCATCGAGCGCAGGATAGAGCGCCACCCGGAAAAGGCAGCCGACCTGAAGAACGACCTAAGCCGTTACGGCAAGTATGTCGCGCTGTTCACCCCTCTGGTCAAACGCTATGCCGCGGAGATGGCGAACAAGGTCTGCTATGACGCCATCCAGGTGCACGGCGGCGTCGGCTACACCCGGGAGTTCGATTCGGAGCGCCATTACCGCGACGTCAGGATCACAAGCATTTACGAGGGTACGACACAGCTTCAGGTACTGGGCGCCGTCGGTGGCGTGGTCGGTGGCGTGGTGTTCGAGCGCCTCAACGAGTACGAGCATGAGCACGACTTCACGGGCGTCAAGGCGCTGTTCGCATCGGCGCAGCAGCTGCGCACCCGCCTCGAAGCGGCGGTGTCCCATGTCAAGGAAGTGTCCGACGCGAACTTCCAGGAATTCCATGCCGAGCGGCTGGTGGAAATGGCGACCGACACCGTCATCGCCTATCTGTTTTGCATCGAAAGTCGAAACACCGAGCGCAAGGCGAAGCTCGCGCACCAGTTCATCCTGGCGGCGCAGCGGCGCGTCAAGGCGCACCTGGACTTCATACTCTCCGATGACGTCAGCCTGATCCAGAGCTATGGGGAAATTATCAAGGCAGAGGAGCCACACTAGGCGCAGGCGCTTGTCGGTGCGCATCGCGCGGCGACTTCATCGCGGCGCTGGTCGATCAGGCCGGTCTGGGCTGTGTCCGCGCCAAGCTAAGAACTCGACGCTCCGATCGACCCAAGGGCGATGGTGTTGAAGCCGCCATCGACGTACATGATCTCCCCGGTGACGCCGCTCGCAAGCTCACTGCAGAGGAATGCCGCGGCATTGCCGACTTCATCGATCGTGACATTGCGCCGCAGCGGCGCCTGATGGGCGTTGAAGGCGAGCAGCTTGCCGAAACTGCCGATGCTGGCCGCAGCCAGCGTCTTGATCGGCCCGGCGGAGATCGCGTTGACGCGTATTCCTTTCGGACCCATGCTCGCCGCCATGAAGCGTACCGCCGCCTCTAGGCTCGCTTTGGCGAGACCCATCGTGTTGTAGTTGGGCATGGTGCGCACGGCGCCAAGGTAGGTGAGCGTCAACAGCGCCGCCTTCCGACCCTCCATCAAGGGCAAGGCCGCCTTGGCGAGCGCAATGAAGCTGTAGCTCGATGTATCGTGCGCGATGTGGAAGGCCTCGCGCGAAGCCCCGGCGAGGAAATCGCCGTCGATCGATTCGCGCGGGGCATAGGCTATCGAGTGCACCAGGCCGTCCATGCCGTCCCAGCTTTTGCGCAGTTCGGTGAAGAGGCGGGCGATCTCGTAGTCGCTCGCGACATCGCAGGGAAATACGAGATTGCAGCCGAAGTCGCTCGCCAGCTTGGTAACTCGTCCGCGGAAACGCTCGTTCTGGTAGGTAAATGCGAGTTCGGCGCCCTCGCGATGGCAGGCCCGGGCGATGCCATAGGCGATGGAGCGGTCGCTGAGCACGCCTGTGATGAGAATACGCTTGCCTGTCAGAAAACCCATGGTGACTCCGGGACGCGTTGGAATGTGCAGATTATACCGGGGTGACGCTTCGAGCGGGTTCGGATAAACTCGGTCGATGCGAATTTCCGGCTCGCTCCTCTGCGTCGCGATTTGTGCGTTTCTGCTTTCCGGATGCGGAAAGGTCTGGAACAATCCCTATCCGGCCGAGCAATCAGGCAAGAACATACTCTACAGTTCGTTTTCGGAGCGGCCCAAGCACCTTGATCCGGCGCAAGCCTACACGGTCGACGAATACGACTTCATCTGGCAGGTGTACGAACCGCCCTTGCAGTATCATTATCTGAAACGGCCCTACACGCTCATTCCGGCGACCGCCGCTGAAATTCCCAGGCCGCGCTCCTATGACAGCAACGGCAAGGAATTGGCGCCTGGCGCCAGGGGCGTGGCCTACAGCGTCTATGAAATTCGCATCAAGCCCGGCATCAAGTATCAGCCTCATCCCGCGTTCGCGCAGGACGAAGCGGGCCGCAACCTCTATCTGCATCTGACCCCGGGTGACCTGCGCGACAAATTCAAGCCTGCCGATTTCCCCCAAAGCGGCAGCCGCGAACTTGTGGCGGATGACTACGTCTACCAGATCAAGCGCCTCGCTCATCCGCGCATCCACTCGCCCATACTCGGGCACATGAGCGACTATATCGTCGGCCTCAAGGAGTATGCGGCGCTGCTCGAAAAGGAGGACAAGGCGCTGCAGGCGGATCGTCCGGAGCGCTCGCCGACCGTGTGGGACAGCCTGTCGCGGCACGAGATCGCCGGCGTCGAAACCGTGGACCGTTACACCTACCGCATCAAGGTGCGCGGCAAGTACCCGCAGTTCATATACTGGCTGGCGATGCCGTTCTTCGCTCCGGTGCCTCCGGAGGCCGACCGTTTCTACGCGCAGGACGGGATGGCGGAGAAGAATCTGAGCCTGGACTGGTATCCGGTGGGCACCGGCCCCTATATGCTGGTCGAAAACAATCCGAACGCGCGCATGGTGCTCGCGCGCAATCCGAATTTTCGCGGCGAGCCTTATCCGGTCGCAGGGGAGACGGAAGACGCGGCGGCGGGCCTGCTCGCCGATGCGGGGAAGGCGGCGCCGTTCATCGACACCATCGTTTTCACGCGCGAGAAGGAAGGGATTCCGTACTGGAGCAAGTTCATGCAGGGGTATTACGATCAGTCCGGCATCAGCAACGACAATTTCGACAATGCAGTGCGCGTCAGCATGGAGGGCGAGGCGGGATTGTCGCCGGAGATGGAGGGGCGAGGCATCCGTTTGAAGACTTCGGTCGCCACTTCGGTCTATTACCTTTCATTCAACTGGCTGGATTCTGTCGTGGGCGGGCAGGGCGAGGCGGCGCAGCAGGAGCGCGCGCGAAAATTGCGCCAGGCGATTTCCATAGCGGTAGACAACGAGGAGTTCATTTCGATTTTCGCCAACGGCCGCGGCGTCGCCGGACAGGGGCCGATCCCGCCCGGGATTTTCGGCTTTCGCGGCGGCGACGACAATTTCAATCCGGTTGTGTACGAGAAGAGCGGCGCCGCGTGGCAACGAAGATCCGTAGCGCAGGCGAAGGCGCTCATGGCCGCGGCGGGCTATCCCAACGGACGCGACGCGAAGACCGGCGAACCTCTGGTGCTGTATCTCGATACCACGGGCGGCGGCCCGGGGGGCAAAGCGCGGCTGGATTGGTATCGCAAGCAATTCCAGAAGATCGACATCCAGCTCGAGTTTCGCACCAGCGACTGGAACCGTTTTCAGGAAAAAATTCGCAAGGGCAACACGCAACTCTTTTTCCTCGGCTGGAATGCCGACTATCCGGACCCGGAGAATTTCATGTTCCTGCTGCACGGGCCCCAGGGCGCGGCAAAACTCGGCGGCGAGAACAAGGCCAACTACGCCAATCCGGAATTCGACCGTCTGTTCGAGCAGATGAAGAATATGGAGAGCGGCGCTGAGCGCCAGGCCATCATCGACCGCATGGTGGCGGTGCTGCGGCAGGATGCGCCCTGGGTCTGGGGCTATCACCCCAAGGATTACAGCCTGTATCACGCCTGGCTCGCCAACGTGAAACCGAACCAGATGGCGCGCAACGGGCTCAAGTTCTACCGCCTGGATCCGGCGCAGCGCGAGGCGCGGCGCGCCGAGTGGAACCGGCCCGTGGTCTGGCCGGTGGTACTGATATTCGTGCTGCTGGTCTTGAGCACCCTGCCTGCGCTGCGCACCTGGCGCGCGCGGGAACGGGCGAGGGCCTAGTGTCCCGAATCGTTAGTTCGTTGAACAAATATTCAGATGGGCAACAATGGTTGAATCAGAAAAGCGGCGAAATCGGCGCCAGACAAGGCGCAAAGCGGAGCAAGGTTGGACACCTTGCGAGCATTTGCAACGCCGTATGGCGTCGATTCTCGGCGTCTTTTCTTCAGCGAATTAGCGATTCGGGACACTAGTTCATGTACGCCTATATCGTCCGCCGCGTGGTGTACGCTTTTTTCATTCTGATCGGCGTCAATCTGATCACCTTCGCGCTGTTCTTCAAGGTGAACACGCCGGACGACATCGCGCGCCTGCAACTTGGCGTCAAGTACGTGACGCCCGAGGCGATCGCAAAGTGGAAATCCGACCGCGGTTACGACAAACCGCTGGTGTACAACGGAGGGGCCGAAGGCAGGCACAAGTTCACAGACACCATTTATTTCGAGAAATCGGTGGAAATGTTCCGCTTCAACTTCGGTCGTGCCGACGACGGGCGCGACATCGCCTACGAAATCAGCACGCGCATGTGGCCCAGCCTGGCGCTGGCGGTGCCGGTATTCCTCGTGGGCCTGCTGCTCCAGATCACGTTCGCCCTGATGATGGCATTCTTTCGCGCCACTTATATCGATTTCTGGGGTGTCGTGCTGTGCGTCGTCATGATGTCGATCTCCGGTCTGTTCTACATCATCGGCGGCCAGTACCTGATTTCGAAATTGTGGAATCTGGTGCCGATTTCCGGCTACGTCGAAGGCTTCGACGCGCTCAAATTCCTGCTGCTGCCGGTGGCAGTGGGCGTGATAGGCGGTATCGGCAGTGGTGCGCGCTGGTACCGCACCATTTTCCTGGAAGAGGTGGGCAAGGACTACGTCAGGACGGCGCGCGCCAAAGGGCTGTCCGAAGTGGTCGTGTTCTTCCGCCACATTCTCAGGAACGCCATGATTCCGATCCTGACCGGCGCGGTGGTCGCGATTCCGCTGCTGTTCATGGGCAGCCTCGTCGCTGAATCGTTTTTCGGCATTCCCGGTCTCGGCAGCTATACCATCGAGGCGATACAGGCGCAGGATTTCGCCGTGGTGCGCTCGATGGTGTTCATCGGTTCCGTGCTCTACATCCTGGGTCTTCTGCTCACGGACATCTCCTACACGTTGGTCGATCCGCGCGTGAGGTTCGAATAATGCCGATCCTGCCGGTCATCCTCTGGACCGACGCGCTGGTCTACATCCTGCTCGCGGCGGTCGCCGGGTTTGTCTGGTATGTGCGCCGCCACGAGCATCTGCGCGCGCCCTGGTGGCGCGTCGCGCAAACGCCAGCGGCAATGTCCGCACTGGTCCTGCTGGCGGCGTTCATGTTCGCCGGATTGCTCGATTCCGTGCATTTCCGGCTGGCGTTGCCGGCGACGCCAGCGACGCAGGAGGGGAAGGACGCGCCGCGCAGCGTTGCCTATGCGGTCGAGGTGAAGAGCGTGCTGGATGTGTTGTTGTCGTCGATCGCCAACCGCCCCGAACGAACTTATTCGGCGCCGCTCGCCACGCATGCCTATGCCAAGGAAACCGTCGAGGTGGAAGGGGCAGACGGAAAGTTCGTCAAGCAGGTGCGCGACTATCCGCGGCTGAAGTATGGCGGTGCCCACCTGACGGATCCGCAGCGGGAGTGGCGTTCCGATGTAACCCTGTCGGCGTTTCGCGGTCTGGCCCTGGCTCTGCCGCTGTGGCTGCTCCTGTCGTTGTTTCTGGTTGCCGCCTGCACGCCTCTGGAGCAGGTGGCGTCGCGCGATTTCTGGCGTGACGTCTGGGGCGGAAAGACCGAAGTTCCGTGGCGTGCCGTGCTGATCACGCTCGCCGGGGTGCTGCTGGTCATTGTTCCGGTGGTTTTTCTGTCGGGGCGCTATCACGTGCTCGGCACCGACAAGGTCGGCCTGGACGTGCTCTATCTGTCGTTGAAGAGCGTGCGCACGGCCCTGGTGATAGGCACCTTGACGACGCTGGTCATGCTGCCTTTTTCGGTGCTGCTCGGCATCATGGCCGGATATCTGCGCGGCCTTGCGGACGACGTGATCCAGTATTTCTACACCACGCTTAATTCGATCCCGGCGGTGCTGCTGATCGCCGCGGCCGTGCTGGCGCTGCAGGTATATATCGAAACGCATCCGGGCATGTTTCCGACGGCGGCGCAGCGCGCGGATTTTCGGCTGCTCTGGCTGTGCATCATCCTCGGCGTCACCAGCTGGACGGGGCTGTGCCGGCTTCTTCGCGGCGAGGCGCTCAAGTTGCGCGAGTTGGAATACGTGCAGGCGGCGCAGGCCTTCGGCGTTTCGCAGTGGCGCATCATGCTGCGGCACATCCTGCCCAACGTCATGCACATCGTGCTGATTTCCGTGGTGATGGATTTTTCTGGTCTGGTTCTGGCGGAGGCGGTGCTGTCCTACGTTGGCGTTGGCGTGGATCCCTCCATGATCAGCTTCGGCACCATGATCAATGCTGCGCGGCTGGAAATGGGGCGAGAACCCATGGTGTGGTGGTCGCTCGCGAGCGCTTTCGTGTTCATGCTGGCGCTGGTGCTGGCGGCGAACCTGTTTGCCGACGCGGTGCGCGATGCCTTCGACCCGCGTGTGCGCATAGGCGGCCGGAAGATGCGCCTGGCGGGGGAAGCATGAGCGCGCTGCTGGACATAAGGGATCTCAAAACCTGGCTCGACAGTTCCGGTGGCGTGGTGCGGGCGATCGACGGCATCAGCTTGGAAGTGAAGAACGGCGAGACCTTTGCTATCGTCGGCGAATCCGGTTGCGGCAAATCCATGACGGCGCTGTCGGTCCTGCGTCTGCTGCCCGACGCAGGGCAGGTCGTGGGTGGCGCGGTGCTTCTCGGAGACGAGGATCTGCTGCGCTTGCCTGAAACCGCGATGCGCGGCATCCGCGGGCGGCGCATCGCCATGATCTTTCAGGAACCGGCCACCAGCCTCAATCCGGTGCTGACCGTGGGCATGCAGATCGGCGAAGTATTGCAGCGGCACACAGAACTGCGCGGCGCGGCGGCGCGCAAGCGCATGCTGGAACTGCTCGACGCCGTTGGCATACCGGACCCGGCGCGGCGCCTGGACGAGTATTCGTTCCAGTTGTCCGGCGGAATGAAGCAGCGCGTCATGATCGCGGTGGCGTTGGCCGCGGAACCGGACCTGCTTGTCGCCGACGAACCGACTACCGCACTGGACGTCACCATCCAGGCACAAGTGCTCGATCTGCTCAAGGAATTGCAGCGCAAGAAAGGCATGGCGATATTGCTGATCACTCACGACCTGGGTGTGGTTGCGCAAATGGCGCACCGGGTGGCGGTGATGTACGCCGGCCAGATTATCGAGGTTGCGGCGCGAGAGCGATTTTTCGGGACACCGCTGCACCCGTATTCGCGCAAACTGTTCCAGGCTTTGCCCGGAAGCGCCAGCCGCGGCGGCGATCTCGCCGTGATCCGGGGACAGGTGCCGCCTTTGACCACGCGGTTCGGCGGCTGCCGCTTCGCCGAGCGCTGCGATCTTGCCTGGGAGCGGTGCCGCACCGAAGTGCCGGTATTGACGACGCACGGCGCCGGACAGCAGGTGCGTTGCCATCTGTATGATAAGGACGAAGATGCGAGGCGCGCCGCCGGAGAGGGTGCGGTGCCTCAAGCGCTGTCCGCCGCAGTCTCGGTCGCGCCTGAAGCCAAGGCAAGCGCCGCGCTCCTGCGCGTGCGCGACCTCAAGGTTCATTTTCCGATTCGAAGGGGGCTGCTCAAGCGCACGGTCGGACAGGTGCGGGCGGTCGACGGCATGTCATTCGACCTTGCGTCCGGGATGACGCTGGCCCTGGTCGGAGAATCAGGCTGCGGCAAGACCACCGCCGGCAAGGCAATTCTTCAGCTGATCCGCCCGAGCGCAGGATCGGTGCAGTTTCAGGACGCCGAACTCACCCGTTTGCGCGGACAGGCGCTGCGCTCGCGGCGCGCCGATTTTCAGCTCATTTTCCAGGATCCTTTTTCCTCGCTCAATCCGCGCATGCGCGTTTCGGACATCCTGGGCGAAGGCATGAAGGCGCTGGGGGTGGCGGATGCCCCCGCCGAGCGCGCTCTGCGCATGGACCGGATGCTGGCACAGGTCGGATTGAACGCAGAAGCCAAACAGCGCTATCCGCATGAATTTTCCGGCGGACAACGCCAGCGTATCGCGATTGCACGCGCCCTGGCGGTGAATCCGAAGCTGATCGTCTGCGACGAACCTACGAGCGCGCTCGATGTTTCAGTGCAGGCGCAGATACTGAATCTGCTGAAGCACCTGCAACTCGATCTCGGCCTCGCCTACCTGTTCATCACCCACAACATCGCCGTAGTGGAGCACCTGGCGCATAACGTTGCGGTGATGTACTTGGGGAGGATCGTGGAACGCGGCAGCGTGGATGAGGTCTTGCGCACACCCAGGCATCCTTATACCCAGGCACTGTTGTCGGCCGTCCCGGCGCTGGATCGGACGGGGGAGCGCAAAATCATACGCCTGCAGGGCGAACTGCCTTCCCCGGCAAATCCGCCCCAGGGCTGCCACTTTCATCCGCGGTGCCCGCAGGCGATGCCCGAATGCAGGCTGGATTATCCGGGCACCGTGAATACCGGCGGCAGTCACGAAGTGAGCTGCCTGCTGTATCGCGATCGCGGCGGCTGAATCCGGCGCTATTTTTTCTTTGTCGGTGCGCGCTTTTTCTTCGCGGACTTCGAACTCTTGCCGCCCTTGGCGCTCTTGGCGGAGGTGGCTTGCGGCACCTGTATGACCAGTCGCTGCCCGACCGTGATCCGGCCGATCTGGTTCCACTGGCGCAGGTCGTCCACGCTGACCTTATGGCGCTGGGCAATCAAGGTCAGGGTGTCGCCGCTCCTGACGGTGTAGTTCAGTTTGCGCGTCGGCGTGCGGACTTCGCGCGCAAGCGGCGGCTGGTACATCGCCGGCAGTGGTTCGAGCGAGGCCCCTTTCAACGGCAGCATCAACTGATAGCCCGGTCCCACCTTGGTCCGGCGGCCTATGCCGTTTATCGCCTTCAGGCGCGGCAGCGTAATTCCGTTCTTGGCCGCGATGGATTCCAGCTTGTCGCCCGTCTTGAGGGTGTAAATCTGCCATGAGACCAGTGGTTGATCATGGCCTTCCAGATTCGCCAGGAACAGGCCGGCCTTGTCGGTGGGAAGCACCAGTGCGGGAGAGCCATTGGCCACGATCACGGGGCGGTTGTGGCCCGGGTTCAGCGCCAGAAATTCCGAAAGCGGCATGTCGGCCAGTTTGGCGGCGAGCCGGACGTCGATGTCGCGCGTTTTCTCCACAGTCACGAAGTAGGGCGAGTTGGGGACCGGCTCAAGGTCGACGCCGAAGGAATGGGGATTCGCGATGATGTTCTTCAGAGCTTGCAGCTTGGGTACGTAGTAGCGCGTTTCGTTGGGCATGGTGAGGCTTAGATAATCGGTGGGCAGCCCCTTGGCGCGGTTCTTTTCGATGGCGCGCGCCACGGCGTTCTCGCCCCAGTTGTAGGAGGCGAGCGCCAGGTGCCAGTCCCCGTGCATCTCGTAGAGGAACTCCAGATAATCCAGCGCCGCGCTGGTCGATGCGACGATGTCGCGCCGGCCGTCGTACCATGAGTTCTGCTGCAGTTTGTAATTCTTTCCGGTGGAGGGGATGAACTGCCACAGACCGGAGGCGTGGGCACGCGAGTAAGCCATCGGGTTGAACGCGCTCTCCACCATGGGGAGCAGTGCGAGTTCGGTGGGCATGCCGCGTTTTTCAAGTTCCTCGACGATGTAATAAAGGTAACGCTTGCTGCGTTCGACCATGTGTTTGACGTAGCTTGGCCGGCTGGCATACCAGATCTGCCGGTCCTGAACGATCGGGCTTGACAGGTTCGGCATCGAAAACCCGGTGCGCATGCGGTCCCACAGATCGGGCGGGACCGATGTCAGATCGATGACGGGAATGGCGCGAAGATCGTCTTTGACCTCCTCGGCGCCGCGGGTCGGCGTGGCGATCGGAAGCGGGTAGGGCGCAATCCTGGATACGGCCGCAGGCCTTGCAGCAGGCTGCGGTGCGCTCTGCGGGATGTCAGCGGACGCAGTTTCGGCGGCCGGTTTCTGGCCTGGCGCCGCGGTAGCACCGGCCTGAGGTTTGGCACCGATCGGTACCCCGGTTTGTACCGGCGTGACAGCGCAACCTGAACTGAGTGCGGTAAAGACGATGGCCGCGATAAAGCGCAATACCGGCACCACGCCCCCTACCCGAATGACGACTCGCAATGTTAGCCGAGAGCGCCTGCTAGGTCAATGAAAATCAAGGAAAAATAGTGCCTAAGAAGCAGCCCTTTTTTTGCCTGCGCAGCATCTTCAAAAGTTGTTCTTCCATTCTCGGATCGCGGCGAACACCTGCACCGGATCACCGGTACGCGTGTTCAGGAATTTATCGGCCGACGCTTTCACCGCCGGCTCGAGGCATCGCAGGAAGGGGTTGGTCTTCTTCTCGCGACCGATGGTCGTAGGCAGCGTGGGCTGGTCGTTCTTGCGCTTCTGCGCATCGCTGGCCGCGCGCGCGGCAATTTCCTTGTTGTCCGGTTCTACCGCTCTTGCGAAATCGATGTTGGCCAGCGTGTATTCATGGCCGCTATAAACCAGGGTCTCGTCGGGGAGTGCAGCGAGCTTGGCGAGGGAGGCGAACATCTGCTGCGGCGTGCCTTCGAACAGTCGTCCGCAGCCGCAGGCGAACAGCGTATCGCCGCAGAACAGGGAATTTGCGCCATAATAAGCAATGTGCGCGCGCGTATGTCCGGGTATGCCGAGCACGCGCAAGCGCAGTCCAAGGTGCGGAACCAGTACTTCTTCGCCTTCGCTCACCGGCTGGCTTAGTGTTGTGATCGGCTCTCCCCGGGGGCCGTAGACGGGTGCGGCGTGGTGAGCCAGCAATTCGGGGACGCCGCCGACGTGGTCGGGGTGGTGATGCGTCAGGAGGACGGCGCACAGTTCCAGTCGTTCCTGCCGCAGGTAGTCGAGCACGGGCCGGGCGTCGCCGGGATCGACGACAGCGGCAAAGCGGTCGTTGCGTAGCGTCCAGATGTAGTTGTCTTTGAACGCGCGCAGCGGAACGACTTCGAATTCATTGTTATCGGACATAAGCCTAGTTTTCGTGGAAGTACAGCAAAAGTCAAATCTGGCGGACTGGTTCGATACGCCCACTGGAGAATATGTGCTGCGCTGGGAGCGCGCACAGTTCGACAGCGCGGTGGAGGATGTGTTCGGGTTCAACGCGGTTCAGGTCGGTCTGCCGCGCGTCGATCTGCTGCACCAGAATCGCATTCCGCTGCGCACGCGCGTAGGCTTGGAACCGGCCAGCGATCTCGTCGCCGACAGCGGTGCGTTGCCGTTGGCGACCGGCAGTGTGGATCTCGTCGCACTGCCGCACGTGCTCGAGTTCAGCGCCCATCCGCACCGGATTTTGCGCGAAGCGTCGCGCGTGCTGATGCCCGACGGCCAGATCGTGATTTCCGGCTTCAATCCGCTCAGCCTGTGGGGCCTGAAGCGCGCCGCCGGTATAGGCCGCCACGAATATCCCTGGTGCGGCCGCTTCATCGGCCTGCTGCGCCTGAAAGACTGGCTGCAGTTGCTCGGTTTCGAGCTGAACGGCGGCCGTTTCGGGTGCTACGCGCCGCCTTTCACGCAACACAAGTGGCTGGAGAGCTCCGCGTTCATGGAGAAGGCGGGAGACCGCTGGTGGCCGATCGCCGGCGGTGTCTACGTGGTGCGCGCAATCAAGCGCACGGTCGGCATGCGTCTGGTGATGCCGAGCTGGCGCAACCAGGCGGCGCCGGCAAAATCACTTGCGCCCGTGACGCAGCGCAATCATCAGAAAACCGGGACCGAAGGTTGAACGGGTCGGCAGGAACAGGGCGCGTGCGCATCTATACGGATGGGGCTTGCAAGGGCAACCCCGGGCCGGGCGGCTGGGGTGCGCTGCTGCAGCTCGACGGCCGGGAGAAAGAACTTTGCGGCGGCGAGCGTGCCACGACCAACAACCGGATGGAGCTTACTGCCGTGATCCGCGCGCTGGAGGCGCTGAAACGGCCCTACGAAGTCGACCTGTACACCGACTCGCAGTACGTGCAGAAAGGCATCAGCGAATGGATCGTGTCATGGAAGCGCCGCGGCTGGAAAACCGCCGACCGTAAGCCGGTGAAGAACGTCGATCTTTGGCTGGAACTGGACCGGCTCGTCGCCGGTCACGGCATCCGCTGGCACTGGGTCAAAGGGCATGCGGGTCATACGGAGAACGAGCGCGCCGACCAGCTGGCGAACCGGGGCATAGAGTCTCTGGCTAGGGTCTGTTGACATTCATCGCTCATGCGCTGAATGTCAACAGACCCTAGGGACGCTGACAGGACATCGACAAACCACATCCAGAGGCTCGTCCACTGTCGCGATTGGTTATAATCGCACGCCTTGCTGCTCGTCTCAATTCCCACTGGAATTCCTGCCTGATGCCGACCCTAGTGTTCGCTGTTGCCAATATATCCTCCGCTTTCCGTGCAGTAACGGGTTCCGGCCGCAACCTTCTGTCCGGGATGTGTTTCGCGGTCCTGCTCTCCGGTTGCGGCCAGGGAAAACCGGGGCCGGCACACGCCGCTCCTCCGCCGGCGCCGCCGCTGCCGGCCACGGTGCTGGCGGTCATGCCGCAGCGCGTGCCGATCGCGGTGGAAGCGGTTGGTCAGATCGAGGGTTCGAAGGAAGTCGAAGTCCGGGCGCGCGTTTCCGGCATATTGCAGAAGCGGTTGTACAACGAAGGCGATCTGGTGCGCGCCGGCACGCCGATGTTCAAGATCGATCCGGCGCCGTTCGAGATCGCGCTGGCGCAGGCCAAGGCGCAACTGGCGCAGGAGCAGGCGCGCAATGAGCAGGCGCGCCGCGAATCGGTGCGGTTGAAACAATTGGCGGCGGCGAAAGCGATCAGCCAGAAGGAATTTGACGACGCAAGTTCGAACCTGAAGCTCTCCGACGCGGGCTTGCAGGCCGCGGAGGCAAGGGTGAGGGAGGCGGAGCTGAACCTCTCCTATACAAGCGTCGCCGCGCCCGTCTCCGGTGTCAGCGGACGCGCCGTGCGCTCCGAAGGCAGCCTGATCACGGCCGGCGCCGACAGTCTTCTAACCACAGTCAGCCAGGTGGACCCGATCTGGGTCCGCTTCAGCCTTTCCGAATCCGATCTGGCCAAACTGCCGCAGCGGCGGCTGGTCCGGGGCACGCCGGTCGAGGTGAATCTCATTTTGCCCAGCGGCGCGCGCTACCCGGGCAAGGGGCGGCTCAATTTCGCCGCGACCCAGATCGACACCCGGCTCGGCACGCAGCAATTGCGCGCCGAATTCGACAATGCGAAAGGACAACTGCTGCCCGGCCAGTTCGTGCGCGCGCAATTGATCGCCGGTCAGCGCGAAAATGTGTTCCTCGTGCCCCAGATCGCGGTGATGGAGGCCGAAGCGGGCTACATGCTGTTCGTGCTGGACAAGGAGGGCAAGGCCGCTCTGAAGCCGGTGCAGCTGGGTGACTGGATCGGATCGGACTGGATGGTGCTCGGCGGCCTCGAGGCAGGGGATCGGGTCATCGTGGACAACCTGCTCAAGTTGCGTCCGGGCTCGGCGGTGAGCCCCTTGGCGCCGGGCGCGCCTTCTTCGGTCCCCGGTCAGGGCGCCGAATCCGGCGCGGGCAAGGCCGCCGCGTCCGGCGCTGCGGCCAAGTAGGGGCCGGCACGCATGCTGTCACATTTTTTCATCCGCCGGCCGATTTTCGCCGCGGTCATCGCGATCATCATCACCATCGCGGGATTGATGGCTTCGCGGGTGCTGCCGGTGGCGCAGTATCCGGAAATCGCCCCGCCCACGGTCGCCATCACCGCCGCCTACCCCGGTGCGAGCGCGGAAACGCTGGCGAAGACCGTGGCGGCGCCGATCGAGGAACAGCTCTCCGGTGTGGAGAACCTGATCTATTTCGATTCGACCGCTGCGTCCAACGGAACGCTCAACATCACCGCCACCTTCGAAGTCGGCACGGACATCAACAACGCCACCATCCAGGTCAACAATCGCGTCCAGATCGCCCTGCCGCGGTTGCCGGATGAAGTTCGCAGGGGCGGCGTCGTGGTGCAAAAGCGCACGCGCGACATCCTGATGACCGCCGCGGTGAGTTCCAACGACGCGCGCTACGACACGCTGTTCTTGAGCAATTACATTACGGTCAACGTGCTGGACCTGCTCAAGCGCCTGCCCGGCGTGGCGGACGCCTCCATCTTCGGTGCGCGCGACTACTCGATGCGCGTATGGCTGCGTCCGGACCGCATGGCGCAACTAGGGGTCACCACCACCGACGTCGCCAACGCCATCCGCGCCCAGAACAATCAGTATGCCGCGGGCAAGATCGGCCAGGAGCCGGCGACGGAAGGACAGCCGCTGGTGTACACGGTCACGGCGCGCGGGCGGCTGGTGGATCCGGCCGAATTCGGGAACATCATCCTGCGCGCCAACGGCCCCGGCGGCGTGCTGCGCATACGGGACGTGGCCCGCCTCGAACTCGGTGCCCAGAATTACGACCAGTTCACGACGGTCGACGGCATGCCGACCATCGGCATCGCGATTTTCCTGCAGTCGGGCGCGAATGCGCTCAAGGTCGGCAATTCGGTGCGCGACACCGTAGACGAACTGTCGAAATCGTTTCCGCAGGGCGTCACCCACCTGTTTCCGTACGACACGACGCGCGTGGTCGACGCGTCGATCAAGGAAGTGATCCACACGCTGCTCGAAGCGGCCGCGCTGGTGCTGGTCGTCGTGTTCGTGTTTCTGCAAAGCTGGCGCGCCGCGCTGATTCCGTTCATCGCCGTGCCGGTTTCATTGATTGGCGCGTTTGCCGGCCTGTTCGTGTTTGGCTTTTCCATCAACACGCTGACACTGTTCGCCATCGTGCTCGCAACAGGCATCGTCGTGGACGACGCCATCGTGGTGCTGGAAAACGTGGAGCGGCTGATGGCCGAGCGCGGCCTCACGCCGCGCCAGGCGGCGTTCGAATCGATGACCGAAGTGACCACGGCCATCATCGCCATCGAGCTGGTGCTGCTCGCGGTGTTCGTGCCGGTCGCGTTCCTGGGCGGCCTTGCAGGACAGCTATACAAACAGTTTGCCGTTACCGTCGCCACTGCCGTGACCATATCCGGGCTGATCGCACTGACCCTGACCCCGGCCTTGTGCGCGATTCTGCTCAAGCCCACGCACGAGGAGCCGCGCCTGTTCCATCCGTTCAATGTCGCGTTTTCCTGGCTTACCGCGGTGTATATCAAGGGCGTGCGATTTGTGATCGCCCACGTCTGGCTGTCCATGATTGCGTTTGCGCTGGTGATCGCGGCCTCCGCCGGGCTGCTGAAGATCATTCCCGGCAGCCTTGTTCCGATAGAAGACGTGGGTTACTTCTATGGCGCGGTGGTGCTGCCGGACGGCGCTTCGCTCGGGCGCACGGGCGCGGTCGGCGCCGCGATACAGAAGACAATGGTGGAACACCCGTCGGTCGAACACGTTTTTGTCGTAAACGGATTCGATCTGATCGGCGGGGGCAACAAGACCAGCGCGGCGACCATGTTCATCACGCTCAAACCCTGGGAGGACCGCCCCGAGTCGGCGGGTGACATGGTGAAATACATGTCGATGAAAGGGGCGGCGTACCGCGAAGGCCTGGTGTTCGCTTTCAACGCGCCGCCCATCCGCGGATTGGGGACCGCAGGCGGCTTCGAGGCATTTATCCAGAATCGCGCCGACGGGGATCCCAAAAAACTGGAGAAGGTGGTGCAGCAGTTTATCGGCGAATTGCGCAAGCGCCAGGAACTGGCCGGCATCAACACCTTCTACCGGCCGAGCGTGCCGCAGTTGTTCGTCGAAGTCGATCGCGAGAAGGCTCTCGCGCTCGGCGTTCCGGTGAGCGACGTGTTCGATGCGCTGCAAAGCACGATGGGGGCGCTGTACGTCAACGATTTCAACAAATTCGGCCGCACCTACCGGGTGCAGATCCAGGCGGACGCGGCATACAGGTCGCGGCCCGAAGATCTCGGCAGCGTCTACGTGCGCTCGGCGGCGGGCGACATGGTGCCGGTGAAGGCGCTTATTTCCACCAAAGGGGTCGTCGGCCCCGACCAGTTGGACCGCTTCAACGGATTTATCGCGGCGAAAGTGATGGGCGGTTCCGCACCCGGAGTGAGTTCCGGCCAGGCTATCACGGTGGTGGAGGAGGTCGCGGCCCAGGTGCTGCCTCAGGGTTATTACCTCGCATGGACCGGCCAGGCTTTCCAGGAAAAACGCACCGGCCAGGCATCGACGATCGCCGCGGCGCAATACGAACGCTGGTCGCTGCCTGTGGCGGTGCTGCTGGCGGTGCCGTTCGCGGTGCTTGGCGCGCTGCTCGCGGTGCTTGTGCTGGGCATGAGCAACGACATCTATTTCCAGATCGGTCTGGTGACACTGATAGGACTGGCCGCGAAGAACGCTATATTGATCGTGGAATTCGCCGTTCAGAACGTGGATGCGGGAATGGACGTGGCCACAGCCGCCATCGAAGCGGCGCGCCAGCGCTTCCGGCCCATCGTGATGACCTCGCTCGCCTTCATGTTCGGTGTCCTGCCTCTTGCGCTCGCACACGGGGCGGGCGCGGCGGCGCGCCGCTCCATGGGCACGGGCGTGTTCGGGGGCATGCTGCTTGCGACCTTCGTCGCCACTTTGTTCATTCCGCTGTTCTTCACCCTCCTTGGCCGCAGAAAGGCGAAACGGGACGAAGAAAGCGCAGTCGTTTCCGAGGCGGCGCCATGATGCCGCGCGCCATCTCCGTGCTCTGCGTTGTGCTTCTGCTCGGCGCTTGCGCCGCCGTCGGCCCGAACTATGAGCGCCCGCAGATCGGGCTGCCGGGGGCCTATCGCGACGCGCCGGCGGACCTTGCGGCGACTGCGGCGATTACGCCCGAATGGTGGAAGCTTTACGGCGATGCGAGGCTGGACCAATTGGTGGCCAGCGCGCTTGAGCGCAACACCGATGTGCGGCTCGCGGTCGCCCGCATCGAAGAGGCGGACGCCAATCTGCGCGAAGCAGGCGCGGCATTTCTGCCGGAGATCGATCTGGGCGGTACGCCGCAGCGACAGCGGCTCAGTTCGCGCACCGCCACACCGATTCCGTCGAGTATTCCGCTGGTCCGGAACGACATTCGTCTCACCCTTGGGACGTCGTTCGAAATCGATTTCTGGGGCAAGCTGCGCCGCGCCCTGGAGGCGACGCGGGCGCTGGCCTTGAGTTCGCGCTATGCCAAGGAGGTGGTTACGCTGTCGCTCGCCAGCCTGACTACACAGGCCTATTTTTCGCTGCGCTCGCTCGACGCACAGATCGGGCTGACGCGAACGACCCTTGAAAGCCGCGAGGAGGCGCTGACCCTGGTGCGCAGCCGGGCGCAGGGCGGTATCGCCTCCGACCTCGAGGTCAATCAGGCGGAGCTCGCTCGCGCCGACGCGTCCATCCAGCTGAAAGAATTGCAGCGTCAGCGCGCACTGGTCGAGCACCAGTTGGCGACGCTCACGGGGCGGCTCGACCTGGCGCTCGATGCGGGTGATATTCTTGCGTTGCCACTGCCGCCCTTGCCGCCTGCCGGAATGCCGTCCGCCCTGCTCGAACGCCGTCCGGACGTGCAGCAGGCCGAGCAGCAGTTGATCGCGGCAAACGCGCAGATCGGCATTGCCAAAGCGGCGATGTTTCCGACGATTTCCCTGACTTCTTATGCGGGTGGGCAGAGCTCGGCACTGTCCACGGTGCTCAGTTCTGGTGCGAGTATCTGGTCTCTGGGTTTCGGTCTGGGGCTGCCGATATTCGATGCCGGCCGCTTTGCCGCGCGCACCCAGGCTGCCGAGGCGAGGCAGAGGCAGGCGCTTGCGGGCTATCAGAAGGCGGTGGAATCCGCATTCAGGGAAGTCGCCGACGCGCTGACCGGCGTACAACAGAGCACGGCGGCGGAAGAAGATCTGCAAACGCGGGTGACCGCCGCGCGCAATGCCCTGCGCCTTGCGCGGCTGCGCTACGAGTCAGGTTATTCCGCCTATCTGGAAGTGCTGGATGCGCAGCGGGCGACGAACGATGCGGAACTCGGCTTCGTGCGCAACCGCCAGCTGCGCCTGTCCGCCAGCATCGATTTGATGAAAGCGCTTGGCGGGGGCTGGTCCAAGGATCAATCAGCGGTTTCCAGCGTCTCGGCGCAGGAGGGCCTCGGAAAATGACAAGACAGATCGTTCTTGATACCGAAACAACGGGCCTGAACGCCAAGATGGGCGACAGGGTGATCGAAATCGGCTGCCTCGAACTGCTGAATCGCCGTCCCACCGGAAACCACTTCCATCATTATCTCAATCCCGAACGCGCGAGCGAGGAGGGCGCGGTCAGGGTGCACGGCATCAGCGACGAATTCCTGCTGGACAAGCCCCGGTTTCGCGAAATCGCGCCGGAATTCATCGAGTACATCCGCGGTGCGGAACTGATCATCCACAACGCGCCTTTCGACGTCGAATTCCTGGAGCAGGAACTGGCCCTGGCCAGACTGCCGCCGCTGACCCAGCATTGCGCCGGCGTGAAGGACACGCTCAAACTGGCGAAGGAACTGCATCCCGGAAAGCGAAATTCGCTAGACGCACTGTGCGAGCGCTACGGAGTGAGCAACGCGCACCGCAAACTGCACGGCGCCCTGCTGGACGCCGAGTTGCTGGCGGAGGTGTATCTCGCCATGACCCGCGGCCAGGAGAGCCTGGCCATGGAACTCGAGCAGCCCCTGGCGGCCGAAGTGTCGGCCGACGGCATCGTCGTCGAGCGCTCAAAGCTTCTGGTGCTCTGCGCTAACGACGAGGAGGAAGCGTTGCATGCCAAAGTGCTCCAGAACATAGAAAAAGAAAGCAAAGGCAAGTGCCTTTGGCTCAAGCCGGATGCCGGGACGCCGGGTTCGGGCTGAGCGGGATGACTGCGGCATGACGACGCGGCGATTCGAATTGATCTGCGCGGGATTGGCGTTTGCGTTCCTGAACGCCTGCAGCGCACCGGTGAAACCGACTCCGCCCGCGCAGCCAGAGCCGGTGGCAGTGCCAAGGCCCGCGCCCAAAGTCGCGTTGGTCCTGGGCGGCGGCGCGGCCCGCGGTTTCGCCCACATCGGCGCGATCAAAGCCCTGGAAGCGCAGGGCATCATCCCGGATATCGTGGTCGGCACCAGCGCAGGCGCGGTGGTCGGCGCGCTCTATGCCGCCGGCAACGGCGGTTTCGAATTGCAGAAGCTCGCGATACAGATGGAGGAAGGCCAGGTCAGCGACTGGTCGTTGCCGGATCGCGGGGTCATCCGCGGCGAGGCGCTGCAGAACTTCGTCAACCGCGCGGTCGGTCAGCGGCCGCTGGAAAAACTAGCGCGCCCGTTCGGTGCCGTCGCCACCGATTTGCAGAGCGGCGAAGCGGCGGTGTTCCGCATCGGCAATACCGGCATGGCTGTGCGGGCGTCGAGCAGCGTCCCAGGAGTCTTTCAGCCGGTGAAAATCAACGGCCGCGAATATGTCGACGGCGGGCTGGTGAGCCCGGTGCCCGTCGGTGCCGCGCGGGACATGGGCGCCGATTTCATCATCGCAGTGGACATCTCCGATCAACCGAAGCACGGCAGCACGAAAAGCACTTTCGACGTGCTGCTGCAGACCTTCGCCATCATGGGGCAGAGCATAGGCCGGCATGAACTCAAGGGTGCCGATGTCGTGATCCGTCCGCAGACGTCGGGCATCAAAGGGACCGATTTTCAGGACCGTCACATGGCGGTGCTGGAAGGGGAGAAAGCGGTGGCCGCCATGCTGCCGGAACTCAAGGCGAAACTGGCGAAACTGCGCGACGGTCGATGAGCCCGCCCGTTCGGGGCGGGGGCGCGGTTCAGCCTGCGACCGACTTGTGGTAGATTGGTTCGCACGCCTTCTGCAAGGCCGATACCGCCATGAAACATACCAACGCCTACGAAACCGATCTGGACCGCAATGCGGCGAATTTCGCGCCGCTGACGCCGCTTACATTCATCGAACGCGCGGCCTATGTCTATCCCGACCGGCCATCGGTGGTGCACGGCGCACGCCGCTATACCTGGAAAGAAACCTACTCGCGCTGCCGGCGCCTGGCCTCGTCTCTCGCCAGGCGCGGCATCGGCATCGGCGACACCGTGGCCGTGATGGCCGCCAATACGCCGGAGATGGTTGAGTGCCACTTCGGCGTGCCCATGACGGGCGCCGTACTGAATACGCTCAACACCCGGCTCGACGCGGATGCGATCGCCTTCATGCTGAATCACGGCGAAGCGAAGGTATTGATCACGGACCTTGAGTTCTCTGGGACGATTGCGCGCGCACTGGAGCAGGTGGTGCACCCTCCGGTCGTGATCGACATCGACGACAAAGAGTACGACGGCGCAGGCGATCTCCTGGGCGAGAAGGATTATGAGGCGCTGCTGGCCGAGGGCGATCCGGATTTCGCCTGGCATCCGCCGGCTGATGAATGGATGTCGATCTCCCTGAATTACACCTCCGGCACCACCGGCAATCCCAAGGGCGTGGTCTATCACCACCGCGGCGCCTACCTGAACGGGGTGTGCAATATCGTCACCTGGGGCATGCCACAGCATTCGGTCTATCTGTGGACGCTGCCCATGTTTCACTGCAACGGCTGGTGCTTCCCCTGGACCATGGCTGCCAACGCCGGGGTCAACGTCTGCCTGCGCAAGGTCGATCCGGTGCAGATATTCCGCCTGATCAAGGAGCACAAGGTCACGCATTATTGCGGCGCGCCCATCGTCCACACCGGCTTGATCAACGCGGACCCGGCTTTGCGCGCAGGCATCGCGCACAAAGTTTCGGCCATGGTCGCCGGTGCTGCGCCGCCGGCGTCGATGATAGAGGGAATGGAAAAGATCGGTTTCGACCTGACCCATGTCTACGGCCTCACTGAGACTTACGGACCGGCGACCGTGTGCGCCAGGCAGGAGGAGTGGGCCGCACTGGATATAGGCCAACGCGCCGAACGCAACGGCCGTCAGGGAGTGCGCTATCTGATGCAGGAGGGGCTTGCGGTGATGGACGCCGAGACCATGACTCCGGTGCCGGCGGATGGAGAAACGATGGGCGAAATCATGTTCCGCGGCAATATCACCATGAAGGGCTATCTCAAGAATCCGAAGACGACGGCGGAAACCTTCGCCGGCGGATGGTTTCATTCCGGCGACCTCGCGGTGATGCAGCCAGACGGCTACGTCAAGATCAAGGACCGGTCCAAGGACATCATCATTTCCGGCGGCGAGAATATTTCCTCGCTGGAGATTGAGGAAGCGCTCTATCGCCATCCGGCCGTGCTCGCCGCCGCGGCCGTGGCGCAGCCCGATCCGAAGTGGGGGGAGACTCCCTGCGCCTTTGTCGAATTGAAGCCGGACGCGACGGTCACGGAGCAGGAAATGATCGCGCATTGCCGCGCTCATCTGGCCCGATTCAAGGTACCCAAGGCCATCGTTTTTTGCGTGCTGCCGAAGACTTCGACCGGAAAGATACAGAAATTCGTGCTGCGCGAGCTGGCCAGGTCGGCAAAAGCCATCGAGTAATCGAACATCGGGAGCGAGGAAAGAAACCATGAGTGCGAACACCCAGGCAGCGGCGGCAGAGCCGCTTTTGTTGCGGCAGGACAATGGCGGCGTCGCAACGCTTACGCTGAACCGGTCGGCGCAATTCAATTCCCTGTCGCGGGCCCTGATGCGCGACCTTCAGGCCGAACTGGACGGCATCGCCGCCGATGCGGGCGTGCGCGTCGTGGTTCTGGCCGGTGCGGGCAAGGCGTTTTGTTCCGGGCACGACCTGAAGGAAATGCGGTCCGACCCGGCGAAGGCGTTCCAGAAAGCCTTGTTTCAGCAGTGCAGCGAGCTCATGCTCAGCTTGGTGCGCATGCCCCAGCCGGTGATCGCGCGCGTGCACGGCATCGCCACCGCCGCGGGTTGCCAGCTCGTTTCGATGTGCGATCTGGCAGTGGCATCCGACAACTCGCGCTTTGCCGTCTCGGGGGTGAACCTAGGATTGTTCTGTTCCACGCCTTCGGTGGGGCTGGCGCGCAACATGGGGCGCAAACAGGCGATGGAAATGCTGCTGACAGGAGAGTTCATCGATGCGCAATCCGCTCTGTCGCGCGGTCTCGTGAACCGCGTGGTGCCGCTGGCGCAGCTGGACGAGGAAATGCGATCAAGACCGGCAAGCAGATGTTCTACCGCCAGCTGGAGAGGGGGCTGGAAGCGGCATACGAGCTGGCAAGCGAAACGATGGCCTGCAACATGATGGCCGAAGACGCGCAGGAGGGCATCGATGCCTTCCTCGCCAAGCGCA
Organism: Pseudomonadota bacterium; assembly: GCA_026399375.1. Classification (GTDB taxonomy): domain Bacteria; phylum Pseudomonadota; class Gammaproteobacteria; order Burkholderiales; family SG8-39; genus 2-12-FULL-64-23. Next base: position 22,296 of record JAPLRD010000149.1, read on the forward strand.
AGCCGCAGTGGAAAGGGCGCTGAAGAACAACAAAGGAAACGCCATGTCAGAAAACCTTCGACCCGTGCATTCGAGCCTGCCTCTGGCGGTGGCTGTGCACATCGTAGACGAGGCGATCGCAATTCGACTCAGGGAAGGCCTGCTGCCACTGGCGGTGGCCGTTTTGGACGCGGGCGGCAACCTGGTCGCGTTCAAGCGCGAGGATGGCTGCGGCCTGCTGCGCTTCGACGTCGCCTTCGGCAAAGCCTGGGCTGCGCTGGGCATGGGCATGCCGACGCGCATGATCCGCGATCGCATGGCCGGCCGCCCGGCTTTCCAGGGCGCGCTGGCCGCGGCTTCAGACGGGCGCTTCATTCCCGTTCCGGGCGGTGCGTTGATCCTGGACGCAGCCGGGCAGGCCATCGGCGCAGCGGGCATCAGCGGCGACGCCTCGGACAAGGACGAATACTGCGCCATCGCGGCGATCAGGGCCGCAGGCTTTGGCAGCGACCCTGCCGAGCCCGATCCGAAATGGCGCGAAGCCGGATTGTGACGCGCGCTTCAAGATCATGAACCATAGGAGAAATGCATGACCGTTCCGCGTACCCTGCTGCGCCTGGCATCAATCGCCGCAATTGCCGGCTGCCTCGGGGTGAGCGCCGCTGCACTCGCGCAATCTTCCTATCCGTCAAAGCCGATCCGCATCGTCGTACCGTTTCCGCCCGGAGGGCCGACCGATATTTTCGCGCGCAACTACGGCAACGCCCTCTCGAAAGTGCTCAATCAGTCGGTGATTATCGACAACAAGGCCGGCGCGGGGGGCGCGATCGGAACACTGGAGGTGAAGCGCGCGGCGCCAGACGGGCACACCCTGCTCTTCACCACGGCGTCGAGCCTGGCCCTCTACAATCTCATGGCGATCAGGCCGCAGTACGATTACGCCAAGGATTTCACCACGATCGCCGTCGTCGGCGGTTCGGCGGTGGTGATCATGGCGAACAAGTCCGCGCCGCAGACGCTGAAAGGCCTGGTCGACATGGCGCGCGCGGATCCCGGCAGGCTTCGTTACGGTTCCCCGGGGCAGGGCACATATCTGCATCTGAGCATGGAACGCTTCCTCTACGAGACAGGTGTCAAGATCGAACATATCCCGTACAAGGGCAGCGGCCAGGTGAAGCCCGCGCTGCTGGGCGGCCAGGTCGATGTCATGATCGAAGCGCTTTCCTCCGGTTTGTCGCTGCATCAGGGCGGTCAGGCGAAGATACTCGCCATTGCCTCGGCGCGGCGTTCCCCGCTCGCTCCCGATGTGCCCACGGTTGACGAGACGCTCGGCATCAAGGGCTTCGAAGCCATACTGTGGAACGGAGTGGCCGTGCCGGTGGGAACGCCCGCGGCGGTAGTCGAGACGCTGAGCGCCGCCAACGCAAAGGTCCTGAAGGACCCCGTCATGCAGGAGCAGTTGTCGAAGCTTGCGATGGAATCGATGGACTTGACGCCCGCCGCGTCGACCGAGTTCATCAAGTCCGAGGCGGCGAAGTGGAAGCCTGTCGTCGAAGCCACCGGACTCAAGGTCGAATAGTGTGCGCGGGGAAACCCTGTGCCGGGCCCGGCGAGCAACCATCGAACTGTTGCTTACTCAATGGGTATGACTATAATGCCTTTCGCTGATCCGCCGCGCTGCTGAGCATGGACGATTACATACTCGAAACGAAGAGCCTGACCAAGGAATTCAAGGGATTTGTCGCGGTGAGCGACGTCAACTTGAAGGTGAAGCGGGGCGAAATCCACGCCCTGATCGGCCCCAATGGCGCGGGCAAGACCACGTTCTTCAATTTGCTGACCAAGTTCCTGACCCCGACCAGCGGACACATACTTTTCAACGGGCACGACATCACCCGCGACAAACCGGCCGAGATCGCACGCCGCGGCATCATCCGTTCTTTCCAGATTTCCGCCGTGTTTCCGCACCTGACCGTGCTGGAAAACGTGCGCATCGGTCTGCAGCGAAAACTCGGCACCTCGTTTCATTTCTGGAAATCCGAAAAGAGCCTGGGG
>JAPLRD010000451.1:0-1574 GCA_026399375.1 Pseudomonadota bacterium
GCACACACGATCAGGTACAGCGCCGCCGAAAGTGCGCGCAACAGTGCGCAGCCGCCATGTTGGAGGCGCGCGCTCAAGTGACGCTGATGGCGGCGGTCTCGGTCACCGAGAAACCGTTGTCGCCGGTCCATGTGAACGCGATCGTGCCGCTCACGGTCGCACTGGTCCAGAATGCGATGAACGGATTCGCGGCGATCGCCGGGTGGAATTCGGCGCGAAAGATTTCGGCCCCGTCGTAGGTGCAGACAAACTGGGTGATGATGTTGCGCGGAATCAGGACGCCGAGCTGGGTGCGGCGAAACCCGGTCTCCATCTCATGCGAGATGAGCGCCTTGATCTCGATGATCTCGCCGCGCCTTGCCGTGGCGGGCACGTTGATCAGCGCGCGCGCCATGCTCACAATTCCTCCGTGCAAGCCGCGAGCGTCACCACCACGTTCGCGCTGTCGGACCAGAACGAGCCGTCGCTCATCTCGCAGATCGCGACCACGGTTTGCGTATCGGCGAGCCGCACCCGCGTCGCTACTCTGGCGCGGCCGGCGCGCGGACCGAGGTGAACTCTCGACCTTGACCGCGAGCGCGACCGTGTTGCCATTCTCGACCAGCGGCGGCAGATCGAGAGGCACTGTTCCCTTCTTGACCGTGGCCGTGCCGACGACCCGATTTATCGCCTCCAGCATCGACAGAACCGTCGCCTTCGCTGCGGGCAAATTTGTCGCCGCGACAGTCGTTGCCGCGGCAGTCTCGGCCGCGGCGGCAACGGTCGCCGCCGATTCGAGCGCTATGCCGGCAGCGATGCCGCCCGCTGCGAGCAGAAATTCGCGGCGCGGGTTCTTTGGGTACTGCGGGTGCTTGGGCTTCATCGATGAGGACTCTCCGCTCTGACTCTCTGCTCTGACTCTCTACTCTGACTCTCTACTCTTTGCACTCTGGCGACGCAGTCTTGTTAGTCGCGCAAGCTTGCCAGAAACGCGACCACATCTTCGATCTGCTGCGCGCTCAGTACGTGCTTGCCCTGATACGCGGCTGCGACCCGCACCAGTCCCTCGCTGCGATAGTACGCCGGCATGATGGACCCCGGGTTGAGCCGGCCGGAGTCGGCGATCCGCTGCCGCAGCGTGGCTTCCGAGGACCGGCTGCCCGCGCCGCGCAGATCCGGCGCGAGATTCCCCTGAAAGCGCTCTTCCTCGAACGGCCCGCTGTGGCAAAGCAGGCACAGACCGAGCTGGCGGCTGACGACGATCGCGCGTCCGCGCGCCGGATCGCCTTTGACGCCTGTGAGCGAGGCCGGCATGGCGCCGGCCACCAGGGCTGCATCACGCGACGCAAGCTCCTTGGATGTGACCTGGGCACCCGCGATACCGGACGCTGCAGCCGCCGCCATGAAGCCGATCACGGCTGCAAGTGCGGGCCTCACCCGAAAACCTCGGCGACGATGGTCTGATACCAGCCCTCGGCCAACGCCGCCTCCAGAGCGCGCGTAGCGGGCGGCGCGTCCGCCGGGCTCACGCCGCCCGAGCCTGGGACTTCGCTCAACTGCCCATTGACCGGCTGATACACGCCCGCAACCGAAAT
>JAPLRD010000451.1:1640-2358 GCA_026399375.1 Pseudomonadota bacterium
CCGCCTCTGCGCAAACCTTCGCCTGGGCATTGGCGGCAAAGGCCGATTTGGGCATCGCGCCCATGATCGCGGCATCGCCGATCACATGAATCCCCGGTATCAGTTTGGATTCGAAACTGATCGGATCGACCGGGCACCAGCCGCTGCGATCGGCCACGCCTGCGATATCGGCAAGGCGGCCCGCCTTCTGCGGCGCGATGACATTGGCGACGGCCGCCCGGTGCGAGCCGAAATCGGTCACGAGCGTATTGCTGGCCGCGTCGACCGAAGTTACGCCACCGCCCTTCGACAGCGACACCCATTCGAGCAGCCCCGGATACAGTTCGCTCCAGGCGCGCTGGAACAGACGCTGCTTGGAGAATGCGTCCTTGGCGTCGAGCACGATCAGCTTGGAGCGCGGCTTTCTCGTCTTGAGGTAATGCGCGATCAGGCTGGCGCGCTCGTACGGCCCGGGCGGGCAGCGATACGGATTGGGCGGCACGGACATCACGACCAGGCCGCCGTCTGCCATCGCTTCGAGCTGACGCCGCAAGAGCAGCGTCTGCGCGCCCGCCTTCCAGGCGTGGGGCATGCGCTCGGCTGCAGCCTCGCCGTAGCCCGGCAGGGCGTCCCAGCGCAGATCTATCCCCGGCGCAAGCACCAGGCGGTCGTAAGGCAGGCGCGCGCCATCTGCGAGCGTGACCGAACGCGAGCCGGCGTCGATGGCGCTGGCACTGGC
>JAPLRD010000273.1 GCA_026399375.1 Pseudomonadota bacterium
CCAAGGAAGGACACCATGCCAAAATTTGCCGCCAATCTGTCGATGATGTATCAGGAACATCCTTTCCTCGAGCGCTTCGGCGCCGCGGCGAAGGACGGATTCAAAGGGGTGGAGTTCCTTTTTCCCTACGAGCACCCGGCGGCGGAAATCCGCGCGAGGCTCGACGCGCACGGATTGACGCAGGCACTGTTCAACGGGCCGCCGGGCAATTGGACGGCGGGCGAGCGCGGCCTGGCGTCGCTGCCCGGACGCGAAGACGAATTCAGGCGCGGCGTGGCGACTGCGCTCGATTATGCGCGCGTGCTCGGCAACGACCGCCTGCATCTCATGGCCGGATTGATCAAGCCGGACGAGGACCGCGCGCTGCACCGCGCGACCTATGTGCGCAACCTCGAGTACGCGGCGAAACAGGCTGCATCGGCGGCGGTCACCATCGTGATAGAGCCGATCAACACCCGCGACATTCCGGGCTTTTTTCTCAACCGGCAGGACGAGGCGCACACCCTCTGCGCGGAAATCGGCGCGCCCAACCTCAAGGTGCAGATGGACTTCTATCACTGCCAGATCGTCGAGGGCGACCTGGCGATGAAGCTCAGGAAACACATCGCCGGCGTCGGCCACGTGCAGATCGCGGGCGTGCCCGAGCGCAACGAGCCCGACACCGGCGAGATCAACTATCCCTATCTCTTCCGGCTGCTGGACGAACTCGGCTATGCCGGCTGGGTCGGCTGCGAGTACCGGCCCAAAGGCGGTACCAGCGCCGGGCTGGGCTGGCTCAAGCCCTGGCTCTGAGCGGAGTTTCGTGACCGAAGCGTTGGTCCACGGCGCGGCGGCGCGCGAGAGCGTGCTGCTCGCGCTGGCCGACAAAATCCCGGAGCTGATTGCCTATTACGAGGCGCGGGAGTTGCGCTGCGTATTCGCCAACAAGGGCTATGCGCAGGCGAACGGCTGCAGCGCGGAATCGATAGTCGGCAAGACCGTGCGCGAAATCGTGGGCGAGGATGCGTGGCGGGTGATAGAGCCGCACGCCGCGCAGGCGCTCAGGGGCGAAAAGGCCGAATACCTGCGCGACCTGCGCCTGCCCGGCGGCGAGGGCAGGGTGATCGAGGTTCACCTGGATCCGCATCTGGGCGGGCGCGGAGAGGTGCTGGGCATTTTCGTGCTGATCACCGACGTCACCCGCCACCAGCTCGCCGAGGCGCGCATCCAGTACCTCGCGCACCACGATATGCTCACCGGCCTGCCCAACCGCGCCTATGTCACCGAGCGGCTGTCCGCGATCCTGGCGCTGGCGCGGCGCCATCGCAGCATGGCGGCGGTCATGTCCATCGACCTGGACGATTTCAAGGCGGTGAACGACACCCTCGGCCACCATTCGGGCGACACGCTGCTGAAACTCACCGCCTCGCGCATCAGGCAGGTGCTGCGCGAGGCGGACATGGTGTCGCGCCTGGGCAGCGACGAGTTCCTCGTGATCCTGGCCGATTTCTCCGCGTCGGACGATGCGGCGCTGGTCGCGGAAAAAATGCTGCAGACCATTTCCGCGCCGGTCGTCATCGAAGGCCGCGAGCTGCGCGCACAAGCGAGCATAGGCGTCAGCGTGTTTCCGCGCGACGGCGACAGCGCCGAGGAGTTGATCGCACGCGCCGACATCGCGCTGCACGCGGCGAAGGCGGAGGGGCGCGGCCGCAGCCGCTTCTATGCGCCGGGCGCCATCGACGCGACCGCCGATGCGCTGGCGCGGGAGTCGCGCCTGCGCGAAGCGCTGCAGCGCGCGGAGTTCGTGCTCTATTACCAGCCGCAACTTTGCGTTGCGGACCAGCGCCTGGTCGGCGTCGAAGCGCTGCTGCGCTGGCGCCATCCGCAGCGCGGCCTCGCCGATCCGTCTGAATTCATCGAATTTGCGGAGACGCACGGCCTCATCGGCGAAATCGGCCAGTACGTGCTGCGCGAAGCCTGCCGCCAGAGCAAGGCGTGGCAGGACGCAGGCCTGGCGCCGCTGCCGATCGCGGTCAACGTGTCGGCGGCGCAATTCCAGCGCCGGGATCTGGTGGCCGAGGTGGCGCGGGTGCTGGAGGACACCGGGCTCGAAGGCCGCTGGCTGGAGCTCGAACTGACCGAGAGCATGCTGCTCGACAAGGACGTGGTGGGCGAGGCGCTCGCGGGCCTGCGCGCGCTCGGCGTGCGCATCGCCATCGACGATTTCGGCACCGGTTATTCTTCGCTCTCCTATCTCAACCAGCTGCCCGTGGACAAGCTGAAGATCGATCGCTCGTTCATCGACGACCTGGGCGTGGACGCGGACGAGCGCGCCATTGCGATCGCCATCATCAACCTGGCGAAGACGCTGAAATTGACGGTCCTGGCCGAAGGCGTGGAGCGGCAGGAACAGCTGGAGTTCCTGCGCGCCCACGGCTGCGACGAGTACCAGGGCTACCTCGCCGGCGCGCCGCTTGCGGCGGAGGAATTCGGCGCGTTTGTGCGCGGCTGAGCGCCGCTGCGGCGTCAGTGCTGCGCGCCCCGCGCCGGCTATGGGGCGAAGCGGTAAAGCTTCGCCGCGTTGGCGGCGAACAACGGCACGCGCACGGCATCGTCCGGCAGCCAGCTCTCGAGCAGGTCGAGCAGGTCGGCGTCGTTCGGCATGTGATCGTGCAGGCCCGGGTGCGGCCAGTTGCTGCCCCAGACGCAGCGGTCGGGCCGGTCGGCAAGCAGCGCCTGCACCAGCGGGCGCATGTCGGCGTAATGCGGCGGCCCGGCGTCC
>JAPLRD010000108.1 GCA_026399375.1 Pseudomonadota bacterium
GCTGCGGCGAAGGAGATCAAGGAACTGATCGGCGACTCGGTGGAGAAGGTCGGCGCGGGCACCAAGCTCGTGGACGAAGCCGGGAAGACGATGGAGGAGATCGTGGCCTCGGTCAAACGGGTGACGGACATCATGGCCGAGATCACCGCAGCGAGCCAGGAGCAGAGCGCCGGCATCGAGCAGGTGAACACGGCGATCACGCAGATGGACGAGGTGACGCAGCAGAACGCGGCGCTGGTGGAACAGGCGGCGGCGGCGGCCGAGAGCATGCAAGAGCAGGCGGGGAACCTGACGCAGGCGGTGGGTCTGTTCAAGCTCTCGAATCAGGCCGGGCTCTCCATCGTGACCAAGCACGCCGCTTAGGCGCTAGCCCATCTGCGGATGTTCAGCTAGGCGACGCCGAGATAGGCCTGGCGGATGTAATCGTCGGCCGCCAGTTCGGCGCTCGTGCCTTCGCGTCCTACCCTTCCGTGCTCAAGAACGTAGACACGATCGGCGATGCGCAGGGCCGACTGCGCGTCCTGCTCGGCCATGAGGATGGCCGTGCCCCGCTCTTGAATTCTCTTGATCGCGCCGAAAATCTCCATTTTCAGACGGTGGGCGATGCCGACCGACGGTTCGTCCAGCAGCAGCAGCGAGGGCCTGCCCATCAACGCGCGGCCGATCGCAACCATCTGCTGCTGGCCGCCCGAAAGCGTGCTCACGACCTGCGCACCGCGCTCCCGCAGTATCGGAAACAACTGGTACACCTCGGTCAGTTCGGCTGCAATTTCCGCCTTGTCGCGCTGCAAATAGGCGCCCAGCATAAGGTTCTTCAGCACCGTCAGTTCCGGGAACAGCCGACGGCCTTCCGGGCAGTGGCAAATGCCTTTGCCGACTACCGCATGCGCCGGTAAATCCTGCAAGGATTCGCCGCGCAGTTCCAGCGTGCCGATTGAGGGCTGGGCGCGCGAAATCGCCTTGAGCAGCGTCGACTTGCCGGCGCCGTTCGGCCCGAGCACGGCGACGAACTCGGCTTCGCCGATGTTCAGCGAAATGTTTTCCAACGCCACGGCCTTGCCGTAGGCGACCGACAGGTCGCGAATCTCAAGCAGCATCGGTCGCCTCCACGGATTCCTCGTTGCCGCGCCCGATGTAGGCCTCGACCACGGCGGGATGACGCACGATGTATTCGGGTGTGCCTTCGGCAATGACTTCGCCGAAATCCAGCGCGATCACGCGCCCGACCAGGCGCATGAACTCGTGCAGCTTGTGTTCGATCAGCATGATCGTCAGGCCCTGTTCCGCGTGGACCTTGCGGATCAGCGCCGACAGGTCGGCGATTTCGCCGCTGCCGAGGCCGGCGAAAGGCTCGTCGAGCAGCAGCAGGGCCGGTTTCGCCGCAAGCGCGCGCGCAATCTCCAGTCGGCGCTGATCGCCGTAGGACAGTGTCTCGACCGGGACGCCGGCTTTGCCGGCAAGCCCCACCTGCTCCAGCAGCTTCCGCGCGCGCACATCGAGGTCTTGGCGGCCTTCGCTTTGCGCGCCCAGTCCGCCGACGACGACGTTCTCCAGCACCGTCATGCCAACGAAAGGCCGGCACAGCTGGAACGTGCGCGAGATGCCCATCCCGGCGATGCGATAGGGCGCAAAGGATGCTGCCGCTGTCGGGCGGGATGAAGCCGGTGAGCAGGTTGTACAGCGTGGTCTTGCCGGCGCCGTTGGGGCCGAGGATGCCGACGATCTCACCCGTCTCTATCGAAAACGATACGTTCCTGACCGCATGCAGGCCGCCGAAGTGCTTGTTGAGCCCGGACACCTCGAGCAGCACGCTCATTCCGTCCTCCCGAATCGCGCGCGCAGCCGCCGCCAGGTCGGCGCGATCAGTCCGTTGGGCAGGAAGAACAGGATCAGGATCAGGGTGCAGCTGTAGATCATCAGCCGCCATTCGCCGAAATTGCGCAGCAGCTCGGTCAAGAGCACCAGCAGGATCGCGCCGCCGACCGGCCCGTAGATGCTGGCCATGCCGCCGACATAGACCATGGTGATGATGGTGATCGAGGTGACCACGGCAAACAGCTGCGGGGCGACTTGCAGCTGGTAGTGGGCGTAGATCGCGCCGCCGGCGCCGGCGAACGCGGCGCTGATCATGAGCGAGGCGATCTTGTAAAAGGTGACGTTGATCCCCGCGGCCTGGCAGGTGGCCTCGTCGCCGCGCACGGCGCGCAGGATCAGCCCCCAGTGTGAGCGCGCCAGGGCCAGCAGCACGGACGTCACCAGCACCAGGGTGGCGAGCGCGAAATAATAGAATCCCAGTTGCGACTTGATCAGCGGCTCGATGCCGTTGATGCCTTCCTCGCCGCCGGTGTGCTCCCAGAAGATCAGCATCAGACGCTGCATGATGACTGCGCCGGAGAGCATCGCCAGCGCGAAGTAGGGGCCCTTCAGGCGCAAGGTTGGCAGGCCGATCACCAGGGCGAACACCATGGCCATGACCATCGCGGCCGGCAGGCTCCACCAGCCGTTGAAACCGAAAGTCGTGTTCAGGAAGCCCGCGGTATAGGCGCCGACGCCGATGAACAGGCTGTGGCCGAAATTCTCCCGGCCGGTGAGGCCGGACATGAAATCCCAGCTCACGGCCCAGATGCCGTAGATCACGCTGACCGTGAGCACGCCGATCAGATAGTTGCTGCCGAAGAGAAGCGGCAGCGCCGCCATGAAGGCGACGAAGCCTGCTGCGCCGGCGAGATCGATGCGTTTGCCGAACATGATGGCCTCAGAACGCCGCGCGCTTGCCGAACATGCCCGCCGGGCGGAACACCAGCATCAGCAGGGTGGCAAGCACGGAAACGATCTCGGTCCATGAGGTAGAAACGGTGTAGCCGACGATGGTCTCGGCGTAGCCGAGCATCAGCGCGGCGAGGATGCTGCCCGGAATCGAGCCCAGTCCGCCGACGACCACGATCGCGAACGCTTTCACGATCGGCAACAGCCACATGGTCGGCTGGACCGTGAGAAAAGGACCGGCGAGCACGCCGGCCGCCGCCGCCAGCGCGGCCGAGATGGCCATGACGATGGAGAAAATGCGGTCGCTCGGTATGCCCATGTACCTGGCCGCTTCCGGGTCCTGCGAGATGGCGAGGATCGCCGACCCGAGGCGCGTGAACTGGATGAAGCTCCACAAGAGCCCGATCAGCGCCACGCCGACGCCCAGCGCGAGCAGCCTTTGCCCGCCGACGTCGACGCCGCCGATGGTGAATTTGGTTTCGATGAAGGCGGGCACGTTGCGGTACTCGGAACCGAAGGTCAGGAACATCGCCTGCTCGACCACCAGTGCAACTGCGAGCGTGATCATCAGCACCGCCAGTTGCGAGCGGCGCATCGGACGCACCAGCACGCGTTCGACAAAAATGCCGAACACGGCCACCAGCGCGATCGAAAGGAGGGCTGCAGGCAGCAGCGGCAGCTTGAGTTGCGCGGTGAAGAAATAGGCGCCGTACGCGCCCAGCGCGTAAAACGAGCCGTGCGCCAGATTGAGTATCCGCGCCACGCCGAAGATCAGCGTGAATCCGACCGCCAGCATGGCGTAGATGGCGCTGCTGACCGCGCCGACGATCAATATCTCGAGCAAGGCAAGTCCCCGCTAAGGTTGTCCTTTATCCGCGATGACGGCCGCCATCGCGGAATGTCGCCACGAGGCAGCTGCTATTTCTTGATCCACGCCGGATAGATGAATTCGGCGGTGCGCATGGACTTGGGGTAGACCACCTCGCGCGCGCACTTGTCGCGCCACTGCGCGAGCAGATAGGCCGGCCCCTTGAAGGTAGCCGTGCCCGGCTTGACGTCGTGCATTTCGTCGAATTCGATGATGCCCGGGATGCCGGTATAGCTGGTCTTCTCCAGTTCCTTGATTACGGCGGCCGGGTCGGTGCTCTTGGCGCGCTGCACTGCTTCCGCGTAGATGTAGACCGAGTCGTTGGCGCCAAAGGCGGTGTACACCGGCGCGCGCGTGGTGCGCTTCCTGAATTCGTCGAAGAACGGGATGGTCTTCGGCGTGATCGGGGCGCGCACGGCAAAATTGACCGCCATCTCGCCGATCGACTTGCCGCCGATGCGCTCGCAGAAGTCGCCGTCCATGCTCTTTACATCGATGCCGCCGTAGGGCATGGGAAAGCGCGAGTCGTGCCACTGCTTGGCGAACACGTCGCTGGATGCGTGCGACAGAATCACGATCAGATATTGCGCCCCCGAATCCTTGACCTTGGAGAACAGCGGTGAAAAGTCCGAGGTCTGGGAGTCGAAATATTCCATCATGCGCACGTCCACGCCCGCGGCTACGGCCCCTTTCTGCAGCAGCGGCGCCAGGCCCTGCACCCAGGTGGCGTTCTCGCCGACGATGGCGATCTTGCTGATGCCGAGTTCGCCTTTGACGAAGGTACTGATGTAGTTGGTCAGCTCGCGCGCCTGATGCCCGGAATGAATTGGCCCGACGCGGAAGATGTACTTGTAGTTGTCATAATCCGTCTTCACCTTGGCGGTGATCGCGGGCGATGCCGCGCCGACGCCGAGGTAGATGGTCTTGGCGGCGGAAATGTGCGGCAACTGCGCCAGTGTCACGCCGCTGGTGTAACCGCCGATCAGAACGTCGACTTTCTCGTCGGAGGTGAGTTTTTTGATCGCGCTGATGCCGGTTTCCGGGTTTTCGGTCTCGTCGGCAACGACCATTTCGAGCTTGCGCCCGAGCACGCCGCCCTTTGCGTTTAGATCGTCGATCGCCATTTTGATCGCTTCCTGCGTGTCGCGCCCCACCTGAAGCTGCATCGCGGCGGGCACGCCGATCCGGATCGGCTTCGCCGTCTGCGCCATCGCAGGTGCCGCGGCCAGCCCCGCCGCAACGCAAACCGTGGACAAGAGAATGCTGAAGTTTTTCATGAAGCCTCCTTTGGGTTTTTCTCCACTGGCGCAGCATCGGATGAAAACCCGAGAACCGTCTGTGCGGTCCTATCGCTTTCCGTTGCCCTCGCCATTCGCAAGCGCGAGGCGCCAATCTATCATGAATCCAAATCAGGCGCGGCGCACCGAAAGTGGAAGACCCTAGCGTGGAATTTCGACGACCTGCTGCGACTCCAGCGCGCTGACCTGCTCCTCGGAGTAGCCGAGGAACCCGGTCAGAACTGCGCGCGTGTTCTGACCGACGCGCCAGGGCGCGGGACGGGCCGGATGAACCGGACGCTGATCGACGTGGAACGGCAGGGCGGTCACGCGCACGGGGCCGTGCGCCGGATGGTCGATGTGCGGAAACGCCGCGCGCGCTGCCATCTGCGGGTGTTCGACGAGTTCCTCGGGGGAGAGCATGGGCACCGCTGGAATGCGTGCGCCGGAAAGCGTCTTGACCGCGTGCTCGACGCTGTCGAAGCCGTCCAGCCATTGGCGATAGATCGCCAGAAGATCCGACCAGTTGGCGCGCCTGTCGGTCGGCGTGGCAAAGCGCGGGTCGGACGCGAGCTCGGGCCGCCCGATAAGCGCGACCAGGCGCAGCCACAGATGCGGCGCACCCGCTGTCTGCAGCGCCACATAACGCCCGGCAATGGGATGCACCACCATGCCGACGCGGGGCTGGCGTTGCACCGCAGCGCCGTTCAGCAGCGCGCCGTAGGTGATGTCGTCGGCCGTCACCAGGCACTCGAGCATCGACACATCCAGATACGCGCCGCGCCCGCTGCGGCCGCGCCGCACCAGGGCGGCGCAGACGCCGCCGAAGGCGTTCGCACCTGCGAGCACGTCGGCCGCCTGCAGGTAGGACACGCGCGGCTCGGGATCGCCGCAGCGATCGAGGTCCATCATTCCAGAAATGGCGTTGATGAGGTGGGCATAGGCCTGCATCGAACTCAGCGGCCCGGTCTGGCCAAAGCCGGAAATGGAGCAATAGACGATGTCGGGGCGCAGTGCGCGCAAAGCGGCTTCGTCCAGGCCGTAGCGCTTCATCACGCCGGGGGAGAAGTTTTCCACGACCACGTCGGCCTTCCGCACCAGATCCAGGACCAGTTCGCGCGCCTGGGGATGGGCGAGGTCGATCGCTATGCTTTCCTTGCCCGCGTTCAGGCGGGCGAAGTAGGTGCTCTGGTCGGTGCGCTCCGGATCGAGTTGGAGCACGGTATGGCGGATCTCGTCGCCTTCGCCGGGGCGCTCTATCTTGATCACGCGTGCGCCTAGATCGGCGAGCATGCGCGTGCAATAGGGGCCTGCAAGCACGCGCGTGAAATCGACGACGGTAATGCCGGAAAGCATGGGTTCGTCGGGTGCGGTGGATGCAGGTGCAGTCATGGTGGCCTGAGCGCGGGCGTCGCCGATTTGAATTGAGCGCCCACACTTTACAGCATAGCCGCATGCGACGCCTGTGCCGCGACACGGCCTGTTCGCTTCTTCTTGACGCAAGAAAAGACGTATTATCCCTTGCATGAAGCAATATTCTGTTTTGTTCTGCTGCACCGGAAATATCTGCCGCTCGCCGACTGCGGAAGGCGTTTTTCTGCACAAGGTCGCGGCGGCGGGTTTATCCGATCGCATACTGGTTGACTCGGCGGGCACCCACGATTACCACGTGGGCGAGCCGCCCGATCCCAGGACGCAGGCCGCGGCAAGGGCGCGCGGTTACGACCTGTCAGCGCTGCGCGCTCGCCGCGCCGAGCGCGCGGACTTCACTCGTTTCGACCTGGTGTTGGCCATGGATCGGGACAACCTGGATTTTCTGTCGAGGCTGGCACCTGCTTCGGAAAGGCACAAGCTGGAATTGATGATGAGCTATGCCCGCCGCTATTCCGGTCCCGAGGTGCCCGATCCGTACAGCGGCGGATCGCGGGATTTCGAGCAGGTTCTGGAATTACTGGAGGATGCGACTCAAGGACTGCTGGACGCGATACGCCTGAACCGCCTGGGTTGAACGCATCGCGCAGAAAAAATCAGGGGCTATTCCGGTATTACCGAAATAGCCCCTGATGTGATGCAGTTCGAGGGGATGGATTCCCTCGTCTTGCAATGAACTTCTACTTTTTCGTTTCCACGACCACTAAAGGCCCTGTATCGGGTGGTGGCGCGCGGCGCGGACGTGGTGCGCCCTGCACGGGCGGCGTAGCAGTTTCGGGTTCGTATGCTTTCGCCTTGTTCGGGTCGGTTTGGATCAGCACCAGCCCGCTTGCTTCCAGTGCCTTTTCCACGTCGACGACCGGTGGGGGGGCAATGATCGGTTCGGAGAGAACCATTGCCGGTTTCGGCGCAAGCTCGGGCTCGCTGGCAGCAATAGGCGCTGCCGGCGTGGCGGCCACTATCGCTTCTGCAACGAGGGAAGGGGCCGGTGTTTCCTCCGGTGTGGCGCGAATTTCGGCTTCTGCCGGCATCGAGACGCTCGCGGCGACCGCAGTGCTTTCTTCCGGCGCCGGTTGCTGATCCTGCGACTGCTGTTCCGACCTGGCTTCGCTTTCGCGCTCTGCGCGCTCGGCCCTGGCGGCGTGCTCCGCCTGTTCCGCCCGCTCTCCGCGTTCTCCTGACTCGACGCGCTCCGTACGCTCGCCACGCTCACCACGCTCGCCGCGTCCACCGCGTCCGCCGCGGCCGCGACGGCCCCGGCTGCGCCCGGATTCACCGCCGCCCTCGGGGCGCTGCTCTTCCTGCGGCCGGGCTTCACTGGCGCTAACTTCAGCTCCGTTTTGCGCCTCTGCTGTCGCCTGCGGCCTCGGTGCGCGCGGTTCACGCGGCTCGCGTGCTTCGCGCGGCGGACGATCACCGCGCTCGGGCCGGGCCTCACGTTCCGGGCGTGCTTCGCGCTCGGGACGCTCGCCGCGGTTGCGGTCCGGACGCGCTTCACGTTGCTCCGGACGATTTACTTCTCCCTGCGCCGGCCGGCCTTCGCGCCCGCCGCGTTCACCGCGATCGCGTCCACCGCGCCCGCCGCGTCCACCACGCTCACCGCGATCGCCCCTGTCACTGCGCTCCCCCCGCTCTCGCTGCGGCTCGCGTTTTCCAGGCTCTCGACGCGAGGGGCGAATGCCGCTGCTCACCTCCGCTTCGACTTTCGGCGCGTCGCCTTTCAGCCATCCCATGATGCGGGAGACGATCCCCGGTTTCGCTTGAACTTCCGGTTCGGCCGGCTTCGGCGCGGCCATCGGTGCCGGTTCGCCCGGCGTGATGCCCTGCACCGCGGCTTGCGGCCGCGGCGTTTTCGGCTCCATGCTCGCCAGCGGTTTGCTCTCTTCCTCGGCGGGCATCTGCACCATGTTGTAGCTCGCGGGCAGCGGCTCGGCCTGATTCAGGTCGTCGTGACGCAGGCGCGAGATCTGATAGTTGGGCGTGTCCAGGTGCGTGTTGGGTATCAGCACCACGTTGACCTTGAGGCGCGCCTCGACGCTGTGGATGTCTGTGCGCTTTTCGTTGAGCAGGAACGTCGCCACGTCCACGGGCACCTGGGCGTGCACGGCGGCGGTGTTCTCTTTCATCGCTTCTTCCTGGATGATGCGCAGGATGTGCAGCGCGGTGGATTCGATGCCGCGGATATGGCCGATGCCGTTGCAGCGCGGGCAGGTGATGGTGCTGCCTTCGCCCAAAGACGGGCGCAACCGCTGGCGCGACAGTTCCATCAGGCCGAAGCGCGAAATCTTGCCCATTTGCACGCGGGCGCGATCGAAGTGCAGCGATTCGCGCAAGCGCGTCTCCACCTCGCGCTGATTGCGCTGCGATTCCATGTCGATGAAGTCGATCACGATCAGTCCGCCGAGGTCGCGCAGGCGCAACTGGCGCGCGATCTCTTCGGCCGCTTCGAGGTTGGTGCGGAACGCGGTTTCCTCGATGTCGCTGCCGCGCGTGGAGCGGGCGGAGTTGACGTCGATCGCCACCAGCGCCTCGGTGTGGTCGATGACCACGGCGCCGCCCGCGGGCAGGTTGACCTGGCGCGAATAGGCGGTTTCGATCTGGTGCTCGATCTGAAAACGCGAGAACAGCGGCACGTCGTCGTGGTAGCGCTTCACCCGGCTGACGTTGTCCGGCATCACGTGCGCCATGAACTGCTGCGCCTGCTCGAAGATCGAATCGGTATCGATCAGGATTTCACCGATTTCCGGATGGAAGTAGTCGCGTATGGCGCGTATGACGAGACTGCCTTCCTGGTAAATCAGGAACGCGCCTTTCTGGCTGGTCGACGCTTCTTCGATCGCGTGCCACAGCTGCAGCAGGTATTTCAGATCCCAGTCGAGTTCTTCGACGGAGCGGCCGATGCCGGCGGTGCGCGCGATCACGCTCATGCCCTGGGGCACCGGGAGCTGGTCCATGGTGTCGCGAAGCTCTTCGCGGTCCTCGCCCTCGACGCGGCGAGATACGCCGCCTCCGCGCGGGTTGTTGGGCATAAGCACCAGGTAACGTCCTGCGAGGCTGATGAAAGTGGTGAGGGCGGCGCCCTTGTTGCCGCGCTCGTCCTTTTCCACCTGTACGATCAGTTCCTGGCCTTCCTTCAGCGCATCCTGGATGCGGGCGCGGCCGACGTCTACACCCGCCTTGAAATAGGCGCGCGCGACTTCCTTGAAGGGGAGAAATCCGTGGCGGTCGGTGCCGTAGTCGATGAACGCAGCTTCGAGGCTGGGTTCGACGCGGGTGATGACGCCTTTGTAGATGTTGCTCTTGCGTTGCTCTTTCGAGGCCGATTCGATGTCAAGATCGATCAGCTTCTGACCATCAACTATGGCGACACGAAGCTCTTCGGCCTGTGTCGCATTAAACAGCATGCGCTTCATAACTATTGCTCCTGCGCGCGCATGGGCAGGACAAACCTCGGGCAGGACAAACCTGGGCCTAAATGTTCAGGGGCTTAGCGATGCATTCCAGTCTTGAAATGATGTGAGTGGAAGGGGAATCGGTTGGGTTTGTCGAACTAGTCTCCGGCACGAGTACCGGAAATCGCAATCTGCCGCTGCTTGCAGCGCGCCAAATCAATTACACTCTCGCTACTTTCGGTGAGCGATATTAACCGCATTACCCAGGGTTACGGCCTTCCGGGCCGCAAAACCGGGGACGTGTTCGGGTCTGAAAATGTCATTTCGACGCTACAAACCCTGTCCCGCGACTGAGCCAGTGAGAACATTATAAGCAAAATGAAGGGTTTAAGTAAAGTTTCGGTGAAGCAAGTGGAAATTGGCTCTGAAACGGCCGGTCAGCGCGTCGATAATTTTCTGCTGCGCGAGTGCAAAGGCGTACCCAAAAGCCACATTTATCGCATTCTCAGAAGCGGCGAGGTACGGGTCAACAGCGGGCGGGTGGATGCGACCTACAAACTGGCGGAAGGCGACCGCGTGCGCATCCCGCCGCTGAGGCTGGGCGCGAAGGCTGCACCACCCAAGCCGCCGGCATTCGATCTGCCCCTGCTGTACGAGGACGAAGGCCTGATCGCCGCCAACAAGCCCGCCGGGATGGCGGTGCACGGCGGCAGCGGCATCAGCTACGGCGTAATCGAGCAACTGCGGCTGGCGCGCCCGCAGGCGAAGTTTCTGGAACTCGTGCACAGGCTGGACCGGGACACTTCGGGCCTGCTGCTGCTCGCCAAGAAGCGCTCGGTGCTCACGGCCATGCATGAGCTGATACGCACCGGGCAGATGGACAAGCGCTATCTTGTTCTGGTGCACGGCAAGTGGCCCGCGGGCAAGCAGCACGTCAAACTCAAGCTGCAGCGCTACGTGACCGGGGCGGGGGCGCGGCGCGTCAGCGTGGACGACGAGGGCCGCGAGTCTCATACTGTGTTCGAACTGGAGCGCGAGTGCGGCGGCTATAGTTTATTGCAGGCGCAGCTGAAGACGGGGCGCACGCACCAGATCCGCGTGCACCTCGCGCACCTCGGTTTTCCCATCGCGGGCGACGACAAGTACGGGGATTTCGAATTAAACAAGCGCCTGGCCAAGCAGGGCCTGAAGCGCATGTTCCTGCACGCGTGGAAGCTTGCGTTCGTGCATCCGCTGGACGCTGAAAAGGTGAAGCTGGCGGCGCCTCTGCCGCAGGAGCTTGAGAATTTCATATCCGCCCTCAAATAGACGGGCGGAAGAATAGACAGGACGCAGATGTCAAATCGATTTGAATTGCTGGTTTTCGACTGGGACGGGACTTTGATGGACTCGGCCAGCGCCATCGTCGCAAGCATCCAGGCGAGTTGCAGCGACCTCGGACTGAAGGTGCCCGAACGCGAGCGCGCAGCCCATGTGATCGGCCTGGGTTTGAAGGACGCGCTTTCGTATGCGGTGCCGGAACTGCCGCCCAGCGACTACGGTAAGCTGGCCGAACGCTACAAGTTTCATTTCATGGCGCGCGATCCGGACATCGAGCTTTTCCCCGGGGTGCGCGAAATGCTCATTGCGCTGAAGGAGAAGGGGCACATGCTGGCGGTGGCCACCGGCAAGAGCCGGGCGGGACTCGATCGCGTGCTCGAGGCGACGCAATTGGGGCAGTATTTCGATTCTTCGCGCTGCGCCGACGAAACCCATTCGAAGCCTCATCCGGCCATGCTGCAGGAGTTGATGCAGGAACTCGCCGTATCGCGCGAGGCGACGCTGATGATAGGCGATACCGCGCACGATCTGCAGATGGCGGTGAGCGCCGGCGTGGCGGCGCTCGGCGTGAGCTACGGGGCGCACCCCAGGGAGAACCTGACCGCGCTCAATCCCATCGACTGCATCGACGCGCCCGAGGACCTCGCGCCGTGGCTGAAGAAGAACGGCTGAGCACAGGGAGCGCACGGCCCGGCCAGTCCGGCGAGCGCGCGGATGAAGCCGATGCGAACCCGGTCGAAGCGGGCGCGCGGGCGATCTGCGGCAGCGAAGAACTCAGCGAGCGCGGCGACGGCGTGCGCTTCGAAGTCGACCGGGAAGGCGAGACCTTGCCGGCTTTCGCCATCCGCCACGAGGGACGGGTGCGCGCCTATCTCAACCGCTGCGGCCACATCGCTATGGAACTCGACTGGAATCACGTGAAGTTTTTCGATGCCGGCGGTGAGTATTTGATATGCTCCACTCACGGTGCGCTGTATGCACCGGACAGCGGTGCGTGCCGCGGCGGGCCCTGCCGCGGCGCGAAACTTGCCGCCCTGGATGTGTTTGAATCTGGCGGAAAAGTCTATTTGAAGACGGAAGGTTGAGAAGAAGATGGCAGATCCGGAAACGAGCTGGGAGCGCGAAACGCTGGAAAAGCTGGCATTCGCCGCTTTGAAAGAGCAGCGCAGGGCGCGCTACTGGGGCATCTTTTTCAAGATACTGACGTTCGCCTACGTCACGTTTCTGATCGTAATGGCGTTCGAATTGCGCGGCGACGGCGACATCAGCATCGACGGCAAACATACGGCGCTCGTCGAGATGGAAGGCGTGATCGACGCCAAGGGCGAGTCCAGCGCCGAGAAAGTCACCACCGCCCTGCAAAGCGCGTTCAAGGACAAAGGCACGCAGGGAGTGATTCTGCGCATCAATTCTCCAGGCGGCAGCCCGGTGCAATCGGGAATCATCAATGACGAAGTCGGGCGCCTGCGGGGCTTGTACCCCAACACGCCGCTGTATGTCGTGGTCGAAGACATCTGCGCCTCGGGCGGCTATTTCGTCGCCGTCTCTGCCGACAAGATCTACGTCAACAAGGCGAGCCTCGTTGGTTCCATCGGCGTGCTCATGGACGGCTTCGGCTTCACCGGCGGCATGGAGAAACTCGGGGTAGAGCGGCGGCTGCTGACGGCGGGTGAAAACAAGGGCTTCATGGATCCGTTCTCGCCGGTGGACCCGAAGCAGAAGGAATATGCGCTGGCCATGCTCGGCGACATTCATCAGCAATTCATCGACGTGGTAAAAAAGGGCAGGGGCAAGCGCCTGAAAGACAATCCCGATTTGTTCAGCGGCCTGATATGGACCGGGCAGAAGGCGGTCGAACTCGGTCTCGCGGACGGCTTCGGCAGCGTCGAATCGGTGGCGCGGGACGTGATCAAGGCCGAATCCATCGTCGACTACACGCAGAAATCCAACCCGGTGGAGCGCATCGCCAAGCGCTTCGGTGCGGCTGCGGCCAGGAGCTTCGCCGAATTCACGCTGCGCGAAAGCATCCGGCTGCGCTGATTGTCCTTTGCGGTTCAGGCAGGGCCCGCTAAACCGCCAACAGCAGGAACAGCGCCGGCCTGCGATCGAGTCGCGGTGGATTTTTCTTCCATGCTGCGACACTCTGGGTGCGGATGTCCTCATCTTCGAGGGTAATGTCCACCGCGACGCAAAGCAGCGTGGCGCCAGCGCAGGCGCCGAGGATGCTTTGCACCAGTTTTCCGTTGCGGTACGGCGTCTCGATGAAAATCTGCGTCTGGTTCAGCCGTCGCGAGTGCTTCTCCAGTTCGCGCAGCGTTCGTTCCCTGTCGACGTCGGCCACCGGAAGATAACCGTGGAAGGCAAAGTTCTGGCCGTTCAATCCCGATGCCATGAGCGCCAGCAGGATGGAGGAGGGGCCGACCAGAGGCACGACCCGGATGGCGTGCTGGTGCGCGTAACGCACCAGCTTTGCGCCGGGGTCGGCGACGCCGGGACAGCCTGCTTCGGACATTACGCCTACGTCATGCCCGGCAAGAATCGGGGCCGCCAGTTCGGCGATGTTCCCGTCCTGCGTATGTTCGTTCAGCGTGGCGATATGCAGGTCTTGCAGCGGCTTCGCCGTTCCGATCTGCTTCAGGTAGGCGCGCGCGGATTTCGGATTTTCGGCGACGAAGTATTCCAGCGAACCGACGCAGCGCTGCACCTCTGAGGGAATGACTGC
>JAPLRD010000111.1 GCA_026399375.1 Pseudomonadota bacterium
CGTTCCGGGCTACGGCATGGCGGTGGCGCAGGCGCAGCACACGGTGCTCGAGATCACCAAACTGCTGCGCGCGAAGCGCGTCAACGTGCGTTTCGGCATCCACCCGGTCGCCGGCCGCATGCCCGGCCACATGAACGTGCTGCTGGCCGAAGCGAAAGTGCCCTACGACATCGTGTTCGAAATGGACGAACTGAACGACGATTTCCCGACGACCGACGTCGCCATGATCATCGGCGCCAACGACATCGTGAATCCGGCGGCGCAGGACGATCCGTCGAGCCCGATCGCCGGCATGCCGGTGCTCGAGGTGTGGAAGTCGAAGACCTCGATCGTGATGAAGCGCTCGATGGCCTCCGGCTACGCCGGCGTCGACAATCCGCTCTTCTACAAAGAGAACAACCGCATGCTGTTCGGCGATGCGAAGAAGATGCTGGACGAAGTGCTGGCTGTGCTGAAGGCCTGACCGGCGGCGCTGAAGAATGCCTTGAGGGATCGCTGATCCGTTAGCCGAGGCGACACATCCAAGGGAGGAGGGCGGGGCAGGAAGGGGCAGGCTCCTTTCCGCCCCGTGTTTTTTTGGCGCCGGCCTTTGCTCGGCGTCGTCAGTGCGCACTCGGGCGTGCGATAATGTACACAGAGGGTGGCGCTGTTCGCGCCACGGGAAGGGGGAGAATAACAATGAGTCTCGCACGTGTCGCGGCAAACCTGCTGCGCCCGATATCGATGGCCGCCGTGTTCATGACCGCAAGCGGTCCGGCGTTCGCGGCCGGCCCCGAGGTTTTCGGCATACCGGTCGAATTCATCCTGTTCGCGCTGACGCTGCTCGGCGTCGCGCTGTTTCACAATCACACGCTGCGCGTGGCCCTGACCGGCCTCGCAACCATCACCGTGTACAAACTGGCGTTCACCGGGTTCAAGACCGGAGCCGGCCTCGGCGGACTCGCATCCCATTTCGGCCATGAATGGGTGATTCTCACCAATCTGCTTTGCCTGCTGCTCGGCTTCGCGCTGCTTTCAAGGCATTTCGAGAAGACGCACATACCGGCGGTGCTGCCGCGCTTCCTGCCGCACGACTGGAAGGGCGCCTTCGTCATGCTGGTGATGGTGTTTGTGCTGTCCTCCTTCCTCGACAATATCGCCGCAGCGCTGATCGGCGGGGCGATGGCGCACACCCTGTTCCGCGCCAAGGTGCACGTGGGCTATCTCGCGGCCATTGTGGCTGCGTCCAACGCCGGCGGTTCGGGCAGCGTGGTTGGCGATACCACCACCACCATGATGTGGATAGACGGCGTGAGCCCGATCTCGGTGTTCCACGCCTACGTCGGTGCGGCGGTGGCGCTGGTGGTATGCGGCATTCCGGCGGCGATGCAGCAGCACAAGTATTCGCCCATCATCAAGCACGAGCACAGCCATATCCATATCGACTGGCTGCGCGCCGGCATCGTCGCCCTTATACTGACGTTCGCCATCGTCGCCAACGTGCTGGTCAACGTCTATTTCACCCAGATGTCGGACAGTTTCCCGTTTATAGGCGCGGCGGTGTGGGCGGCGATCCTGTTGAGCGTGCCGTTCAGAAGGCCGGACTGGGAACTGCTGCCGGAGGCGACCAAGGGCTCGATCTTCCTGCTGTCGCTGGTGACCTGCGCCTCGATGATGCCGGTGGAGGCATTGCCCGCCGCGTCCTGGCGCTCCGCCTTCGGCCTCGGGTTCATCTCGGCCGTTTTCGACAACATTCCGCTCACTGCACTGGCGCTGAAAC
The DNA here is from genome assembly GCA_026399375.1 of Pseudomonadota bacterium. GTDB lineage: Bacteria > Pseudomonadota > Gammaproteobacteria > Burkholderiales > SG8-39 > 2-12-FULL-64-23. The sequence continues at coordinate 1,760 of JAPLRD010000111.1, forward strand.
AGGGCGGATTCGACTGGGGCATGCTCGCCTACACCGTGGGGTTCGGCGGTTCCATGATCTGGTTCGGTTCCAGCGCCGGGGTGGCGCTGTCCAATATGTACCCTGAAGCGAAATCGGTCGGCAACTGGATCCGGCAGGGCTGGCATGTGACGCTCGCCTACGTGGTGGGTTTCGCCGTGCTGATGCTGGTGATGGGCTGGCAGCCGACGCCCAAGCGGGGCGACCTTCCGGCACCGAGCGCGCCGCCGGTCACGATCCCCGCGACGTCCGCAACCGCGACGCCTGCTTTGGCGACTAGCGGCACCCCCGAATCGCCCGGCATGGCCCGCAAGGCTGTTTGCGGGCATGGAGAAGCGTGCATAAGCGCAGGCTTGGGCGCGCCCAAAAATTCTTAACATATGGGGACCGCGAATTGGGTTAGCGTAGCAGGGCTCCGTCATTCATTGTTCCAAGCCCTTGATGTGACGTAGAGGAGAGACAGTACTGGCTTTTTCGTTTGGATGCTGCTATAAGGGCAGGCATGAACGAAGCCGTGCAGGAGCCGCAGGTTGAATTGTCGCGGGTGC
>JAPLRD010000089.1 GCA_026399375.1 Pseudomonadota bacterium
AAGAATACAAGCCGATGGCCCGCCCGGTGGGTCGGACACTTGATAAAGATCAACTGCTTCCAGGTGCTCCACTGATATATAGGTAGGCAGGCTGGGTGTCCCGGCAAACCGGGCGTACTGACGCAGAAAGGCGAAGGATGGAAGGTATCGATTACCTAGGCGGTGCAACGTTCATCAGGACAGGGGCGATGCGCGGCCGCCACACGGCGGAAACCGGAGCGCCGAAGTGAAGTCCTGGCAGCGCAACGCCGGAATCGCGTTGCTGGCGCTGGCCGCACTCGTCATCCAGCAATCGGTCTGGGTGCTGCGCCTGTTCGATCACGGCCAGCCGGGTTCCGGCTTCATGCCCTTCGGCCTGGGCGTGATTCTCGCCATACTGGCCGTCTGCCTCATCGCCGCCAATCACGGCCCGGAGGAAAATAGGCGTCCTTTCTGGGAACCGGGCGCGTGGCTGCACCCGCTCCTGGCGATCGCCATTACTTGCGTGTACATCGTCGTCTTCGACGACATCGGCGCGATCACCAGCGTCGTGTTTCTGGTCGCGGGCTGGCTGCTGTTCGTCGAGCGCAAGAGGGTGATCGTGGCGGCGAGCACCGGACTGCTGACCGGGCTGGTGGTCTATCTGGTATTCGAACGCTTTCTGCAGACCCCGTTTCCGCGCGGACTGCTGTTCTAACCGAAGATGCCGAAGAAGATGCCGACGCGCAGGGACGACGAAGGAAACCGAAGCGATGTTTGACGCCGCGGGTCTGTGGCTGGGATTCCAGATCGCCTTCAGCCCGGTCAATCTGCTCTGGGGCCTGATAGGCTGCGCCCTCGGCACTGCGGTGGGCGTCCTGCCCGGGCTGGGGCCGGCGGCGACCATCGCCCTGCTGCTGCCCATCAGCATGAAAATGGGTTCGCCCGTGACCGCCATCATCCTCATGTCCGGCATTTTCTATGGTGCGATGTACGGCGGGTCGACCACCTCCATTCTGCTCAAGATTCCCGGCGAGGCGGCTTCGGTCGTCACCTGCATCGACGGCTATGAGATGGCCAAGAGCGGCCGGGCGGGGCCCGCGCTCGGTATCGCCGCTATCGGCTCCTTCATCGCGGGCACCATCGGCCTGGTCGGCCTGACTTTGATGGCGCCGCCACTGGCCGAGGCTGCGCTTAAGTTCGACCCGCCGGAGTATTTTTCGCTGACCGTGCTCGGCCTGCTTCTAGCAACCTACCTCACCGGCGACTCGCCGCTCAGGGGCCTGATCATGGCGATCCTCGGACTGATACTGGGCTGCATCGGGCTTGATCCGCTGTCCGGCGCAGTGCGCTTCGATTTCGGCATCGCCGACCTGCAAAGCAACATCGATTTCGTCACCCTGGCGATGGGCCTCTTCGGCGTCGGCGAAATCCTGTACAGCCTGGAGAAGACCGAAACCGCCGCTATCCTGACCACCAAGATCAAGAACGTGTTTCCGACCCTGGTCGATCTCGCGCGCAGCGGCTGGGCCATGGTGCGGGGCAGCGTGATCGGCTTTTTCGTAGGCATCCTTCCCGGCGGCGGCGCGGTGCTGGCTTCGCTCATCTCCTATGCGGTGGAGAAGAAAGTCTCGAAGCATCCGGAAGAGTTCGGCCACGGCGCCATCGAAGGCGTCGCCGGCCCCGAATCCGCCAACAATGCCGCCGCTTCGTCCTCTTTCATCCCTCTGCTGACACTGGGCATTCCCGGGAACGCGTCGACGGCGATGATTTTCGCGGCGCTGCTCATCCACGGCATCACGCCGGGACCGTTCCTGCTGAAGGAACACGCCGACGTGTTCTGGGGCGTGGTGGCGTCGATGTACATCGGCAACGTGATGCTGCTGGTGCTGAACCTCCCCCTGGTCGGCATATGGGTGCAGCTGCTGCGCGTCCCTTACGCCTTCATGGCGCCGATGATCATGGTGCTCACCCTGGTCGGGGTCTACAGCGTCAACAACAGCGTGTTCGACATCTGGGTCATGCTGGTCCTGGGCGTCTTCGGCTATCTCGCGCGCAAGCTGCAATTCGACTTGGGTCCCTTGCTGCTCGCCTTCGTGCTCGGCCCGATCATGGAGCGCTCGCTGCGCCAGGCGCTGCTGATGAGCAACGGCAAGTTCGGCATATTCGTCACACACCCGATTTCCGGCGCGCTGCTGGGCATCGCCGTCGTATTCGTGCTTTACAACGTCTGGGCCGCGCAAAGGAAAAGGCGCGAGGCGCGGACTAGCGCAGCCTAGGCTGTGCGGATGGAGTGTTCACGCCGAATCCCGGCGCGTGGTGTCCGTATGTGGCTTCAGATTCATAATCGACCGTAAAGGAGACTTTCATGCACAAGATAATCCGGACGGCGCTCGCCGCCGCCTTTGCCATACTTGCCGTCGCGACGAACGCCGCCGCGGCCTACCCGGAAAAACCGATCCAGCTCATCGTGCCCTATGGCGCGGGCGGCTCGACCGACGTGCTCGCGCGTGCGATCGCACAGGTCGCGCCCAAGTATTTCACGCAGCCCCTGGTCGTGGTCAACAAGCCCGGCGGCGGCGCCATTCCGGGCCGCGTCGACGTCGCGCGCTCGAAACCGGATGGCTACACGGTGCTGTTCGGCTGGGGCTCGGGCGAAGACCTCGTCGTGCCGCACCAGCGGTCGCTGCCTTACGACGTGTTCAAGGATTTCGAGACCGTATGCCGCATGTCCGTGCACTCCATCGTCCTCGCGGTGCCCGCCTCGTCGCCCTACAACACGCTGGCCGACCTGGTCAAAGCGGGGAAGGGCAAGGAGTACATGACCGCTTCCGTGTCGACCAAAGGCGCCTCGGTGGACATCACCTTCCTCCTGTTCGGCAAGGCCGCCGGGATCAATGTGACGACCATACCCGGAGCGGGTGGAGCGGACGCCATCACCAAACTCGTGGGCGGGCACGTGGACTTCGGCGGCGGACATCCAAGCGAAGTGCTGCCGCACATAAAGGCTGGCCGCCTGCGCGCCCTGGCCGTGGCCCTGGACAAACGTGATACGTCGGTTCCCGATGTTCCGACCTTCCGCGAAGCTGGTTTCGATGTGGTGACTGCCGGCTCGGTCAAGGGCGTGGCGGTCGCCAAGGGCACGCCGAAGGAAGTCATCGCCTACTTGGAGAAGAAGTTCAAGGAAGTCGCCGATGACCCCGAGTTCCACAAGATCATGAAGGATATCGGCCAGCCGGTGAATTACCAGAACGCGGAAGAGTACAAGGTCTGGTTCAAGCAGGCCTACGACCAGTTCGGCACGCTCTACAAGTCTCTGGGCATTGAGACGAAGTAGGTTCCCGGGCGCGCCCCGGTGACGGGGCGCGCGCCATTGGCATCTGATCCAGGGTTGGAAGTTCGACCCCAAGCGCCCCGCGCTTGACCGCTGAATATCTCACCCCAAACGAAAGGACCGCAAATGAAGATCGGATTCATAGGACTGGGCATCATGGGCGCGCCGATGGCGCTGCACCTCGTCAACGCCGGCCATCAGCTGTTCGTCAACACCATCGGCAAGCTGCCCGACAGCATCGCCTCCACGAATGCCGTGCCTTGCGCCAGCGCCGAGGAAGTCGCACGCAATGGGGAGGTCATCATCATCATGGTGCCGGACACGCCAGACGTCGAACTGGTGCTGTTCGGAAAAGGCGGCGTCGCAGCCGGGCTGCAAGCGGGCGGCAGCGGTGCGCGCAAGATCGTCGTCGACATGAGTTCGATCTCGCCCATCGCGACCAAGGCTTTCGCGCAGAAGATCAATGCGCTCGGCGCCGACTACATTGACGCGCCGGTATCCGGAGGGGAGGTCGGCGCCAAGGCGGCGTCGCTCACCATCATGTGCGGTGGCGCCGAAGCCGTGTTCGAGAAGGTGCGTCCACTGTTCGAGAAGATGGGCAAGAACATCACCCTCGTCGGCGGCAACGGCGACGGCCAGACGACCAAGGTGGCGAACCAGATCATAGTTGCGCTCACCATCGCCGCGGTCGGCGAAGCACTGCTGTTCGCGAGCAAGGCCGGCGCCGATCCGGCCAAGGTGCGCCAGGCGCTGATGGGCGGCTTCGCCTCCAGCCGCATCCTCGAAGTGCACGGCGAGCGCATGATCAAGCGCACTTTCGCCCCGGGGTTCCGCATCCGGCTGCACCAGAAAGACCTGAACCTCGCGCTGCAGGGTGCGCGCGAACTCGGCGTCGCGCTGCCGCAGACTGCCGGTGCGGCGCAACTGATGCAGGCCTGCGCCGCCAACGGCATGGTGGACCTCGACCACTCGGCGCTGGTCAAGGCGCTGGAGCAGATGGCGGCGCATGAAGTCGCTTAGAACCAGTTCTCCGCTACCGGTAATTGAATTGAACCAACTGAAGGGAGTAAGGCAATGCGCATGAACGCAGTGAAAAAACTCTGGCGCGAGGGCAAGCCGGCAATCGGCGGCTGGCTCTCGATACCGCATTGCTTCTCCGCCGAGGTGATGGCGCACACCGGGCTCGACTGGCTGTGCATCGACATGCAGCACGGCTGCATCGACTACTCGGACGTGGTGCCCATGCTCACCGCCATTTCCACCACGGCGGTGACGCCCTTCGTGCGCGTGCCCTGGAACGAGCCCTCGATCATCATGAAGGCG
>JAPLRD010000082.1 GCA_026399375.1 Pseudomonadota bacterium
GGCGCTGCGCCGTTATGCCGCGGTGATGGATACGCTCAGCACGCACGCGCGCAGTGCTTACCGCGCCCTGGTCTACGAGACGCCCGGTTTCGTCGACTACTTTCGCATGACCACGCCGATCGCGGAGATCGCCGAACTCAACATCGGCAGCCGCCCGGCTTCGCGCAAGGCGTCCTGGGGCATCGAAGACCTGCGCGCGATACCCTGGGTGTTCAGCTGGGCGCAGTGCCGCGTGCTGCTGCCCGGCTGGTACGGCTTCGCGAGCGCGGTGGAGGTCTGGCTCACCGGGCACCCGCAGGGGTTGGACACCCTGCGGGAAATGTACCAGCGCTGGCCGTTCTTTCGCAGCGTCATTTCCAACATGGACATGGTGCTCGCCAAGACCGACCTGGCTATCGCCGCGCGCTACGCCGAGTTGCTGGACGATGCGCCGCTGCGCGAATCGGTGCTCGCGCGCATCGGTGAAGAACTGCATAAATCGATAGCCTACCTGCTGCAGATCAGCGGGCAGGAGAGCCTGCTCGCGAGCAACCCCGAACTCGCGCAAAGCATACGCAGCCGCGTTCCCTACCTCGATCCGCTGAATCACCTGCAGATCGAACTGCTGCGCCGCTATCGCGCCGGCGCGACCGACGAACTGACGCGGCGCGGCATCCACCTCTCCATCAACGGGCTCACCGCCGGTTTGCGCAACAGCGGTTAGCCCGGGGAGGGTTCGCCGGGCGGTGTTAGCGGCCTGCGTCCGGCGAAGTACATCAGCGGCGGTTCTTGCATTGATCAGAAAGATCTATGAAAGCGGCGGCATTTTGTTTGACGAATATCATGCTTGGCATTCGTCGGGGGTCCATCGTTGGGAAAATATCGTAATCCTGAATTTTTTCAAACGAGGTGATCATGAATACCGTTGTCATGGGATCGGGTGTCAAACTGGCCGCGCCCGAAGCGGAGGTGAAGTACTGGGGCTTGATCGCGGCATTCGCCGCACTTATCGCCGTGTGCATGCTGCCTACGCCCACCGGCCTGCCGGTTGCAGGGCAGATCATGCTGGGGATGCTGTTGTTTTCGGTCATCCTGTGGATGACCGAGGCGGTGGACTACGCCGTGAGCGCAGTCCTGATCGTGGCGCTGATGGCATTCCTGCTGGGCATGGCGCCCAATCCGGCGAAGCCCGAAGCCTTGCTTGGAACGAGCGCGGGGCTGAGCATGGCCTTGGGCGGCTTTGCCAATACCGCCCTGGCGCTGGTCGCGGCGGCGCTGTTCCTCTCGGCCGCGATGACCATCACCGGACTGGACAAGCGCATCGCGCTGTTCGTGCTCTCGGGCGTCGGCGCGCGCACCAACCGTGTATTGATCGGCGCCATCCTGGTCGGCATCGTGCTGGCCTTCCTGGTGCCGAGCACCACCGCGCGCGTCGCCTGCCTCGTGCCCATCATGATGGGCATCATCCTGGCCTTCGGCGTGGAGCGCAATTCGCGCCTCGCCGGCATCCTGATGATCGCCACGGCGCAGTCAGCGTCCATCTGGAACGTCGGCATCAAGACCGCGGCGGCGCAGAACATGGTGGCCATCGGTTTCATCGAGAAGACGCTCAAGACCACCATCACCTGGCTTGACTGGTTCATCGCCGCGGCGCCATGGGCGGTGCTGATGTCGATCGCGCTGTATTTCGTGATGATGAAAATGATGCCGCCGGAAACCGAGGAGATCGCGGGTGGCAAGGAGTCGATCGCCAAGGCGCTGGCCGAAATGGGGCCGATGAAAACGAGCGAAAAGAAACTGCTGTTCATCACGCTGGCCCTGCTCTCGCTGTGGGCGACGGAAAAAGTGCTGCATCCTTTCGACACGTCCTCCACCACCATCGCCGCCATCGCCATCATGTTCCTCCCCTGGATCGGCGTCATGGGCTGGAAGGCCGCGCAGAGCAAGATTCCCTGGGGTACCGTCGTGCTCTTCGGAGTCGGCATCAGCCTGGGCACGGCGCTATTGCAGACCAAGGCCGCCGGCTGGCTCGCCAACCTGATCGTGCAGGGCATGGGGCTGCAGGGAGCGTCGGCCTTCGCCGTGCTCGCGCTGCTGGCGCTGTTCCTGATCGTGGTGCACCTGGGCTTCGCCAGCGCCACGGCGCTTTCTTCGGCCATGATCCCGATCATGATCAGCGTGCTGCAGCAGGTGCAGACGCCGGGCATGAACGTGGTCGGCATGACCATGATCCTGCAGTTCGTTGTCAGCTTCGGCTTCATCATGCCGGTGAACGCGCCGCAGAACATGGTCGCCTATGGCACGGACACTTTCGCGGCGAAGGATTTCATCCGCACCGGCCTCGTGCTGACGGTCATCGCCTACGCGCTGATGCTGCTGTTCGGGGCGACTTACTGGTCGTGGCTCGGGTACGTCTGAGCCGGATGATTCCCCTCTCCCGCTTGGGCGGGAGAGGGCTGGGGTGGGGTTCAACGCCTTCGCGAAACTGCCGCTAGCCCGGGCAATTCAAAAAGATTACTGCATCAACCCCTGGCGCCGGATGAATTCGATCACGGTATCCAGGCCCTGCCCGGTCTTGAGGTTCGTGAATACGAACGGGCGCTCGCCGCGCATTTTCTTCGAATCGCGCTCCATCACCTCGAGCGAAGCGCCGACCATGGGCGCGAGGTCGATCTTGTTGATGACCAGCAAATCGGATTTCATTATCCCGGGCCCGCCCTTGCGCGGAATCTTGTCGCCGGCGGCGACGTCGATTACATAGAGCGTGAGGTCCGAGAGTTCCGGGCTGAACGTCGCGGCGAGGTTGTCGCCGCCGGATTCGATGAAAATGATCTCCAGGTCATCGAAGCTGCGGTTCAGGCGCGCCACCGCTTCCAGATTGATCGAGGCGTCCTCGCGGATGGCGGTGTGGGGGCAGCCGCCGGTCTCGACGCCGATGATGCGCTCGGGCGCGAGCGCGCCGTTTTTTACCAGGAACTGCGCGTCTTCTTCGGTATAGATGTCGTTGGTGACCACGCCCAGCTGATACTTGTCGCGCAGCGCGCGGCACAGCGACAGGGTGAGCGCGGTCTTGCCCGAGCCTACGGGCCCGCCGATGCCGACACGCAGCGGATTGGAGCGTTGCGCCTCGGTTTTCACGGATTGCGATTTGGTCATGCGATGCCTTTTCTTCAGGAACGGAACAAGCGGCTGTACTGGGTTTCGTGCCGGCTGCACAGTATGGCGAAGCCGGGCGCGTAATTGCACAGATCGTCATCCGTGGCTGTGCAGGCCTGATCGGCTATGCCGGGCAGCAGCTCCGCCAGCGACAGCAGCAGTCGCTGGCCGTCGGTCTGGCCAAGCGGCACCGATTTCAGCGCCGCCATGACCTGGTTCTCCAGCCAGGCCCACAGATAAGCGATCAGCGCGCTGCGCGCCGGAATCTGCCACTTCACCACCGCGAAAGCGAAGGCCGTGGGAAACGTGACCTCTGCGATGCCGCGCAGTGGCGCCAGCGACCGCGCGTCGAATTCACCGAGCTCGAGCAGCAACCGCTGCAGCGAATAGCCCATCTGCAGCGTTTCCGCGCGCAGTTCGGCGCTCTCGCGCGTACTGCGGAAAATGTCGTTCCAGTGGGCCACATCCGCTACGTCACCCGCCGACCACGCCGCGTGCAGGCGCCACCACACCGGCGCTTCCAGCCGCGCGACCGCGTATGCGAGCACCCCGCCGATCCAGGTTTCCGCGCCGGCGGCATCGCGCACCAGGCCCGCCTCCACCGCCGCCTCCAGACCTTGCGAGTAGCTATAGGCGCCGACCGGCAGGGCCGGGCTGGCGAGTTGCAGCAGGCGGGCGAGGGCGAGGTCAGTGCTCATGTCCGCCATCGCCGTACTGGTGAATCTTGCCGCCGTGCCCGGTTTCCTCATGATAGCTGTGGCCGCCGCCGTAGGCTCCGGATTCGGGCTCGAACGGCGCCTCCATCTCTTGTAGCTTTGCGCCCAAGCCGAGCAGCATGTCGCCGAGCACGTGGTCGCTGGCGATGCGAAGGAAATCGTCGCCTATCTCGACCGGCACATGGCGGTTCCCCAGATGGTAGGCGGCGCGCGTGAGTTCGAACCGGTCGGCGCAGGTGACGTGCATCACTTTTTCCGGTGCGGCCGACACGCGCACCACGCGGCCGTCTTCGCTCCTCAGGCATTCGCCGCCGCGCAGGACGGCGCCGCGCTCGGTTCGAAGTACCGCTTCCTCGCCCGAGGCGAGGCGGGTGCGCAGGCGGCTGCGGATGCGCAGATCGTAGGGCAGCACCAGTTCGCCGTAGGGTTCGGCCACAGGGTCGCAGCGTGCGATCAGCGTCAACATCAGGATGTAACCGTTCTAAAATTACCTGTCATTCCGAAGCCGAAGGCTGAGGAATCTGCTTTTGGTTCGTTGATTCAGAAGCAGATCCCTCGCTGCGCTCGGGATGACAGTTCTTGGCATTGTCGTTCTGCGTTGTCAAAACAGGAAGTAGCGCTGCGCCATGGGCAGCACCCTGGCCGGTTCGCAGGCGAGCAGCCTGCCGTCGGCCGTCACCTTGTAGGTCTCCGGATCGACCTTTATTTTCGGGGTCGCGTCGTTGTGTATCATGTCGCGCTTGCCGATCTTGCGCGTGTTCTTCACCGCCACGACTTCCTTTTGCAGCCCGTACTTGCGTGCGATGCCGGCCTTGAGTCCGGCTTTCGAAACGAAAGTGATCGACGTCTTGTGCAGCGCGCCGCCGAAGGCGCCGAACTGCGGCCGGTAGTGCACCGGCTGCGGCGTCGGTATCGACGCGTTCGGATCGCCCATGGCAGCGGCGGCGATCATGCCGCCCTTGAGTATCAGCGTCGGCTTGACGCCGAAAAACGCCGGTTTCCACAACACGATGTCGGCCCACTTTCCCACCTCGATCGATCCGACCACGTGGGAAATGCCCTGCGTGATCGCCGGGTTGATCCCGTACTTGGCGATGTAGCGCTTGACGCGGAAATTGTCGTGCCGCGCGGGGTCTTGCGCCAGGCTGCCGAACTGCTGCTTCATCTTGTCCGCAGCCTGCCAGGTGCGGATGATCACTTCGCCCACCCGGCCCATCGCCTGCGAGTCGGAGGACATCATCGAGAACGCGCCCATGTCGTGCAGGATGTCTTCCGCGGCGATGGTCTCGCGGCGGATGCGCGATTCGGCGAAGGCCACGTCCTCGGCGATGGCGGGGTCGAGGTGGTGGCAGACCATCAGCATGTCCAGGTGCTCGTCTATGGTGTTGACGGTGTAGGGCATGGTCGGGTTGGTGGAGGAGGGCAGCACGTTGGGCTCGCCCGCGAGGGTGATGATGTCCGGCGCGTGTCCGCCGCCCGCACCCTCGGTGTGGAAGGTGCCGATGGTGCGGCCCTTGAACGCGGCCTTGGTCGTCTCGACGAAGCCCGACTCGTTCAGCGTGTCGGTGTGGATGGTGACCTGCACGTCGTGCTTGTCGGCCACGGCGAGGCAGTTGTCGATCGCCGCCGGCGTCGTGCCCCAGTCTTCGTGCAGCTTGAGGCCGTAGGCGCCGGCCTTGATCTGTTCTTCCAGCGCGGCCGGCAGCGAGGCGTTGCCC
>JAPLRD010000370.1 GCA_026399375.1 Pseudomonadota bacterium
CGAAGCGCTGAAATGCATCGAACGCTAGGGCGGTCTGCCCCTCGGTCATGCCATGGCCGGTGTCGGCAATGACCAGACGCAGCCCGCCCCCTCTGCGGCAGCCGACGAGAATCCGGTCGCCCCCGGTGGTGTATCGCACGGCGTTGGAGAGCGCATTGCGGACTATGCGCTTGAAGTAGGGCACATGCGTCGCGATGGACAGGCACGAGGGCACATAGCGAATGGTGATGCGTTTGCATTCCGATCGCCCCCGGTATTCTTCGATCACGGGAAGCAGCAGTTCATCGAGTCTTACGGTTTCGAAAACAGGGCGGTGGGCAGCCTCGTGCACCGCTGCGAGTTGCTGGATGCTGACGAGAAGATCGTCGACCTCCTTGAGCGCAATATCGAGTTTTTTCGAGATTTCCGCCCTTTCTTCCGGCGTCTCGGCGGACTTGAGCAAATAGGCGAGCAGGCTGACGCCGACTAGGGGTTGGCGCAGATCATGATTGGTCGCGGCAAAAAGCAGGCTGCGCTCGCGCATGAGCGCTGCGCCCTGTTCGCGTTGCTCTAGCGCTTGTCGTCGGGCTGCTATCAGCACGTCCCGCTGCCGCATAAGGCGCTGGACCATGGCCGATCCGAAAAGTATCGCGATCAGAGTGGCCTGTATGAGGGTAACGGTGCTCGACGACCAGAGCAGCGGATTGTCGGCAACGCGCGCCAGCAGGAAATGCATGCCGACTAGAAAATAAACCAGCCAGGCGGCGGTGATGAATCCGGAGAAGGGGACGCGCTTGCGGGCAGCCAGGATGGATATGACGACCAGTATCAGCGCGGTCGAGGTTCCGCCCCATACGATAAGAATCCTGGCGGCGACCGGAAACGCCATGGAAAACCACGGCGCCAGAGCGAGCCAGAGCCAGGCAAGCACCTGCAAGTAGCGGTCAGACTTGGGCGACCATGCGACCGAATTCAAGGAGATGCGGGCATGCAGGCTGCCGCAGCCGAACAGCAGGGCATAAGCGGCGAATCCTATCGGACTGAGCGCGCTCTCCGGCAGCGCGGGAAGGAAGGCTTTCAGATAACCTGAGAGCCACAAGGCGCCCACCATGTCCGAAATGATCATGCAGACGAACAGGGGGACCGACTTGTCATCCAGATAGCGGCGCATCGACACGACGTAGGCGCCGATGATCATGCAGATACCAAGCGCAATGCCGAGTGCCAAGTATATTTTTCGCAGATCCTCGGCAAGGCGCGCAGGCTGATAGATGGACACCGGAAAGCGAACGACCGCAGGACCTTCGACACGCAGCAGCAGCTCTATCGTTCGCTGCGGCGCGAGGTGCAGCATCCAGATCGGATAGCTGGTACCGCCGCCTATGCGACCCATCGCTGCGTCGGACAGCGATCCCACCGGATGCCATTCTCCCGTTTCGCTGCGCTCGAACAAGCGCGTATCGAACTGAGTGGTGGCTTCCAGGGCGAGCATGCGCTGCTGAACGCTTGCGTCCGGGTTGTGCAGTGAAAACAAAGCCCAGTAGGGCGATGTGCCGCGCCCGAAGACGCGCGCCGGGCTGTCAACGCTCATCGAGCCTGAATCCGCAGCCAACTCCGCCGCCTGTTGCGGCGCGAGTTGCCGATCGGCAGGCCTTATCACGCGCAAGCCCTCCCAGATGGGTACGATCTCTGCTTCGGGAGGTATCAGGACGTGCGCAGGCGGCGAAGCTTGCGCCGCGAGTGCGATACACCACACGGACCAGGCCGCAAGAAGGCAAAGCAGCCCGCGCTTCATGAACCGCCCTCAGTGCATGGAGGGATCATGGACCCTGTTGATGATTTGAAGGTAGCGGACCACCGCTTCCGTGCGATTTCTGGCCCCGAGCCGGCCTAGAATTTCCTTCATATGCGAGCCAACCGTCTCATTGCTGATGCCCATGCGTGCGGCGATTTCCTTGTTGCTGCGACCGGCTGCCAGCTCTTCGAGCA
>JAPLRD010000324.1:0-6577 GCA_026399375.1 Pseudomonadota bacterium
TCTATGATGCGTCAGCACCAAGCAAGGTTTGTAACGGTCAATTTCGGCTTCCACGAGCTTCACAACATCAAGCAATTCCAAGCCATCCATGCGATTGTCGGCTAACGAACACAACTTTATTGAGGTGGAGACAAGGATGTTGTTCGCCGCTTCGCAACATTTGGCCAGATCGGTCAATTCACCCTGATGCATGGCGGGATCGCGCTTGACACTTCGACTAGTTGCACCTTCGGCCAGGATCAATACATGCACTTCCCATCCCTCCACCACAAGGCGGGCAATGGTTGCACCACAGCCCAGCACCTCGTCGTCCGGATGCGCAGCAATTACAAGAGCAGAATTCATGGTGTCTTCCTGGCAATTCTTACATCGGCAATGATTGAATCCGACTTCAAGCTAGCGCGACTAAACTCCAATCTGAAATGTTTCGTTTCGACAAAAGCAGAAGGATAACCATCAGCATCTAGCATTCGGATATAATCAAAGGCCTTCTCCAATTCATCCAGATCCGCCAAATTCCCATCTTGTTGTATGCGGCGATGAAATATTGTTGGCTCCCCTACCTGCGGCTGTGGTGTTGGCTGCTCGCGCACAATGCTCTGGATCATTTCTCCTGTAAGTCTGGCAGCACGCAATAGTATCTCCTCGGCTGTACCATATAGAGACAATGGCCGCTTTATGTAAATTGGGCCAGCGTCTAAGGCCGCTACACAGCGTAGCGCGGTCAACTGCGTTTCATCAATGCCGCGCACAATAAGATTCTGCAGTGGGCTACCGCCCCGACCAAAGGGTAAATCGGTCATGTGAAAAATCACACACTCATACGCTTCCGCAATATCAGACGGAATTCTCCATGACCAATGAGGAAAAAATATGAACCGCGGACGAAAATCTGCAAGGATAGACAAATCCAACTCGGAGGCCGCCCGCAGACGAAGCACCTCTACCCCCAGAAGCTCACGTACAGCCAACTCCAGGTCATCATGACGTGCGTGCGGGGTTGCGATCACCACTCGTAGATCTGTCATTGTATCAGCGTCCTATGTGCGACAGGATTATGTGCTGCTTTTTAAACTGAGCGGCAAAATAAACACGTAATGATGCAATATTCGTTGGTAGTGCCATTTCTGACACTGTATCCGCTTAAGGGCGATTCTGTAGCACCCGAGCTTGCATGGGTCGCAACCAATGTCTTCCCGCTTTTAGTTCATTCATTTCTGAACTCATTCGTTTCTGAGCGGCACACTCCCTAGCTGGACGTATCTCCGACGGTATATATGATACGAAGCGATAATAGAAAATGGGCCATAGAAACTACCTCATCTCTCACAGGGCTAGCGCCAAGCTCATGCGTGCCGAATAAATGAAACTTGCGACGTCGCGGGCCGAACTGGCGCGGTTCACGATGGAGGGCGACTTTTCTAAAGTCCACCCTCCGCGCTTCGGACTGTTTGATGTCTGAGAGGCTGGCCACAATGTAGTTCCCGCCGCTATCGGCCGTTGTTTAGCCAATACCAATCATATGACCACTCCGCCACCAGTTCTCCGCAAAATAATACCGGTACGGTGCAACGCCTATTAGACCCCTCTGATGATTTCTTTGTAATTACTTGCAAAAAATGCAATTGTAGTAATTAGGCAACTGACGCTGCCGAGTTTCAGGTCCTCTTTATGTCATCGCACCTGTCATCATTCCGGAAAGCTCTACATTCAGACTGCCCGCAAGACCGGCAATATTATTCGGTCATAATACATTCCCAGACAATATTCGCTCCTGCGAGCTAGTTTCCGACAACATTGCGCCCATGCGGCGAGGCGAACACGCTTGATAAGCATGATCTATCGATCTCCGTTAGAGGACGTACTTATATAAAACAACTTTCGCATCCGGATTTTCAACATCAAACCCCAGTGCCTCAAAGATCCTTCTGGAGGCAAAATTGCTGCTTTTCACTTTCCCCAAAACCATCGCTCCCGGATGATCGCGGCGCAGCAGACTAATTGCCGCTTCTAGAAGGCGATACCCTAGGCCACGGCCTCGAAACGCCGGCACAACGCTGTAATCGATTTCCCAAGCGCTATTCTGCTTCTCAAAACGCACCTGGCCCATGGGGAGGCTCTCGTTCGTTTCAGCAATATAGATGACACACTCGTCTGGATTGCGTAAGCGCTTACGAAACCACCTCTGGTGAGTCTCAGCGCTAATGGACGACGAACTAAACGCATTCATTCGCGTCGAAGGGTCGTTGGCCCACTTTAACAAAAGCGCTTCATCGCTAAATTCTACACAACGCAGTCGGATTGGAATATCCGTGGCCGTGGTTAGCGCGATGCAAACGCGGTTGATACCCTTGCCATCGACCATTTTAGTGCAATTTTTCGACCAGGACGCGTCCAATCCGGTTTCGATAAGCTTACCCAATGCTTGCGCCATGTGTTCCTCGTCAACTTGATCTTGATGCCCTAGCCAACGCACCAGTCCGCGTTCATGCAACCCAGCAGCAATCGCGCGCTGATTTTCCGCTATGGTAACGACGAGTGCTGGCAATCCTACGCAAAGGCGCTCCCAGTTTGTAGCTCCACCCGCACCTATGGCTAGATCCGCCTTCGCCATCATTGCGGCCAGCGTAGGCAAATTTCCGTATAGATGAATATTGCTATGGCCTGTTACCTGCCGGCGAACCGCATCCGCTTGAGGACTATTGGCGGAAACCACCACATCAACTTGGATGTCTTGGCGATTCAAGCTCATAAACGCAGCCAAGGCCCGCCCGGTGAGATTTTGTTGGTCTGCACCGCCGAAGCAAATCAATATCCGCTTAATCGCGCCTTCGCGTGGCGGTAATCGATCATGCAAGTCAGCATATATTGGCTGAAGTAAAGCGTAGTCTGGACCTAGCAACACGTTGCAGTCGGTGGGCAATATATCTCGATATCGCTTCTCCATATCCTCGACAAGATTCTGGTCGAGCAGTACGTCGCAGTCGTGCCGACGATCAGCAATATCGTCAATGACGAGGATATGCCCGGCTATATGTCGAAGTGCTGACTCCCAACGCGCGTCAAGGGCATAATGGTCGACCACTAGCCAATTCCAAGTTTGATCAAACAACGCCTGAATGCTGAATTCTGCATCGGCGCGCTGACTAGTGCCAAGCCAGCCGGAATGAGCCAAATCACCCGGAATCCCCCCGTTCGTGCTGCCATCAAGCAGCATGAATTCATGGCTCCTTGCCACCAGCATCTCACGCAAATGTGTTGGTAGATGGCGGCTAACAAAGCGACTCTGCGCGCCGCGTTGTCTTAGTGCATCCGCCAAGGTCAGGCAGCGCATGAAATGTCCCGAGCCGATTTGGCTTGAGGCATCAACCCGTATGGCAACCTTCAATTCTCTTAACCGCCGATAGAATTAGCACAACTGATAAGGCTGACTGCCAACATTGCTACTGAGGCGCGCACTAGTCGCTCACCCCGCATACTATCTGTTCCAGATCTGAATTGATTCTACGCAACCAGACGCAACCCGTATTAGGCTCGTCATTGTTCAACTAGAACGACTCAAACGTTTGCGCGTCGACTCACCTTCTGCCTACTACCATCACTTCAATTGGAAGCACCAGAAGAAATACACTCAGATTGATTGCCCGTAGGCTGACGCTTGCCACCAAGAGGCCTTCCGCATGCCTGTACATTTTCGGCATCGCAGACGTCGTTTTCACCAATGATTACACTGCGCCTACCGACGCGCTTCGGCATCTGCTGAAATATTTAAGTGCTTTCAAGTACGAACCCTGACGCCATGATCTTTCAAGTATAACTTTGCTTCTAAAGGAGTCTGCTGAGTAAAGTGAAAGATGCTCGCGGCGGCGACTGCCGCGACATTCGCATCTTTGACCACGGAAGCCATATGCTCATAATTGCCGGCGCCGCCTGATGCGATTACTGGGATATTGACCACACTTGCGATCGCCTTTGTAATTTCAATATCGTAACCGGTCATGGTCCCGTCTCGATCGATCGACGTAAGAAGTATCTCGCCTGCCCCGAGCGCCTCCACCGTCTTTGCAAACTGAACGGGATGCAGCCCAGTCCGCTTCGTTCCAGAATGTGTAAATACTTCGTGATTGCCATCGCCATTCCTTCTACAATCGATAGAAACCACAATGCACTGAGAGCCAAATCGAGTCGCGCCTTCGGTAATAAGGTGCGGATTTCTCACCGCAGCGGTGTTGATCGCCACCTTGTCTGCCCCGACCTGCAGAAGGCGTTGGATGTCTTCGACAGTTGCGACACCGCCACCAACCGTCAGCGGCATGAAACATTCATCCGCGAAGTCATCGACTAACTGAAAGTCAGGCCGGCGCCCTGCCTTCGTCGCGGCAATATCCATGAACACAAGCTCGTCGACCTCGCGCATGTTGTATACCTTAATCGCTTGCAAAAGACTTCCAACGCGACGCCAGCTATCGAATCCAACTCCTTTGACAAGCGTGAGATCCTTGTAAAGCAAGGTCGGCATTACGCGGAGTTTGAGCATGAAAGTGTCTAAAGCGCCAAAAAATTCCTGATTATCTGAAAACCGGCCTTTTGACTTTTCTCAGGATGAAACTGAACACCGAAAATGTTCTCTTTATTCACTGCAGAAACAAATTTTCCGCAATAGGGGGTTGTGGTCAAAACTTGGTCGGGGTTTGCGCAAGCCAGATGGAAGCTATGTACGAAGTAGAAGTCCTTGCCACTGTCTATTTGCTCTAACAACGGCGATGCCTTGGCGAAGTCAACGCAGTTCCAACCAACGTGCGGGACTTTCTCTTCTGGAGCAGAGCCCTTGAGCCGCACCACCTGCCCTTCAATCCAACCCAAACCAGGCGTTTCTGCCGCCTCGCAACCCTTATTGGCAAGGAACTGCATCCCGAGGCAGATTCCTAAGAAGGGTATTGCCTTGTGGATCACATGCTCGTTCAATGCTTCCTCAAAGCCGCGCGCGCGCAAATTAGTCATACCGATATTGAATGCGCCGACTCCTGGGAGAATAATATGCGTCGCCTTAGCGAGATCTTGGGGCTGATCGGTTACAAGCGGCGTAGCGCCACAGTACTCGATAGCACGAGCCACCGAGTCCAGATTAGACATTCCGTATTCAACAATCGCGACAACAGCCATGCGCCTCAGGCCCCTACCGATCAGCCAACATTGTCGTCATTGATCTTGGTAAGGTTACCATGATGGTCTTTGATCAAATTACCTCTAGAATCACACTTGAATAATTTCTTATTCGTGAATCGATCGCAGATGCGGATAAATTCTTCCAAGTCCATATCAATTTGCTTCAACACGTCTTGGATCGGGTAGCCGAGATAGATCCAGGGAAACTTGCCGTCGCGCTGTTTCACAATCGCAATTGCCTGATCGCGCGTTAGACGACCACGACGTAGGTGCAAACAGGCCAGGTCGGTGACACGACAGAAGCCGAACTTGAGATACTTAAAGTAATTCACCAAGGACCCCTCAATCGCGGTTGGTAGTGTCTCAAACCCGTAGGCCTGAGCCACCAATGCATTTTGATAGCCGTCCCACGGGAAATAATACCCCAGAAAAACTCCTGTGACCCCCACGCGAGCAAGATCTTCATCTGACGGATAAGTGAATTGAATGAGATCCTTCGCTTCCAGACCGTCCTGGCCGATCAGATCGGTCACTCGCATGCCGATCAATCCACCGAACTCTTCCAGCCAACGGCGCGTCAGGACATTGTTCTCTGCGTCTGACGCCGGACCGCCATATTCGTTCTGAGAATTTTCACCCCAGATGAGAAGAGGCACGCCAAACTGCACCGCTAATCTCGGGGGAATCGTAAAGATCGTAAGATGCTCGGGCCACGAGATGTCGCCGACCTGACGCAGCCCAATGCGATTGATCTTCGCGCGCACATTGGGATTGATCGTGATCTCCACGTAATCGACCCCAAGCTTCTTTAGGTTCTCGATATTGCGTCTGCCGATCTCAGACAGCTGGCAGGTCGTGGCCGTCACGCATAGCGGGTTGAACCCAAGTTCAAGGAGTTTCAGCACTTGGTACGTGCTATCCTTTCCCCCGCTGACGGGAATCATGCAATCGTAGTTGCTTCCGTCCTTAGAACTGTAACGCTCGATCATCGCCAGAAATTCTATCTTTCGTCGGTCCCAGTCGACTACCTTCCTATTTTCATAGGAACGACAGGCATTGCAGACTCCTTCTTCGTCAATGCGAAGATCTGGCTTCGTTTCTGGCATGACGCACTTACGGCAATATCTAATATCTTGCTGCTGCATTCGACTCGTCCCCTTAGAGAGTGGAAATTTTCAACCACTGCCATTCGAAAATTACGTTACCGGCAATCTGCTTGTCGCCGATGACCCGCGTCACCGCCGATTGTTGCTCGCTGTAGTCCTTAAACTCTTTATTGATATTGTCGACATCGAACTTATCCATGATCAATTCAACCCGGTAATTGCCCTGCGCCTTGATAAAATTGCTAAGCAGATCGACGCTATAGGTATTCTGATGCACGAAATTCGTCGGATTGCCAGTAGCATCG
>JAPLRD010000324.1:6618-23386 GCA_026399375.1 Pseudomonadota bacterium
CGGTATAGAGAAATTTGTTTAGATATGTCTTTTCACTCACTAGCGTCCGAATAAAGCAGTGCTTCTTCGTAACTTTGAGCAGATTCTTGATCGGCTCCCGAAAATCCGGCAAGTGCAGGATCACGTTGCAGCAATAGACCACATCATATCTTCCAAGCGAGTCTGGGAGCTTGAAGATGTCTGCAACTTCAAAACGCGTATTGCAATTGTTCTTGAAGTGCTCTTTTGCGAACTGAATATATTTGACGGTCGCGTCGATCCCAGTGTACTTGAGGCCCGGATCTAGCCGCACCAGTCCATTATAGTAATGACCGGCGGCGCAACCGACGTCAAGCACAGTCATTCCAGGCGAGTAGACCTCACGGACAAGCTCGACGAGTTGCTTGGTCGACTCCATCTCCGGAAGTTCGCCAGTAACACGCTTGTAAGTCCGCATCTCGACCTTATCGTCGTTATTCCATACCCGCCAAGTATCTTTTGTCATCGTCGTCATGAACTTTTCCTTTCCAATTGTCTTAGTGAGTTAGCGTGCGTAAGTAGGCTGCAGTATGTCGCAAGCCATGCAGTTCCATTAGCTCCACGGCGTCATTCATCTCGTCGTTCGGGCCTGCGAACTGCTTCTCTTGCTGCAGATCGCCATTGATCATCTTCGCCCACGGATGCCGATCTAGGAGTTCCATGACTCTGTCTAGACCAAAATATGGATCCCTGTGATATAGGTGATCATAGAGAAAACATGCAAACGCATAATCACCCTTCCAATCGACCGTCACCCGCAAATCCGCATACCCCGGCTTCGCCAAGTCAAGCCCAATCGTCTTAAATTGCCCCAGGTTTCGATTTACGTAGAGAGTAACGTGTTCTTTGTCGTCGACCCGTTCTGCAGTCTCGAAGACCCTCTTCAAGGCTGCCGCCGAAATCACTTCGACGTTCATACCGACCGGCAATCCCACTGTCTTAGTATAGTCGGCAGCATGTTTAGCGTGCTCCTGCAATGCACGGTAAATGAAATTGGGATCGATGCAGGGATTGTCTGCCGTTAGTCTGACGATCGTTGTAATTCCATATTCCGTCGCCGCCTGATGGAATCGCTCCAAGACATTATCCTCGCTGCCGCGAAAGAGTACAGCATCACTCTTCGTAACGCTCGCGGCGATGGCATTGTTTTCGCTATCTCTAGAGGTGGCGACAACCACGGCGTCGATCAATGTCACTCGGCGCGCCCTCGAGATCACATTGTCTATGATTGAATGTGGCCCATCAAACGGCAGCTTAAGCAGCACTTTCCCCGGCAACCGACGCGAACGTGCCCGCGCCTGAATGATGGCCCCGACTTTTCCGAGCGAGCTTACCATGCGGTCCAGCCGCCATCGACGACGAGATTATGGCCCGTTACATAGTCGGATGCTCCCGAGCTTAAGAAGATAAAAGCACCTTTGAGGTCATCAGGATGACCGATGCGCTTCAGTGGTGACAGCTCTGTCAACTCAGCAATGAAGGCATTATTCTCTTGGGTCTTGGCACTAGGGAAGGTTCCAGGGGTCACGCAATTGACGTTAATATTGTGCGGCCCCAGGAAGACAGCGAAGTAGCGAGTGAGCTGAATCACGCCCGCTTTTGCTGCGCCGTAGTGAGACGGATTGAGCTGTTGGGGAAAGTCTTCGTAGATCGAAAAATGGGGTGCGACCATCCCGTAAATCGAAGACACGTTGATGATCTTTCCACGACTACGCCTTTTCAAGTATGGCAGCACCGCCCGCACACAGCGATGAACGCTATTAAGAGTACCCTCGATGCTAAATTCCCAGTCGTCGTCGGACATCTTCTCTACGTCATTACCTCGACAAAAAAAAGCGTTGTTAATCAAGACATCAATTTTCCCGGCATTTTTGGCAACGCTCGAAAACGCAGCCTCGACGCTGGCCGTTTGGCCAACATCGCATGTCTCGAAGCTGATCGACTTCGACCCGGAAAAGATTTGTTGAAACTTCTCTTCGCTCTTGCCCAACACAAAGACGTGCGCACCAAATTCGGCAAGACCGCTGGCAATGGATTGCCCAAGGTATCCATAACCACCGGTGAGCAGCACAACCTTTCCTTGCAGAGAAAACAGCTCAGGGCTCATGCCTTTCCTTTTTGCCACTTGAACGGCAACAAGATATCCTCATTCTTCTCCTCGAACTGTCGCAACTCGGCAGCCAGGCTGTCGCAGCAATCCAGATGATCGAATGCCGCTAGATTCTCTTGTAAATTTGCCAGAGAGTCCACCCCGACGACGACTCGATCGATACGACTATCGCACAGTCCAACGGACAACAACATTGACGAGAGCGGAATGTCCATGGACTTAGCCAGATTCTGTAGGTGACGAATCTTCGCTTCGGCGGACCTAAAGTGGGAACTTAGCCGATCTGGCTCCACAAAGAAGAGGCCCTGCAAGAAAATCGACCTCGTGTGAACTTCGATGTTCAGTTCCCGGAGCGTCGGCAACAACGAGTCAAACCGCCTATCAAACACATTATAGGGTATTTGCACCAACTGGGGCACTTGGCCAGAACTTATGAACTCCTGCAGGTCCTTAGGGTAGTAAGCCGATACGCCAACCTTTTCGATCGTTCCCACATCCTGTAGGCGGAGCAAAACCTTCCAATTTCGCCCGTCCCTCATAAATGCGGAAATGTCGTGAACGAGTACTCCGTAGAGACAATTGACGTCAAGATCGCTAAGAGTGGCTTGGACCGAAAGCGCAACGTCCTCTGGCGTCGTGGCATTTGGTGGAATCTTCGACACGATCTTAAAGTCGCGCCGACCGGTACCCAAGGTTGATCCCAGGACCTTTTCGGCGTCACCGTAGGCGCCAGCGGTATCCAGCAGATCGATACCGCCATTGCGCGCACCGTCCAATATTTTCGCGACTTCAGACGAAGAGATCTTACCGCGGGCATTGTTAATGCCATAGTCCAGGCCAAACTGGGCCGTTCCAAGAGCAATTTTGTTTCGCCAAGCGTCCATCTCTATTTAAATGCTTCTCCCGCTGGCCGAAATTCGCCAAAGAAATACCCTCGCTACCTCCTTGCTGAAAATGCTAATCATGCAACTGGATAAGAGCCAAAGCCCTGACCGTATGTGGCGAAAGCCTTCTGGCGTTCGGATGTCCCACTCTGCGAGATTGGTAGCGTCGTAGCTAGAGCACCCGAAGGATAGAGACAATTTCTCTCGTACACAAGATGTGCGAATTTCGTTCTGAGGTTAGGCATTCTCGCGCGCAAGGTTTGCCTAAAGGCGGTCGTAGATATCTGTGCCCACAATATGTGTCAGCCCGGACGGGAAGAGAGCGCCGATATCAATGAGTCAATGACGTGGCTCTGCTGCGCTTCTGTTAACCCTGGATAGATTGGTATGCTTATGGCCTCTGAGTAATATTGCTCCGCCTGCGCACAGTATCCCACCTTGAATCCCATCTGTTCGTAGTACGGCTGTCGATAAACAGGAATGTAATGCAAATTTACGAATATGCCATCCGCACGCAACGTTTCATACACTTGGCGATGTGTCATATTGATTTGACCAAGCTTCAATCGAATTACATAAAGATGGAAGCTGGAATAACTGTCCAGGTGTTGCCATGGTGTAACAACTGGCATATCGGCCAACAACTCGTCATAACGCTTGGCGATGGAGCGGCGCTTGGCGACAAAATCATCGAGTCGCTGCATCTGACTCAAGCCCAACGCTGCATGTATGTCTGTCATGCGATAGTTAAATCCTAGATCTGTCTGCTGGTAATTCCAAAGTTCATCTGGTGCCCGAGGATGCATAACCGCCGCATCGCTGGTGATGCCATGACTGCGAAACAGCCGCAATTCCCTAGCCAAATGTGTGTCGTTGGTAAGAGCCATTCCCCCCTCACCTGTTGTGATGATCTTGACCGGATGAAAACTAAACACAGTGATATCACTGTACTGGCAGGTGCCAATGGGGTCGCCTTGGTAGCGGCCACCGACGGCGTGGGAAGCATCTTCGATAATCCTAAAACCATATTGCTGGCTAAGTGCATGGATACCAGTCATGTCGCAGGATTGGCCACACAAATGTACGGGGATAATTACTTTGGGCAAATCGCCCATTTTCTCCGCCTGCGCCAGCTTTTTCGCTAGGCGATCGACGCTTAGATTGTAGGTGCGCGGATCAATATCGAC
Organism: Pseudomonadota bacterium; assembly: GCA_026399375.1. Taxonomy (GTDB): domain Bacteria; phylum Pseudomonadota; class Gammaproteobacteria; order Burkholderiales; family SG8-39; genus 2-12-FULL-64-23. Next base: position 10,818 of record JAPLRD010000324.1, read on the forward strand.
AAAATCTACCGTCGCGCCGCAATACATGGCGCAGTTGGCGCTAGCCACGAAAGTGATCGGCGTCGTCCACACCACGTCGCCTTTACCCACGCCTAACGCCAAGCAAGCGATATGTAGTGCACTGGTAGCGCTATTGACGGCCACCGCATGCTTCGCACCACAGTAGTTGGCAACCGCTTCTTCAAAAGCAGGGACCGCGGGTCCTTGCGTAAGAAAATCCGAGCGCAAAACTTCCACGACCGCCTCAATGTCGGCCTGATTAATGTCTTGACGCCCGTAGGGAATCATCGCTTTCAGATCCTGCCAATTTTCTCGCGGTTACGAACGACCCACGCACGCAAGGTTTCGACGCTCATCCAGTCCGCGTTATTGTCCGAGCAATATGTGAAATTGGGGGCAACCAAATTTCCGCCATGAATACGCTCAGGATCCTGGCTCCAGTTGTGGATCGCCGGCAGGATTTTGTAGTGTTCCACGTATTCGTAGGTGTGCGGCGCATCCTCAGGCGCGATCATCTGTTCATGCAGCTTTTCGCCGGGACGAATGCCAACGATATCATGACGCGCTTCGGGTGCTATGGATCGTGCGATATCGATTATCTTCATAGAAGGTATTTTCTTTACATAGATCTCCCCGCCGACCATGTCCTGGAGCGCATGCCAGACGAGATCCACCCCTTGCTCAAGCGTAATCATAAAGCGGGTCATCCGATCATCGGTAATCGGTAACGCGCCCTTATCGGCGAGCGTGAGGAAAAACGGTATCACCGAGCCGCGAGACCCCATTACATTGCCGTAGCGAACGACGGCAAAGCGTGTAGCACTTCCGCCGGAATACGAGTTGCCCGCTATGAATAGCTTGTCAGAAGTTAGTTTAGTTGCGCCATACAGATTCGCTGGGCTACTAGCTTTGTCCGTCGAAAGCGCAACCACGCGTTTGACGCCCCGGTCAATGCAGGCGTCTATGAGGTTCATTGCGCCGATCACATTGGTCTTGACGCACTCGAACGGGTTATATTCTGCCGTTGGCACAATCTTGGTGGCGGCCGCATGCACAACGTAGTCGATGCCATCAAGTGCGCGAGACAGTCGGTCTTTATCTCGCACGTCTCCGATAAAAAAGCGAACTCGGTCATCCTGACTGAATAGCTTGGCCATTTCCCACTGTTTCATTTCATCACGAGAGTAGACAACCAGTCGGCGCGGCTTACATTTCGCAAGTGTCATGGACACAAAGGTGTGCCCGAAGGATCCCGTTCCGCCAGTAATCAGAATGGACGAGTTGGTGGGCATGATCTCAGGCTCCAATAGGCACGATTTGCTGGTTAATCAGATCTTGATAGCTCACGATACGCGCTACGCCCTTCGCGCTGAGCTCAATGATCTTGTCACAATTTCTAAGAGTTGAAATTCGGTGAGCTATGAGAACAATTGTGAGTTCCGGACCAAGCTCTTCAATGGCTTCCATTACCGAACGCTCCGTTTTACTGTCTAGCGCACTCGTGGCCTCGTCAAATATAAGCACAGATGCGTCTTTGTAGAGAGCCCTGGCAATACCTATACGTTGACGCTGGCCGCCGCTAAGACGTACCCCGCGCTCCCCCACGATCGTGCTATAACTTCTACCTTGACTTTCTACAAAATCTGCCACATGGGCCTTTATTGCAGCCCGCCGAACGCGCTCCATGTCAATTTGCTCAAGCGGAACGCCGAAGGCGATATTCTCCGTAATCGTAGCGTCTGCCAAATAGATGGTCTGCGGAACGTGGGATACAGTGCGTTGCCATGCTCGGCGAAGACTGTCGGTGATAATTACCCCGTCGACAGTTATGCTTCCCTGGGTAGGCTTAAGGAGGCATAAGAGCAAGTCCAGTGCGGTGCTCTTGCCGCTGCCGGTGCTGCCAATCATACCAATTCGAGCGCCTTTGCGAATTGTAAGGTTGAAATCCTGAAGTATCCACGGTCCATCGGCTACATAACGAAAGCTGACTTTGTTAAAACAAATAATGTCATTAAACGCCAACGGATCCGGTGCTGCTTGCTCAGCATCCTCGGGAAGGGGTTGTTCAAGCAGGCTGACAACATCCTCCAAAGAGGCTTGACTACCCGTTACAACGGTCCAGTTTCCGTAGAGTTGCTGCAATATCGGAAGCAAGCGTTGCGCACCTAGTGCAAGCGCTGCGAGCGTGGGCAGAGCTGCCCCTACGCCGCCCTGCTGATTGCTCATGAAATTGGCGAAGAGGCCAATCAACACCATGCCAATAGCTTCCATGACGTAACGTGGCGCAAGGGTTATATATTGATTCTCTCCCGTTGCTCGCTGCAGCTGCTGGATGCTCTGCTTATATACATTGCTGTAGACCTTCTGCGTACCGTCAAGCAAGACATCTCGGATTGCACCAAGTCCTTCCTGCAACGCTTTAACGACATTCGTCTGCTGTAGCGCGATGGCTTGCCCATTGTTTCGCAGCCGGCGGTGTGTCATCCAGGCGATAAACGCATAGCTACCGCCAAAGCTAACGATTGCAATGCTGGCTACCCGCGGGTCGATTGCAAGCAACGTAATCAGGATGGCCGAGAAAATCGCTGCTGATGTAATCACGGTCACTAGTGAGGCCAACACGCTTGTGGCAGTCGCAACTTTCTGGGTTATTCCACTTATAATTTCACTGCTACTGCGGGCTATGTGTACGCGATACGGTTGATGGAGAGTTCTGCGATAGACTTCAGTGCTAAGATCCGCACCTGTGGCATTGGCAAGGCGTATGCTGACCCACAACAACAGTATGCGCAACGCGTTGGCAATCAACGCTGCAAGAACAAATGCGATCGTCATCGGCAGGACTATTTCTTGAGAGGCGGTAAAACCCAGCTCGCGAGCGATTGCGGAAACAACAGGTAGGTCAAACACCCTTTCCGGCTGGGTGAGAATACCGATAAATGGCACTACAGCACCGAGGCTGACAACCTCCGCCATGGAGCTAACCAGCGTCAGCCCGAGTAGAGCCCCGAATTGAAGACGGCGCCGGGGGCTGATATGCTGGAAGAGACGTACCAGCAAAGGCAGGCCGATTGCGGCTTCCTTAGCCTTCATGTCAATCCGTTTGCGTACCAGGCCATCGCTTCTTTCAGCCCTTCGCCGACTCGATGGCTTGGCTGGTATCCAAGCATCGCTTGTGCTTTGCGGATGTCGGCGAGGGAGTGACGCACGTCGCCGGCGCGGAACTCGCGATAGACCGGCCGTGCGTCCTTCAGATTTGGGAAGCGCTGAGTTAGATTGTCGCGCAGATGGCCGTAGAGCTCATTGAGGCAGGTGCGTTCCCCCACGGCGACATTATAGACTTGGTTGGTGGCAGCTTCGTCGTCGACGGTGGCAGCGAGCAGGTTGGCTTGCACCGCGTTTTCGATATAGCAGAAGTCGCGGCTGGTTTCACCGTCGCCGTTGATATAGACGGGTTGGTCTTTCATCATGGCGGCAATCCATTTTGGGATGACGGCGGCATAGGCGCCTTCCGGATCCTGCCGGCGTCCGAATATGTTGAAGTAGCGCAGACCGATGGACTTGAAACCATAGGTGCGAGCAAAGACATCGGCGTAAAGCTCATTGACGAATTTGGTAACGGCGTAAGGTGAAAGAGGCTTCCCAATATTGTCTTCGACCTTAGGCAGCGCAGGGTGATCGCCGTATGTAGAACTACTGGCAGCATAGACGAAGCGCTTTACCTTGGCATCACGTGCGGCAACGAGCATGTTGAGAAAACCATTGATATTGCTTGTATTAGTGGCAATTGGGTCTTCGATGCTGCGAGGAACAGAACCCAACGCCGCCTGGTGCAGAACATAGTCGACTGAGCAACTCTGATTTGCCGAGGTAACTTTGCTACCTTGCAATTGCAAATTGAACATCATCGCGCTCTTGCAAGCGTCCAAATCGCGGATGTCTCCCTTAATGAATCGGAAGTTGGCCCATTGCTTTGGCGTGACAAGATTTCTTACTTCGTCGAGGTTGCGTTGGTGGCCAGTGGACAAATTATCCAGGCCGACGACACGCTGATCGAGCTTTAGCGAAGCTTCAAGAAGGTTGCTTCCAATAAAGCCCGCTACTCCGGTGATGAGCCAAGTATTAGGTGACGCATGTAGCTCTGTCTTAAGGATTTCGTAGCGATTCATTTTGCTCATAGACGCAAGTCGGATGCCTCAGGTGCAAGCAGATATTTTAGATCGTAGAGGAGATGGCGATTCTTACCTAGTGATCGAATGCTGACGACTCCCATTTCCTTAAACTGTTGGTGTGCAACAGCAAGAATGATGGCATCGTAGGCACCTTGCTTGGGTTGCTCTATTGGGGTGATGCCGTACTCGCGCTGCACTTCCTCGGCGGCCACCCAAGGGTCAAATACATCTACATCGCAGCTATATTCCTTCAGTTCGGCGACAATATCGACGACACGCGTATTGCGAAGGTCGGGACAATTTTCCTTGAAAGTAAAGCCCATAACCAAGACCTTAGCTCCTTCGACTGGGATGCGCTGCTTGCTCATCGCCTTGACTAGCTGGGCGACGACGTAGATACCCATGCTATCGTTCAGCCGACGGCCGGCCAGAATGATTTCCGGGTGATATCCTAGAGATTGCGCTTTGTGCGTAAGGTAATAGGGGTCCACGCCGATACAATGACCACCAACCAAGCCAGGGCGGAATGGAAGGAAATTCCACTTACTGCCTGCTGCCAATAGCACGGCTTCAGTGTCTATTTGCATCTTGTTGAAGATTAGCGCTAGTTCATTTATGAGGGCAATGTTCAGATCGCGTTGTGTGTTCTCTATGACTTTCGCGGCTTCCGCCACCTTGATGCTGCTCGCCTTGTGCGTGCCCGCCGTTATGATTTCGTTGTACAAGTCGTCGACCATCTTGGCGATTTCTGGAGTGGATCCAGATGTAACCTTCCTGATCGTTGTGAGGCGGTGTTCTTTGTCGCCTGGATTAATGCGCTCTGGTGAATAACCCGCGAAGAAATCCTGATTGAATTTCAGACCAGAGATTCTTTCAAGGATTGGAACGCAATCTTCTTCTGTGCATCCTGGGTAAACGGTAGATTCGTAGATGACGACGTCACCCATCTTGAGTACCCTGCCCACTGCCTCGCTAGCTTTGACGAGTGGCGTCAAATCAGGCCGTTTGTATTCATCAATGGGCGTCGGCACTGTGATGATAAAGCAGTTGCAACCGCGTAGGTCATCGAGAACAGTTGTGTAGGCTAGATGAATTGCAGCAGCAAGTTCAACGGAATCTGTTTCCAGTGTGCGATCGCGGCCTGACTTTAGTTCATCAATCCTCTTCTGATCGATGTCGAAGCCTACGACTTGGCGCGTCTTGCCAAATTCGACTGCAAGCGGAAGGCCTACGTATCCAAGACCAATAATTGCGAGCTTGAGGTGGGAAAGGTGCATGTTTAGATCTTCCGAGATTTAAATTAGGTCTTTGATTATTCACCGCATCGCTACTGCAACCTTTGACAGACGCGCTCCGGTAAGCGTGTCCGGTCACACACGAAACTCACATGACAACGGGTTCGTCAAGCGTGGCGATCGACGCCAAGCTAAGCTATTCCGTCGATTGACTTGAGTGGCCTGGACAATTTTCCGCGTCAATGGGGTAAGAATAGCCGAGAAAGACGAGCGGGCCGGGATTCCCGGACTTGCCGAACACCTGGATTTGCCAACGAAAATTAACTATAGCGCGTAACTCACGGAGAATAGCAAGCGTCAATACACTCGACTAGCTTGATACCGTAGTCCAATTCAACGCCAAGCGAGATATCGCCTTAATACCCGTAGGCGGGCGGCTTGTTGCGGGTCGTTGCTCGCTTTAGCGGTAGCTTCGCTTATGAATGCCCACAGCACCGCGACAAACGATGCCGCCAGCGCAAAAGACAGCACGATCAGCGCACGCTTAGGTCTAGACTTACGATCTGGCTCAATCGCCTTGTCCATCACCTGAACAACAGCGGAATCCTTAGCTTCATCGATTTTGGCGAGTTCGAATTGTTTTGCAAGCAATTCATATATGGTTTCATGATATTTCACATTGCGTAACAATTGGAAATTGTCTAAGCCGCGGCCATTGCTTTCCGCTGGGTCGTTGACAGTTCTGCCGCGAGCGCCTTCGATTCTTGCAAGCTCTTGCTTGAGCGCCTCCAATTCCTTCTGCGCAAGCTGAAGATCTGGATTGCGGTCCGTCGCGAAGGTGCGCATGGCGTTGATCTGGATATCCTTGACCGAAATCTGCCCGCGCAAGCGGGCTGTCGTTTCAACGATGGCTCTCCCCTGGCCTTCTACTTGGACGAGTCCCCCACTTACCAACGCCAGTCGGGCAGCCGCTTCAGCCTTGGCGAGGTTGTCTCTAGCCTGTTCAAATTGGCGCTCGAAGAATAAGCGACGCTGTGAAGCTTCGGTCACCGCTAGCACCTTGGTCAATTTGAATAACTCATCGACATATGCATTGGCACGTTGGTGACTCCCGCCAATCCTTGGCGAGCCTGCGAAGGGTACTTAGCCTCGTAGACCTGCGTGAGACCGAAGCGCTGAATGATGTTGTCAGCTACCGTGCGGCTCCTTAGCATGCCGACGTACAGATCGTTGGGACTCTTGATTCCAGCCAGACCGCCAGCTAATCCAGCTAATCCACTCAATTGCGCCATCATGGCAGAACCGCCGGATTGGCCTTGCTGTGGAGGCAGAATTTTCGTTGAGCCCGTGTAGACATTAGGCAGCGTGAGACTGATTCCAGCCACCACTACTGCGACAGCAAGAGGGAGGCCAAAGATCAATTTCTTGCGCTTGGCGAGTACAATTACTAAATCAAGCAAGTTGATTTCGTCATTGTCCACTTCGAGCGGTTGGCTGTCTGACGAGTTGGAGGTTTCGATCATGAGATGGTTGGTTGTGATTATTTGGAATCGTGAAAGTGCACGATCGATCTTCCCTTCACCCCAGCCCTCTCTCGATAAGCGGGGCTAGGGTGTACTGGTCGCGGCGAGAGGGCGCTTCTCCTACGCTTTCTTTATTGCTGAAGCACCTTAAAAGCGGCCGCGCCGAGGCCGAATTGATACAGGATCTGCCCCCAGTCCTTCAATACTTTCGTCCAGGTAATGCCGTCGACCGCTTCTGGCACTACGATCGTGTCGCCGGGCATTAGCCTTGTGCTATCAAAACTGCTCATCAACCCATCGGACTGACGCTTGCTGAGGACCGTGCCATCGGCGCGGAGCACATAGACATCTTTCTTGTCGCCGAACTTCGATATACCACCTGCCTGACGCAAGTAATCGGCCAGCTGCTTTTCCTGTCGGTAGATAAACGCGCTCTCGTTATAGACGGCGCCGACGACGCCGACCATGGATGGTCTGGACGGAACGGTAAACCGATCGCCATCCTCCAAGGTGAGGTCCGGGAGGTCGGTAAGGCCTGCGGCGAAGTCGCTAGGCAGCTCAAGTACGATCCGGCCCTGTGCTTTGATCTGACGCAGTCTTGCAATCAGCCCTTGCTGCGCCGCGCTCTCCGGCCCGAGACCTGCGGCCTCTTCTGCACTGGTAAGGTTCTTGCTGCGGCTGATCGAACTGCGCTGCATTTCGCGCTCTAAGCGATTGATGGTTTCGTCCAACTGCTTCTGCTGGAATACCCGCGTCGATTCTCGCGTCAGTTCTGCACCAAACAGATAAGCGTTTGGGCTGAAGCCGCCAACTCGCGACACCAGTTGTCGCAGGCTTTCTCCCGGTTCGACGGCATAGATGCCGGCGTTCCTGAATTCCCCCTCCAGCCGGGCATACTTCGTTTGATTGGCGATCGGAGCTTGAATATCGTCGATCGAGAATATCGTCACAACATCGCCCGGTTGCAGCAAAATATTGTGAGCCGGATCGCTCTCGAGAATCGCTCTGCCCAGATTGAACGGCACCAAGGTTGTGGTCAGGTCTTTGGGGTTGAGGCGCTCGATGACGGCGTAGCCCCAGTTGATTTCGCTGAGATTTCGCTTGATTTCGTCAGCGAGTTTGGTGCGGGGTTTATCCTTATCCTGAGGCGATGCCTGGTCGCCCTGCCCGATTCCCAGACTACTTGTTCCCCCCCTCCTTAAGGTGGTTGTCGAGTCGCCGAATTGAGACGCGCCTGGTTGACTAGTGCCGGCTTGCGTTTGATTTCGCAATAAAGCCAGTTCCTGCTGGCGCTGCAATTTCTTGAGCGGATCGGCGTTCGCGGTGACAACATCGGCTGCGATCTGAGTTCTGCGCATCGATTCAGCCACCGTCGCATCTGCTTCCTGCTGCTGGGTCTGTTGATTCTTCTTCAGCAATTCGGTGACCGAGATATTGACGCCTGCGGCCTGGTTTCGTTTTAGCAGTTCCTCTATGGAGTTATCCAAGCCGACTGTCTGGTTCTTTCGCAGCCAATAATCGCGCGAGATCAGCGCCTCAACCTGTGGAATGAGGTCTTTGACACGCATGCCCTGGCGCCAGGGGAAGCGCCCTGGCTGCGCCACGTTGCCGTGCAAGCTGACGGCATTGTCAAAACGTGGGACAACGGAGTAAATCGTCACAAGATCGCCGTCGCGCAACCTTGCTTGCGTGCCGGTCGCATCCAGATTGAACTCATCCACTTTGCGTGTCCGGCGGCTGTCGATGCGTTCTATGGTGGCTCTCTGGCCCGAGGCCGTGCTCGCCAGACCACCCGCCCAGGCGATCAAATCGCCAAGTGCACCGTCTTTCTTGAGTTCGAAGATCGCCGGCACGTTGACGCTGCCCGAGATTGCCACCAATGCACCGACGGGCGGAACGTAGATTACGTCACCCGGCAACAGCGGTGCATCTTTGGACTTGTCACCACTGATCAGTAGATCGTACAGATCGAGCTCGGTGACCACCTTGTTGCCGCGCTTCAACTGAATAGCGCGCATCGAGCCTTTGGCCGAAGGACCGCCCGCAGCGAACACGGTATTGACCAGCGTACTCATGGAGCTGACGGTATAGGAGCCCGGACGGCGCGCCTGGCCGACGACGAATACCTGGATCGCGCGCAGCTGACCCAGGCTGACAGTCAGGTCGAAATTTCGGAAAACACGGCCAATAGCGGTCTTGAGATGTGCCTGCAGATCCTGATATTTGATCCCGGCGACGTTGATGGTGCCGACTTTGGGGATACTTATCGTACCAGTACGCTCTACAACCGCGGAATAATCGACGTTGAGTTGCCCCCAGGCACGAATCAGAATCTCGTCCCCCGGGCCGATGGCATAGTCCGAAGTGACCGGAATATCGTCCACTGGTGCAAACGTCGATGGAACGTTCTTGAACAGTTCGGAGCCGAAGATCGGCAAATCTCGACCTGTGGACTCAACCACGAAATTCTGGAACTCGATGCGTTCCAGCGGTAACTGGATTTCCTGCTGGTAGGGCTGGCCCGTGCGCAGGTCGATAATAGGTTGCCCCGTGCGCGCGTCGATGGGTTGCCCCGTGCGCGGATCGATAGTCTGGCCGGCACGTTGCCGCGGCTGAACGGAGGCGTTGCCGATCGACGGCGATACCACACCGGTCGAAGGCGATGCGGATCCGGCCCCTGAAGTGGATGGCACAAGAGAGGACTGCCCCTGACTGATGCCGCCGGAGCCTCGTTGCAGGGCTGACGAATCCTGGCCTAGCGACTGCGCGTTCGTCGCTAGGGGCAACAGGGCGAAAATCCCGGAAACTATGACGTAGCGTATGCGCAGAAACATGCGGTGTTTACTCGGAAATGTAAGACGTGGTTCGAGCGGTAGACTTCGCGGTACGGCCCCTCACCCTGCCCCCTCCCCGCAAGCGGGACGAGGGGATCAAATCTAACCCTCGCTGGCTGTCGCCGTAAATGGGGAGGAATCATAGCTTTTTTGGCATTGGGCGTCTATGAGGGCGTGGTGTGTCAAACACTCGCGAGTAAGCCCGCTCATACATCGCTTTCACGCACGCTACCGCCCTGCAAAACACGTTCGCGTTTCGCATAGCCTATTTGTAACAATTACTTACACGGCGTACCAATCACTTCCACGGCTCAAATAGCTCAACCGCAATTTACCCAAACTTATAAGCAGATTCCTCGCTGCGCTCGGAATGCCAATTTTTGGGATTCGTTCCTCCGGACGATAACTCTCAGCGCCGAAGCCTTTTCTTACGCGGCCCGCGCAATCCAGTCGCGATCTACTTTTACTTTGTTTGCTTTGCCCAACAAATCCAGCAATAGGATCACACGCTTTTCGCCGTCTTGCTGGGTAAAGACGCCTTCCATGCCGGCGAGCGGTCCTTCAACGATCTTGATCTGTTCGCCCGCGCTAAACTGCGCGCGCGTGTCCTCGTGCATGCCGGAGGCAGCGTCCTCGCGCTGCTGCAGCGCCTCCATCACAGCGTCCGGCACCACCGCCGGCTGCCCGCCGAAGCGCACCAAGCCGAGCACACCGCGGGTCGAGCGCACCGGCGCAGTGCTGCGCTGGCGCGGATCGATGCGGATAAACACGTAGCGCGGAAACAGCGCTTCGACCACGTCTAGCCATTGCCCGCGCCGGCGATGCCGGATGCGAATACGCGGCAGATAGACCTGAAAGCCCTGGCGCTGCAGGTTTTCTTCTGCTACGGTCTCCTGCCGCGGCTTGCAGGACACGGCGTACCAGCGCTCGGCGGCTTCGGGTTTCATCACTGGCTTTCCGTCTGGCCCTGGGGCAGCGCACCGGTCTGGAAGCGGCCGGTTTTCAGGTCACCGCGCAGTTGTTCGATTTCGCGCTCTAGCACTTCGTATTCGGCGAGTTTGCGCCTGAGAAACGCCATGGTGATGCGGGTCTTCTCTTCCAATCCCGCCGGCGTGAGCAGGTAAGCGTATTCCCGCTTGTCCGGGTTCCTTCGGAAGTTCTCGAACTTGACCAACCCCTTGTCCATGAGCGCCTTCAGACAGTAGTTGGCCTTTCCCAGGCTCACGCCCATTGCCGTGGCCAAAGCGCGCTGGCTCATCTGCGGCTTCGCCTGCAGAAGTCTCAGGATTTCAAGGCGTTGGAGATCGGTAAGCACCCGCATGCGGAAAATCGCCTAAGCTGGAATCGTTCAAAAGTGAATGCGCATTGTACACATCAGAATGGGAAGGTGCAAGTTATTGATGCGGAACGTGATTGATCCGGCACGAATCCGCGTTCCTCGTCTTTCCCGCCTCCCGTCGCCTACCGCCGTTCAAGCCTCCGGCCGGCGCGCGCCCAGGTTTAATTGCCGCTCCACGCACAAAATAGTTATTGGTAGATTGAGCATTCGCCTTCGTGGAATCCGAGCAGTGGCGCAATCTTGCCATACGTCTGCCGATAGGACTTGCTATCCGGCGCCCTGTCGAGCGTTCATGGCGGCAACGCGACTCAATGCCTTGCACGGCCATGATTCCACGAAACTTCGATCAACTTGCACCGCTGCCAACTGAATCCCAACCGAGTCCAGTTGCCCCGCCCCGCTATCGCGCCGCCCAATACGTTCGGATGTCCACCGAACACCAGCAGTACTCCACCGAGAACCAACGAGACAAGCTCAAGGAATACGCCGACCGGCGGGGGATCGATATCGTCCGCACCTATACCGATGAAGGCAAGAGCGGTCTGCGCATCCACGGCAGGTTAGCGCTGCAGCGGCTGATTCATGACGTCGAATCGGGCAACACCGACTTCACCCTCATCCTCGTCTATGACGTGAGCCGCTGGGGCCGGTTTCAGGACGCTGACGAGGCGGCTTTCTACGAATACAAACTCAAGCGAAAAGGCATCCAGGTCGCCTATGTCGCCGAGCAGTTCGAAAACGACGGCTCGCCCGTTTCCACCATCGTTAAAGGCGTAAAGCGGGCGATGGCCGGTGAGTACAGCCGGGAACTATCTGCCAAGGTGTTTGCCGGGCAGTCTCGCCTGATTGAATTGGGCTTCCGTCAGGGCGGCGCGGCGGGCTATGGCCTGCGCCGGGTTTTACTTGACCAGTCTGGCAATCCCAAGACCACACTCCGTCGAGGCGAGCAGAAGAGTTTGCAAACGGACCGGGTGATTCTCACGCCCGGCCCCGACGAGGAAATCCGCACGGTCAATCTCATGTATCAATGGTTGATCGAAGAAGATCTCCGCCTCACGGAAATCGCCGAACGCCTGAACGGCATGCGAATACGCACCGATACGGGCCGCCTCTGGTCTCAAGATACCACTCGCCAGGTCCTGACCAACGAGAAGTACATCGGTAACAACGTCTACAACCGCGGGTCCTTCAAGCTCAAGAAACTGCGCTTGGCCAATTCCCCGCCGATGTGGATTCGTAAGGATGGCGCCTTCGAACCGGTTGTACCACCTGAGGTGTTTCACACCGCCCAGGCCATATTGAAAGCGCGGGTAAAAATATATACGGACGAGGAGATGCTTGATCGTCTACGTGCGCTGTACCGGGATAAGGGCACCCTGTCAGTCCCCATTATTGACGAGGCGCCCGACTTTCCCTCTGCCAAGACCCTGGCCCGCCGCTTTGGCGGCCTTACGCGTGCATATGAA
>JAPLRD010000314.1 GCA_026399375.1 Pseudomonadota bacterium
GTCGCCGAGCGCGCCGACAAAGTCCTTCTCTACTTTGAACAGACTTCGACGACGATCGATCGACAGGTCATATTCGATTGCAGTCGTCCGGACATGCTGCCTTGGACGGCCGCATCTTGGTCCATCACGGCCGAGGAGTTAAATTACCTTGTCATTGAATACCTATACGGGTACGCTGCGCCAATTTACAGATGCGCACGTCCTGGGGCCGAGTCTCGCGATTGATTGGGACGCGCCGGAAGAGAACCTGCCAACCCTAGTGCACGAGGCCGTTTCAGCGCTTAACGCATCGCTGCCGGATTCGGGACTCGCCGCCAGCGAACGTGAAGCCGTAGAGCACAACTTGCATCTCTGGCACGACGATCTTCGCCGCGCGCACTTGATGTCGAATCCACTTTCGATGAAAGAAGTCTTAACGGCGTGCGCTAGTGATCAGGCAGTCCAACAAGCCCTCGTTGGCCGCGATCCGCGGGAGCAATCGCTGTGGATGTTGGCACACCGAGACAAGATCTTCCGGGACTCCGAATTGCACATTGCCTTTCAGGCAAAAACAAACGGCAAGTACTGGAAAAAACACCGCATACAACGGGGCCTTGATCCGACACAGGACCGGGACAAACTCGAAGCCTTCTGCCACGAGGTGGCCACGCTCTACAAGAAGGTCGGCGGCGGCGATGGCACGCACATCGAAGTCAGTAGGCACTCTTCTGGCGACAGCGTACAGTTGACAATCTATGTAGAGGGGCCGATCACGGCACTCGCACATTTCTCCGAAAACCATTTCAAACGCATCACCACCCGCATCGCTCTGGAGGCCGCTTTGGTCTACCAGCCTTCCACCGGATTTATTGAAACCGTCGTCAAGGGAGGCGTGAGAAATCACACCGCCGTCCTCGAGCTGTTCGGCAGGCATGTCGTGGGGCAGCAAATCACGCCGGAAGAAATCGAGAAGACTCGGTACAAATTGAATGTGCTGCGCGACGGCATGCTGGAGCCGTTCGAGGATTGGTCCCAATATGGTGTGGAAAAGGTGCGTCTGCGCCGGGCACGCTTTACCCCGAAGGGCAGTACTGGTATTTCGTTCAAGATTGAGGCGTCACCCGACAAGGATCAGGATGACGCGATTCGCTTAGCGCTGGACAATCTTCAAATTCATCACTCGTTCGAAGCCGAATACAACATGGATGGCGCTACCGTCATGGTCTACACTATGAACCGGGAAGACCGGAGAACTGCGCATTTCAGTTTCGATTTGTATTCGACCGGATCTTCAACCATCAAGAATTTATCCGATCACAACCAGCACATTGCCAATGCCGTACTGCGCGCTCTGAATGTGATCGAAAATCAAGAAGTCGGCGAATGAGTCTGGCGCAAATCAGTGCTACCGCACTGTTGTGCCGGCTGATGGAACATGACAAAGCAGAAATAAACGGCATGGCACTTCTGGAGGGCGAACATCGCGACGCCGGCCGCGACCTTCTGCGGGAACGGCTGCTTGTCATTGGCAACTCGTTGTCTTGGGTGACATGCCCTGAATGCGGCGTCGAACTGGCGCGTGTGGTTCGCGAGCTTGCACATGATCAACTCCTCCTGCGATGCAATCAATGTGGCGATTTCAACGCCAGCCGTGCGATACAGCAAACCTATAAGGTAAGTTTGCCGAAGGTACCCGGTAACACACGCCGTCTCTAAGCAGCTGTTGCCGATCTACGACAAGCCCATGATTTACTATCCGCTGTCGACGCTGATGCTGGCCGGCGTGCGCGACATTCTCGTGATTTCGACGCCCGAAGACA
>JAPLRD010000276.1 GCA_026399375.1 Pseudomonadota bacterium
CCATTCGCCCTTCTCCTGCGGTGTGAGGGTGAGAATCTGCGTCCTGCCGGACTTCTTCACCGCCTCCAGGGCGTCGTCGTTTTCCTTCTTCGCGATGTCGTTCACCAGCGTTGTGGTGTCCTTCATGGCGCCTTCGAGGGTGGCGCGTATGTCGGGCGGCAGGCCGTCCCAGAACTTCTTGTTTACGATCACGGCGTAACCCAGATAGCCGTGGTCGGAGAGCGTCAGGTATTTCTGCACTTCGTAAATCTTCTGCGTGTAGAAATTGGACAGCGGATTCTCGGTGCCGTCGATCACGCCGGCCTGGACGGCTTTGGCCACCTCGGACAGCGGCAATCCCTGCGGCGTCGCACCCATGGCGCGCATCTGCAGCTCGAGTGCGCGCGAGCCCTGCTGCACGCGCATCTTGAGGCCCTTGAAATCGTCCGGTGATTTCAGCGGCTTGTTGGCGCTCATCTGCTTGAAGCCGTTGTCCCAGAGGGCGAGGCCCAGGATGCCTTTGTTCTCGAGCTTGCCCAGCAATTGTCTGCCGATGGGACCCTGCGTAACCCGGTGCAGTTCGTTGTAGTTGGCGAAGACATAAGGCAGATCGAACAACTCGAACTCCTTGGCGCCCAGCGGGACCAGCTTGGCGAAAGTCGGCGCCAGCATCTGCACCGCGCCGACCTGCAGCGGCTGCATTTCCTCGACGTCGCGGTAGAGCGTGCTGTTGGGGTAGACCTCCACCTTCACCCGGCCCTTGGTGCGTTCCTCGGCGAGTTTCTTGAAATGTTCGGCGCCCTTGCCCTTGGGCGTTTCGGCGGCGACCACATGGCTGAATTTGATGACGATGGTCTGCTGCGCCAAAGCCGTTGCCGGTGCCAGGGCAAGGGCCAGAGCCATGATCAGTCGGCGGGTCTGCACGGCGTCTTCTCCTTCATGGTGACTGCGGACTTTCTGTTATCGGGCGGCGCTGGCGAAATAGGCATCCCGGTCACGGCTACCCCCATCTTCCGGGTCAGGGCTGGGTCAGGATGTAAGCGCCAGTTGGTCAGGTCTTGCCTGCGGCGGTCTGCGCCATCTTGTCGCGAAGGTAGGCGCCGAGTTCCTTGTCGGTGTGAAGGATGTGGTCGGTCAGCCAGTCGGTCAGGAAACTCACCAGATCGTCTTTCGGAATCCGCTTGCCGGCTTTCAGCTGGTCCTGGGTCATGACCACTTTCTCGGCGAACCCCCTGTGTGCCTTGATGTGTTCTGCGGCCGGCACGGCCTTGTTCTTTTCGTAGCCGTACTCCGCCATGAGCTTTTCTTCGGTCTGGAAGTGGTAGCCGGCATAACCGAGCAGCCCCTTGACCACGCTCTCGTATTCCGTGAGCGGGCTGGTGTCTGAGAGCTGCGTACTGGCCTCGTTCAGCATTTTGACCAGTACGCGGTGCTGGTCATCCATGATGCCGACGCCGGTTGCGAAATCCGCACGCCATGTGATTGCCTGGGTTGTGCTATCAGCCATGTCAGCTTCCCTCCGTTGTCGCTCGATTGAATCTGTTCACTGTAGAGAGGGCAGGCAAAATCATATTGATTTAGCGCAAGAATTGGTGTCTGTCCAGGTTGCGCATGCTACGCACTGGCTCCGGCCGCGCGCACCGAAATGCTGATGCACTTGCCGCGGCCGCCACGCTCGGGCAGCGGGCTCAGCGACACGGCGATGGCGAACTCGCCGCCGTCCTTGCGCAGGCCCAGCACGCGCGGACCTGCGCCCATGGCGCGGCTAAGCCCCTCGGCGATGAAATCCGCGCGCAACTCCCCGTGCTTGCCGCGCACGCGCTCCGGTACCAGTTGTTCGATCTGGCCGCCGATCAGTTCGCCCGGGGCGTAGCCGAACAGCGTTTCTGCGGCCGGATTGGTGAGCAGGATGCGGCCGCCGTCGTCGGCCACCAGCATGCCGTCCGGCGCGGTTTCGATGATGCTGCGAAACCAGTTTTCGGCCTCGGACAGCTCCGCCTGCTGCGCTTCCATCTCCACCTGCTGCTCCTCGAGCTGGGCCGCCTGCTTTTCCATGCGCTCGGCCTGTTCCTTAGTTGCGACGAGCAACTCCTTTGTCCGCGCGCTGCGGTCCAGGATCTCCATGCTGGCGGCCAGTACCGGCAGCAGGTCTTCCAGGACGCCGCGGTCGCGTTCGCTGAACTGCTGGAACGAAGCGAACTCGAGCACGCCGAGGACGCGCTCGGCGTGAATCACCGGCAGCACGATGATGCAGGCCGGTTGCCCTTCACCGAGGCCGGAGCCGATGCGTATGTAGTCCTTGGGCGCGGTAAGCACGATGGCGGTCTTTTCCATTGCGCACTGGCCGACCAGGCTCTCGCCGGCGGCGAAACTGTTGTTCAGATGCTTGCGTTCCCGGTGGGCGTAGCTTGCCAGCAGGTTGTGGCGTCCCTCGGCGTCGGTGACATAAAACGCACCATGCCCGGCATTGACCACCGGGGCGATCCTGGAAACGGCGGCCTGGGTCAGGGTGAGCAGATCCTCCGCCTGGTGCAGGGCGGCGCTGATTTCGGCCACGTGCGACTTCACCCAGTGCTGGGCGTCGGCCTTGCGGTAGATCTCCTGCAGAACGCCGATGGCGCGGGCCAGGACGCCGATTTCATTGGGATAATCGGTGTGTGGAATGGGGGTGTCGATCTTGCCGGCGGCGAGTTCTTCGACTGAGTTGCGTAGGCGCTCGTTCGGCCGCTTGATGCTGGCCCCGATCAGTACGCCAAAGCCTATGGCGAGGCCGATGCCGATTGCCATCAACAGCAGCGCCGTCCTGCGTGCGTCCTCCGCCCGCTGGCGTGCTGCCTCGATGGTCACTTTGGTCCCCGCTTCCTTGATCTTGGTGAGCGCGGTCAGATCGTCATCGGCGGCATTCACCGCGGCAACGTACTCCGGGCTGGTGATGAAATGTGCTGCCGCAGAGGGATTGGCCTTCTCGCGCTCGATCAGAGCCAGCGCGTGTTCGACCATTTCGTTGTGCTTGCGGAAATTTCGCGTGAACTGATCGTGGCGCGCGATCGCTTCCGCCCGAAATATTCTCTTGCGCCCTTCGGCCAGTTCGCTGCGCAGGCTTTCGCGCGCCGCCAGAAGCTGGGCGCGCGCCATGTCGCGGCTGGCGTCGTCCTGCGCGATCATCATCTGCCGCAGCGCGCGGCCCATGTAGATGAGGTTGATGTTCGCTTCCTTGATGTGCGAAATGCCGAGCAGGTCCGCTTCGTAGATCCTTTCCATCTCGGTTTCGAGGCTTGCGAGAGTGGACAAGCTGTAAAACCCGATCGCAGCGGCGATCACGAGGCCGGAGCTGAAGCCCAGCATCAGTTTGCTGTTCAGCTTGAAACGCTCGATCAGGGTGAGCAGGCCTTTCATGTGGGACTTCTCCTTTCTGGTGAATCAATGCCGCCGGCGGAACAGGCGATGATAATGGTCCACCGGAGCGAAGAGGGCATTGCCGACGAAGCCGAGCGATTCGGACTGGCCGATGAACAGCAGCCCCTGCGCGCGCAGTGCCTGGTGGAAGCTCTTGATGAGCTCGTCCTGCAAGCGGCTTTTCAGGTAGATCAGCAGATTGCGGCAGCTGACGAGGTCGTGCTCGCCGGCTGGTGCGCCGCCCAGCACGTCGCGTTGCTCGAAGCGAACGCAGGCTTTCAACCCGGGCTTCACCTCGAAATGCTGGCCCCTGGGGACGAAATGGCGCTCGCGCAGCGGCAGGTCCATCTCGCGCAACGCCGTCTGGCGATACACGCCCTCGCGCGCCATGGCCAGCGCGTCCGGGTTGAGATCGGTCGCCGTGATTGCGACGGGATGCCGGCGCCGGTACTGGTCCAGCAATTCGTGAAGAATCATGGCCAGAGTATAAGCCTCTTCGCCCGAGGCGCAGCCCGGCACCCAGACGCGGATCGCTTCGTTTTCCCGCTTTTCGGCGAGCGCGCCGGCCAGCGAGCGCTCCAGGGCGCGAAACGATTCCCTGTCGCGAAAGAAGGACGATACCGACACCAGGAACAAGTGCTGCAGGGTACGCAGTTCCTGCGGGTCGCGCCGGATCAGCGTCTGGTAGGCCGCCGCCGAGACCGCGCCCAGCGTAGCCTTGCGCTTGTCCAGCCGGCGCAGAAGGGTCTCTTCCTTGTAGCTGGAGAAATCGATGCCCGTGGCTTCAAACACCTGGCGCAGCAATTGTTCCAGTTCACCATGCGCCGCCCCGGTTATCCCGGATTCGGAGCCGTCCGGCGCGGTGGTTCGCGCGGACAAGGGATACACTGCCGACGGCGCGTCTGTGCGGGATGCTTCGGGAGTGCCGGGGAACAGGGCAGCGAGCGTTTCGCCGATCTTCTCCGCTGGCAGGACGCGGTCGACGAGTTTCGCATCGATGGCGGCCGATGGCATGCCGTCGAACTTCGCTTCTTGCGGATCTTGCGCCAGGATCATTCCGCCGGCTGCCTTGATCGCACGGCACCCGACTACGCCATCCGAACCGGTTCCGGAAAGCACGATGCCGATGGCGCCGCCGCCGCTGGATTCGGCGATGGAGGCAAGCAGCGCATTGACCGAGGGGGTGGACAAGTGTTCCGGTGCCGGATCGGACAGCGTCAGCGTCCCGCCGCGCACGCGCCCGTCATTTCCGGCGGGGATGACATACACGTTGTCTGGGCGCAGGCGCGTGCCCTCAGCAGCGAGTTCCACCGGTAACGCCGATTCGCGGCCGATCAGGCGGACGACGAGATCGCTGTGACCGTCGTGCGCCATGTGCTGTGCGACGACGTAGGCCACACGGCCGGTTTTTTGCATCCGCGCGAACATCGGCAGCATGGCTTCGAGTCCTCCGGCGGAAGCGCCGATACCGGCGATGTGCGAGGGAATCGAGCTCATGCCGGCGAGCATAGCCGAAATTTCCGCATTGAAGCTTGCCGGGAATCACTTACAATGACTCACTGCAGTGTCGAATTTCCGGTCAATGCGCAGCTCGATGCCCTCTTTTTTCATATCCGCAGCCGCAGGCCGCCTTGTGCCGGCCGGGCGGCATGCGGGCGCGCCGCGCGCGCGGGGCCGGAGGGCGTCGATATTGCGGATCGCCGCCGGCGTTTTCGCAGGCGCGCTGGTTTGTGCCATCGCGGTTCACGCGCAGTCGCGCAGCGACCTCGGATTTACGACCAAAGTGAGTCCGTCCCTGGTTGTACAGATGGCGCAGAAATTTTCCTCCGCCGCGCGCGATCTGCTCGGGCGCTGGATCGATTTCGGAGCAACACAAAAAACATTGCCCTTCATGCAAAGACTCGAC
>JAPLRD010000178.1 GCA_026399375.1 Pseudomonadota bacterium
CTGGTTCTTTGCGGCCGGCAGGATGCGTTGACGCCTTTGGCCAGGCATGAGGACATGGCAGTTGGCATCCGGGGGGCAAAGCTCGAAGTCATCGACGACTGCGGCCACCTTTCCACCCTGGAGAAGCCGGCAGAAGTGAATCCTGCCTTGCGCCGCTGGCTAAGCGAGTAGCCGCAAGATTAACGAAACGCGAAGGGAGCGCCCCCTAGTTCATATTGGAATGAACTCTCAGAACTGAGCCGCGTACTGCGCCGGATCTATCCGCGCCCCTATGACCAAGGGGCGATCCTTGGCGCGCCCCCCCGTCAGCGCGCTTTCGAGTCCCTTGATGCTGTCCACGGCGACTCCATCGCAACCCATGGATCGCGCCAGCATGCTGATGTCGGTCGGTTCTATCACCGTTCCCCAGCTCGGATACTGCCGCGCCATCTGTTTCAGCTCGATCCGGTTCAGGCTGTTGTCGCAGAAAACGACGACGACGGGATCCAGCTTCAGGCTGGAGGCGACGCGTAGTTCGGCCTGGACCATCGCCAGACCGCCGTCGCCGACGAAGCAGACGACAGGTTTCTCCGGATGCACCAGTTTGGCGGCGATCGCAGCGGGCAGCGAAAATCCCATCGAGGACAGACCGTTGGTCATCAGCAGAGCACGGGGGCTGTAACTCGTCCACCCCTGTCCGATCAGCATCTTGTGCGAGCCGACATCGGTCGAAACCACCGTGTCTCGGGGCATGGCGCCGCGCAAGACGTCGACCACATCGGTCGGATTCAGACGACCCGCCACCCTGCCCGCGTAATACAACTCTGTCAGTTTTCCGCGATGCGCGGCGACCTCGGCCGCGCTCCAGCGTTCGAGACTGCCGCAGGCAGCCGCAATCGCCTCCAATATGTCCGCAATGTCACCGACGATTTCCAGGTCCGCCTGGTAGATCTGGTCGGTGTTCGGCACCGTGTCTATATGAATGATAGGCATGGCAAGCGGCCAGGGTTTGATCAGCTCGACCGCATCGAAGCCGACAGCCAGCAGGAGATCGGCTCCTTTCAGAAAATCCCAGACGAATTTGTTGCACGCCATGTCCAGCGTGCCTGCATAGAGCGGATGGTCCTCGGGCATCACGCCCTTGGACATCGGCGAAACCACGACCGGTGCGCCTATCGTTTCCGCCAGGCGCACCAGCGCTGCCGTTGCGCCGCTCCACACCGCGGAAATGCCCGCCAGGATGACGGGCCGGCGTGCAGACTTGATGCGTTTGACCGGGTCGGACTCCGCCGCGCCGGTGGAAAATAACTGCGGCGTTCGCGCCGCGCGCATGGGCGGCAGCGAGACCTCACAATCCGTCGCTTCGGCCCCGACCACGTCGCCCGCCGTGGTGATGTGGACCGGCCCCGGGCGCTCGGCCGTGGCGATGCGCAGCGCCTTGCGCATGATGGTGCCGACGGTGTTCGGTTGCACCGCCGTGGTCCATTTGCTGATCGGCGAGAACAGGCGGTTGTGATCCACCACCTGGTGCGTGAAATACGGTTCGCGCTTGCGTTCGATCTGACCCGAGATCGCCAGCATCGGAACACGGTCGAGATAGGCGTTCGCCACGGCGTTGACCAGGTTGGTCGAACCAGGTCCCAGTGTCGACAAACAAACTCCGGGGCGGCCCGTAAGCTGGCCGTAGGCTTCGGCCATCAGGCCTGCTGTGCCCTCGCGCGACCCAAGGACGAAGCGCATGCCTTCGCGGCGCGCCGCCTCCAGAAATTCGACCGACGGGTCCCCTGGATAACCAAAGATATGGCGTATGCCTGCAGCGGCAAGATACTGAATGATGACTTCGGATGTGTTCATGATGGATTGGCTTGTCAATAACGAAATAAACCACTACCGCCGCGCGGAAATTGACATGCCCGATCGTCCTATACCGGGACACAAAAAGGCAAGATATTTCCGAAACCCCAGCTTATACTAACTGTCAAAAAATGCGTTCTCTTGGAGGTTTCGGCGAACGTTTCCCCAGCAAGGAGATCCCTCGACAATGAATGCCCCAGCCAAGCTCCACGAAGTCACGCTGGACGACAAGTACACGCTGGATTCCGGACGCGTCTTCCTGACCGGCACCCAGGCGCTGGTGCGCCTGCCGATGATGCAGCGCGAGCGCGACCTCGCCGTGGGCGTGAACACCGCGGGATTCATTTCAGGCTATCGCGGCTCCCCTCTGGGCGGGATCGACCAGGGGATGCACGGCGCGAAGAAGTACCTCGAGGCGCATCACATCAAGTTTCATCCCGGCGTGAACGAAGACATGGCCGCGACCTCCATCTGGGGGACGCAGCAGCTCAATCTGTTCAACGACGCCAAATACGACGGCGTGTTCGCCATGTGGTACGGCAAAGGCCCGGGCGTGGACCGCTGCGGCGACGTGTTCAAGCACGCCAATTCGGCCGGCACCTCCAAGTACGGCGGCGTGCTGGTGCTTGCCGGTGACGACCACGCCGCGAAGTCCTCCACAGTGGCGCATCAGAGCGAACATATTCTCAAGGCATGCTGCATTCCGGTGCTGAACCCGGCCAGCGTGCAGGAATATCTGGATTACGGGCTGCACGGATTCGCCATGTCGCGCTACGCCGGAGTGTGGGTGGGGTTCAAGTGCGTCACCGACGTGGTCGAATCAGGCGCCTCGGTCCATATCGATCCGCACCGGGTGCAGGTGAAAATTCCGACAGATTTTGAAATGCCCCCGGGCGGCCTGGGCATCCGCTGGCCGGACGGATTTCTCGAGCAGGAAGCGCGCTTGCTCAATTACAAGGTGTACGCGGCGCTGGCCTACGTGCGCGCCAACGGCCTCGATCGAATCGTCTGGGATTCGCCGCGCGCCCGCCTGGGCATCGTGACAACCGGGAAATCCCACGGCGACACCATGCAGGCATTGAAGGACCTGGGCATAGACGAGAACGCTGCGCGCAACCTTGGCATCCGCGTGTACAAAGTGGCCATGAACTGGCCGCTGGAGCCGCAGGGCGCACGCAAGTTCGCCCAGGGACTGGAAGAAATCCTGGTGATCGAGGAAAAGCGCCAGCTCATCGAATACCAGATCAAGGAAGAACTGTACGCTTGGCGCGGCGATCAACGGCCACCGCATGTAGTCGGCAAGTTCGACGATCACGGCGAATGGAGCCATATCCCCGGGCAGCCGGCGGGAATCTGGCAGTTGCCGGCGACCTACGAGCTTTCGCCGGCGCTCATCGCCAAGGCGATCGCCAACCGGCTGGGCAAGCTCGGCATGGACCGGCAACTCGGAGGCCGCTACCGCGAGCGGCTCGCATTTCTCGAGTTCAAGGAGAAAGCGCTCGCCAAGCCGCAGACTCTTTCGGTGCGCCAACCCTACTTCTGCTCCGGCTGCCCGCACAACACCTCGACCCGGGTGCCCGAAGGCAGTCGCGCCACGGCCGGTATCGGTTGCCACTTCATGGCGGTGTGGATGGACCGCAGCACCTCGACCTTCACCCATATGGGCGGCGAAGGCGCCCCCTGGATAGGGCAGGCGCCGTTCTCCAACACCAAACATATTTTCGCCAACCTCGGAGACGGCACCTATTACCACTCCGGGCTGATGGCGATCCGTGCTGCCTGCGCGGCAAAGGTCAGCATCACCTACAAGATCCGGTTCAACGACGCAGTCGCCATGACCGGCGGACAGAAGCACGACGGGCCGATCGATCCGCCGACGATATCGCGCCAGATCGCCGCCGAGGGTGTAAGCCCCATCGTCATTGTCACCGACGAACCGGAAAAATACCCGTCAGGCACCAACTGGGCGCCCGGCGTGAGCGTGCGCCACCGCGACGATCTGGACGCGGTGCAGCGCGAACTGCGCGAGGTGACGGGCGTATCGGCCATCATCTACGATCAGACCTGCGCCTCGGAAAAGCGCCGCCGGCGCAAACGCGGCGCCTTTCCCGATCCCGCCAAGCGCGTCGTCATCAACGAGATGGTGTGCGAGGGCTGCGGCGACTGCTCAGACAAGTCCAACTGCCTGTCGGTCGAACCGCTGGAGACCGAATTCGGGCGCAAGCGCAGCATCAACCAGTCGACCTGCAACAAGGACTACTCCTGCGTCAAAGGCTTTTGCCCCAGTTTCGTCACGGTGGAAGGCGGCTCCGTCAAGAAAGCCAAGGCGGGGATGGCGAAGACGGCCGATGATTTTCCCGCCTTGCCCGAACCTGCGCTTGCAACCATGGACGGCACCTACGCCGTGCTCGTCACCGGCATCGGCGGCACGGGGGTGGTGACCATAGGCCAGATTCTGGCGATGGCGGCGCATGTCGAGGGCAAGGGCGTGACCGTGCTCGACATGTCCGGACTGGCGCAAAAGGGCGGGCCGGTGATGTCGCACGTGCGCATCGCGAGCAGGCCCGAGGATCTGTATTCCGCCCGAATCGGCACCGGCGAGGCAAGCCTGGTGATCGGCTGCGACCTGGTGGTCGCGGCGAGTCCGGAGGCGCTCGCCAAGATGAGCGCGCCCAGGACCCGCGCGGTGATCAACGCCACGACGGCGCCGACGGCGGAGTTCGTGCGCAATCCGAACTGGCAGCTCCCCACAGGGAGCCTGCAGCGCGAGCTCGCCGATGCCTGCGGCAAGGACAACGTGGAGCTCATTTCCGCCGGCAGCATCTCCACCAACCTGATGGGCGATTCCATCGCCACCAATATGTTCATGCTCGGCTACGCCCTGCAAAAAGGCTGGGTGCCCGTTTCCAGCGCGGCGATCGAAAAGTCGATCCAGCTGAACGGCATATCGGTCGAATTCAATTTGAAAAGCTTCGTCTGGGGCCGGCGCGCCGCGATGGATCTGGCACGCGTGGAAAAGATCGCCGCACCGGCCGAAGTCATCCCGCTGAGCCAGCATTTTTCGCGCAATGCGGACGAGCTCGTGGCGCGCCGGATGGAATTTCTCACCGCCTACCAGGACGCGGCCTATGCGGCGCGCTACAGGGAACTGGTCGACAAAGTGCGGCGCATCGAATCCGAGAAAACCGGTGGAAGCAAACTCACCGAGGCGGTCGCGCGCTATTACGCCAAACTCATGGCCTACAAGGACGAGTACGAGGTCGCGCGCCTGCACTCGGATCCGGCGTTCATGCAGAAAATAGATGGCATGTTCGAGGGCGACTACAAGGTGGTGTTCCACCTTGCGCCGCCCATACTGAACAAACCCGATCCGGCGACCGGCGAAGCGAAGAAATCCAGGTTTGGCCCGTGGATGATGCGCGCTTTCGGCCTGCTGGCGAAATTGAAAGGGCTGCGCGGCACTGCGCTGGACATCTTCGGCGGCGCCGAGGAGCGCCGCACCGAGCGCGCCCTGGTCACCGAGTATGCCGCCACGATGGGGCAGTTGCTGGAGAAACTCGCGCCCGCGAACCACGCGCTTGCCGTCGAAATCGCCAGCGTCCCCGAGACGATACGCGGCTACGGGCACGTGAAGATGCGCCATCTGAAGCAGGCGGAAAAGTTGCGCGCCGAACTGCTGGCGAAATTCAACGCGCCGCCGGAGCAGGCTGCACGGGCAGCCTAGCATTCGCGCCAAATGGGTCTCACCCGAGCCGACCTCGAACGCAATCGCATCCGCGAAGAGCTGGCGCAGACGCCACTGGGACCGCACCTGCTGAGCGATGCCGAACTGGAGGAATCGCTATGGCAAATCCTGCAGCAGACCGAGGCCGGTGCGGATTGCTGGGTATTCGGTTACGGTTCGCTGGTGTGGAATCCGCTGTTCCATTTTGAGGAAAAGCGCGTCGTCACCACCCATGGTTATCACCGCAGCTTCTGCCTGTGGTCGCGCATCAACCGCGGCACGCCAGACAGGCCGGGACTGGTGCTGGGACTGGACCGCGGCGGGCGCTGCCGCGGCGTCGCCTACCGCATTGCCCCGGATCACGTCGAGAACGAATTGCGCCTGATATGGCGGCGCGAGATGATGCTGGGCGCCTATATTCCGCGCTGGGTACAGGTGAGCGACGGCAATACCCGGTTTCGCGCCATCACGTTCACCATCAATCGCGCCAGTCCGTCCTACGCCGGCCGCCTGCCGACGCAAACCATCATCGAGCGGCTGATGACCTGCCACGGCCGCATGGGGCCGGGGATAGACTATCTGCTGCACACCGCGGAAGCCCTGCGCGACTGCGGCATAGCGGACCGCCATCTGCAGGAGTTGTGCGATCTCGCACACGCGATGAAGGCCCGCGGCTGACCTCGCGCACGTTCAATCAGAAAGTCTCCTCCTCGCGCAGATAACGCCATTGACCGACGGGCAGATCGCCCAGCTTTACCCTGCCGATGCGGATGCGCTTCAAGCCCACCACTTCCAGGCCGACCAGCTCGCACATGCGCCGGATCTGACGCTTCTTGCCCTGGCGCAAGACGAAGCGCAACTGATCCTGGTTGAGCCATCCCACCTGCGCCGGCCGCAGCGCCTCCCCGTCCAGCGAAAGCCCGTGATTCAGCAACGCCAGCCCGGCCTTCGACAAGCCGCCCTTCACCCGCACCAGATATTCCTTGTCGACCGCCGAATTCTCTCCGATCAACTGTTTGGCGATGCGCCCGTCCTGCGTCAGCACCAGCAGGCCCTGCGAGTCGATGTCGAGGCGTCCGGCGGGAGCAAGCCCCCTCAGGTGCATAGGCGTGAAGCGCTCGCGCGCAAGGTCGCCGCGCACCTGCGATTCGGCCTTGATCAGGCTCGCGGCCGGCTTGTAGCCCTGCTCCGCCTGTCCCGACACATAACCGATGGGCTTGTTCAGCAGGATGGTCACGCGCGCTAGCTGGCTCGCCTGTGCGGCCTTGTTCAGGGTGATCTTGCTCGACGGGTCGACGCGGGTGCCGAGCTCGGTGACACGCTCGCCGTTCACGAACACCCAGCCGCGCTCGATATAGGCGTCGGCCTCGCGGCGCGAGCACAGACCCTGTTCCGACATCAGTTTCGATACACGTACTTTTTCCATGTTGCCCAGAGAAGAACTCTTCCACGCCCGCGAATTCGCCCGCCTCCTCCGGCGGAGCGTCGATTATGCACTATCATTCAACGCTGGAAGGTCACCCATAATCAGGTCGTCGTAATGCAAGCGCCGGACCAACCAATCCTTAGAGATATCGTACTAGTCGGCGGCGGCCACAGTCACGTGGGCGTGCTCAAGCGCTTCGGCATGCGCCCCGAACCCGGGGTCCGCCTGACCGTGATCTGCCGCGACACGCACACGCCCTATTCGGGGATGCTGCCGGGCTATATCGCGGGACATTACAGTTACGACGAAGTCCACATCGACCTCGCAAAGCTGGCGCGGTTTGCCGGCGCGCGTTTCTTCCGCGACGAAGCGCTGGGCCTTGACCGCGATGCAGGCAAGGTGCTCTGCCGCAATCGTCCGCCGGTGCCATACGACACGTTGTCGATCAATATCGGCTCCACGCCGCAGATGGGCAACGTGCCCGGCGCTGCGGAACACGCCGTGCCGGTCAAGCCGATCAACGGCTTCAACGATCGCTGGCTGCTGCTGCTCGCGCGCGTGCGGGAACACTCGGGGCCCACGCGCATCGCGGTCGTCGGCGCCGGCGCCGGCGGGGTGGAACTGACGCTGGCCATGCAGTACCGCCTGCGCGACGAGTTGCGCGCGGCGGGACGCAACCCGGACGAACTCAGTTTCCATCTGCTCACCAGCAGTGCGGTCATCCTGCCGACCCACAACGCGTCGGTGCGCCGCACGTTCGAACGCGTGCTCGCCGCGCGCGGCGTCGTTCTCCATCGCAACGCCGAAGTCACACAGGTTTTCGCGGGGCGCCTGCGGCCCGCGGGTGGCGAAATAATCGACGCAGACGAAATAGTCTGGGTCACGCGCGCCGGCGGAGCACCGTGGCTGCGCGAAACCGGCCTCGCCCTGGATGCGGACGGCTGCATTCAGGTGACCGACACTTTGCAGACGGTAAGCGACCCGAAGATATTTGCCGCTGGCGACATCGCCGCGATGGTGAACCACCCATTGGAGAAGGCCGGGGTGTTCGCCGTGCGCCAGGGACCGCCGCTGGCGGAGAATCTGCGCCGCACCGCGGCTGGCCGGCCGCTCGAACCCTACCACCCGCAGCGCCGCTGGCTGGCGCTGATCAGCACCGGCGACCGCTATGCCGTGGCCTCGCGCGGAACGCTCTGCTTGAGAGGCAGCTGGGTGTGGCGCTGGAAGGACTGGATAGACCGCCGCTTCATGCTCGAGTTCAGCGAACTTCCGCCAATGAAGACCGAGCCGTCCAAAGGCACAAACGGTTAAAATGCGGCTCCACAAGAAGATGACCCCGACATGAAACTCGCCACACTCAAGGACGGAACCCGCGACGGCACGCTGATCGTCGTAGCGCGCGACCTCAAGCATGCGATCAAGGCCGACGACATCGTGCCCACGCTGCAGGCGGCGCTGGACGACTGGGATTACGCTTCGCCGCAGCTCACCGACCGCTACGATGCGCTCAACCGCTCCCCCGGCGGCCGCGCCTTCGAATTCGACCCGAAGCAATGCGCTTCCCCCCTGCCGCGCGCCTACCAGTGGGCAGACGGCTCTGCCTATACCAACCACGCCGAGCTGATACGCAAAGCGCGCGGGGCGGACATGCCCAAGTCCTACCGCCGGGATCCGCTGATGTACCAGGGTGGATCGGACGCGTTTCTCGGACCCTGCGACGACATCGTGCTCGAGTCGGAAGAGTGGGGCATAGACCTCGAAGCGGAAATTGCGGTGGTGACGGGCGACGTCCCCATGGGCTTGCCGGCGAAGAAGGCCGAGGACTGCATTCGCCTGGTGATGCTCGCAAATGACGTCTCGCTGCGCGAACTGGTGCCGGCGGAACTGGCGAAGGGTTTCGGCTTCTTCCACAGCAAGCCCTCGTCGGCCTTTTCGCCGGTGGCGGTGACCACGGACGAACTCGGCGCAGCTTGGGACGGCGGCAAGATGAGCCTGCCGCTGGTGGTGCAGGTCAACGGTGAAGAACTCGGCCGGCCCAACGCCGGCGTCGATATGACGTTCGAGTTCCCGAAGCTGATTTCACACGCCGCCATGACGCGCGTGCTGGGCGCCGGCGCCATTATCGGCTCGGGCACCGTGTCCAATGCGGATCGGAGTACCGGATCGGCCTGCATCGCGGAGAAGCGGGCGATCGAGACCATCGCAGATGGCAAGCCCGCGACGCCCTATCTCAAGTTCGGCGATCGGGTGCGCATCGAGATGTTCGACGCCGCAGGCAACAGCATCTTCGGCGCGATCGACCAGCAGGTCTCCCAGTACGCGCCCTCAAAGAGGATATCTTCCGCTGCAGGCGACCTTCCTCCGGTGGCGGAGGACAGCTGAACCCGCGCGCATCAAGCGCGAGCCGGTAAGCATTCCGGGCCTGCCGCCTGGTTATCCGGCGTGACGCCGGATGAAATCCCGTATGCGGGGGTAGATGATCTCGCGATAGCGCCGGCCGCTGAAAATGCCGTAATGCCCGACGCCGGGCGCGAGATAGTGCTCGCGCTTCTTCGCCGGGATGCCGGTGCACAGCGCGTGCGCCGCCTTCGTCTGACCGTTACCGGAAATGTCGTCCAGTTCACCTTCGATGGTCAGCAGCGCCGTCTTGCTGATCGCCTGCGGCCGCACCAACTGCCCGCGCACCTGCATGCGCCCGTTGGGAAGCGAGAAGTCCTGGAACACGGTCTTGATGGTGTCGAGGTAGTACTCGGCCGGCATGTCGAGCACGGCGTTGTATTCGTCGTAGAAAGCGCGGTGCGACGCGGCCGAGGAACCGTCGCCTTCGATCAGGTGATTGTAGAAATCCCGGTGCGCGTCGGCGTGGCGCGATGGATTCATGGCGACGAAGCCCATGTGCTGCAGGAAGCCCGGATAGACCTGGCGCATGAAACCGGGGTATTTCGCCGGCACGCGCTGAATCACGTTGCTCTTGAACCAGGAATGAGGCTTCTTGGTGGCGAGGTTGTTGACCGCGGTCGGGCTGCGCCTGGCATCAATCGGTCCGCCCATCATGATCATGGTGCGCGGCTTGATCCGCTCATTTGCGTCGGCCATCAGCGAAATCGCTGCCAGCACCGGCACCGTGGGCTGGCACACCGAAATCACGTTGACGTCCGGCCCGAGAAAGTCGATGAATTCGCGCACGTAATCCACATAATCGTCGAGGTGGAAGGCGCCGTGGAACAGCGACACCATGCGCGCGTCCACCCAATCGGTGATGTAGACGTCGTGATCGAGCAGGAGCGTACGCACCGTTTCGCGCAGCAACGTGGCGTGGTGACCGGACAAGGGCGCGACCAGCAGCACTTTCGGATCGGCCTTCGCCGTTTGCGAACCCCGGCACGCGCCGAGGTCGCGCCTGAAATGCAGCAGCTTGCAGAACGGCTTGTCGACGGCGACCGTTTCGCTCACGCCCACGGCTTTGCCGCCGATCTGGACTTCGTGGATGCCGAACTCGGGTTTGTGATAGCGCTGGGTGACCCGGACGAAGAGCTCGCTGCCGGCGGCGATCTTGCGGCTCAGGGGGGAATAGGTGAGAGGACTGAAGGGGTGGCTGAAGATGCTGGCGTTCATGCTGGCCAACATCTGCCAAGGCGTCAGCGCGGCGTGACTCATTTCATGCAAGGTATAGAGCAAATTAACCACTCCGTTAAAAAACGAGTTACGGCTTTATACCAAATTCCCCTGCCGGCCGCAGCAGGAATATTCGTTCAGCGTTTTCTCAGGCCTCATAACGACACGAGAGGATACTTCCCCTCGTGCTCCCCTAAGTCAGCCGCCTAGCGGAATTTCCGCTAGGCGCTCTCAGGTACAGATTGTTGGCGATGAGCGCGGCCACCACCAGGGCCGCGCCCGCCAGTTCTATCGTGTCGAAGCGGTATCCCTGCAGAATGCGGATGCCGAAGGTCACGACGGGCACCAGATTGCCGAGCAGCATGGCGTTCAAGGCGCCGAGGTATCCGACCGCCATGTTCCAAAGCAGCACCGCGAGCACGACCGTAAGCAAGGAAAGGTAGGTGAGTTCCCAGCCGATGGATATCACCGTCGACGCATCAGGAACGTTCGCGTAGCCGGCGGCCGTCGCAATTCCGGCGACGGCGAGTATGCCTGCCGTCCCGGGCAGTGCCGTCAGCGCGGTGAAGCGCAACGCCGACCAACCGGGAAAGCTGACGGCACCCACGGTATAGACCACCCAGCTCATGGCGCCCAGAAAAATCAGCCCGTCTCCGAGCAGCGTCCCGCCCAAAAACGTGTGCACGAGATCTCCCTTGGTGATCACCATGATCACTCCCAGGATCGCAACTGCAACGCAGCCCAGGGTGAAGTTTGCGGGCCGCGCGCCCTTCAGCGCCCAGTGTGCGAACGCGGTCATCGGCGTTTGCAGCGCCATGATGATCGCCCCGTGCTCGGGGCGCGACCAGGTCAGGCCGACGAATACAAGGCTGGAGAACCCGGTAAAGCCGATGACCCCGAAAAAGGCTGCGCGCAGAAACTTTCCGCGGTAGCCCAGCGCCGCGGCGCCCTCGCGCCAGTACAGTATGGCGATGAACAAGGGGGCCGCGAGGCCGTAGCGGATGCTCGACATCCAGTACGCATCCATGGATTGCAGCGCGCTCTTCGCCACGGGGAAGGTTGCGCCCCAGATGAGCACCGTCATGAGCATGATCGCCACGCCCTTGAGCTGATTTTTCTGCATGAAAACTCCACAAAAAAGCCGCCAGCGCCACTGCGGTCGGCGGCTTGTTTCGGCGACACGCGATCTTACACGACGAGCATGACCGCCCCCGTGTAGAAGTGCCGGTCGCGAAATCAGGCGACCGTCGCCACCAATTCCAGTAGAATAATTTCCCGTATGCTTTTTTGGGAGGTCATTTCGGGTAATCGAAATGGCGCCTCATTCAGGAGAGAACGGGGGGATACCTGCCCTCGTTTTGCAAGAAACCCTCATCATCGACGACGACGACGGTTTTCGCGACCTGCTGCGCCTTCACCTGGCGGCAAAAGGCTACAAGGTGCAGGTGGCGGAGGACGGCGTCACCGGCGGACGGGCGTTGCTGGCGGATCCGCCGGATCTCATCATCTCCGATGTAAACATGCCGTTTCTCGACGGCTTCGAGTTGCTGGCGCTCTTGCACGGAGACGAGAGCACTGCATCGATCCCGGTCATCCTGCTCTCAGGCCGCAGCGACGGCGACGCCATGGCCAAGGCGGTGGAACTGGGTGCGGCGGATTACCTGACCAAACCGGTGACACGCGATCAGTTGCTGGAATCGGTCGAGGCCTGCCTCGCGCGGGCAAAAGGCCGGAGCACGCCCCCGGATTACGGTTCGACGCCCCCGGTGTGAGCGCCCGCCGCCCGGAGGGAAGCATCCCTTCGTGTAGCGGCAAGCCTTGATCTAGTTTCCCGTCGCTTTTTCGACCTCGACCAGGCAATCGTAGAAAGTCGCCGCCCCGCCCATGTCAGCGAGCGCCTGCGAGGTGACGTCGTTGGCGTTGCGCCCATCGGGAGAAAGCTTCCTCCACCACACCGATAGCGCAGCCACCACCCCCTCGCGCGCCCGGTCCGACACGCGCGCCCGCGTCACGAACGAACCGCGCCCGTTATAGATACGCACCTTGTCCCCGTCGACGATGGCGCGCGGTGCGGCGTCGGCCGGATGGATGTCGAGTGTCGGTTCGCCCGCCTCCTTCAGCGCAAACGCAAGGTTGGCGAAAGAAGAATTGAGGAAATTGCGCGCCGGCGGCGAGATGAAGGCGAGCGGATATTTCCTTGCCAGCTGCGGCGCGCTTTGCACGGATTCGCGCGGCGGCACATAGGCAGGCAAGGGGTCCAGCCCCGAGTCCAGCGCCGTCTGGCTCCAGAATTCGCACTTGCCTGACGGCGTGGGAAAATTGCCTTCGGCAAAGGGCGCGAAATGAGCCGGCACATTGAGCCGCTGCCAGCCCCGCTCCTTCAGCGCGTCCCACCCGATGCCGGCCATGCGCGGATGCGTCGACTCGAGCGCCTGGCGGCAGATATCCTCGTCCGAATCGCTGAAGCACGCTTCGGTAAATCCCATGCGCGCCGCGAGCAGGCGGAACACCTCGCTGTTCGGCTTGCACTCGCCCAGCGGCGCGATCGCCGGCGTATTGGCGAGCACGTACAGGTGGCCGTATGACTTGTGCACGTCGTAGTGCTCGAGCTGCGTCGTCGCCGGCAGCACGATGTCGGCGTAGTCGGCGGTGTCGGTGAGGAAAATTTCGTGCACCACGGTGAACAGGTCTTCGCGCTTGAAGCCCGCGATCACCTTCTGCGAGTCCGGGCACACCGCCACCGGGTTGTTGTTGTAGACGTAAATCGCGCGCACCGGCGGCTCGGCCGCGGTGAGTGCATCGCCCAGTGCGGACAGGTTGATGGTGCGCGGCTTGTTCGGTATCAGGTCAGGCCGCTCAAGTGCGGCGTGATTCAAACCGTAAAAATCGCCCGTGGCGAGCAACACTCCCCCTGCCGCGTCGCGCCACTGGCCCGCGAGAGCGGGCAGGCAGGTGACAGCGCGCACCGCCATGCCACCGCCGGAGTGGCGCTGCATGCCGAAATTAAGCCGGATCGCGGCCGGGTGCGTGCCCGCATATTCGCGCGCGAGGGCAACGACTTCGCCGCGCGTCAGGCCGCAGATCGCGGCGGCTTTTTCCGGCGGGTAATCCTTTACCCGCTCTTTCAGTTCGGCGAATCCCAGCGTGTGCCGCGCCACGTAATCCGCGTCGTGCAAGCCTTCGGCGATGATCACGTGCATCATGCCCAGCGCCAGCGCCGCATCGGTGCCCGGCAGGAGAGCGACGTGCTGGTCGCACTTCACCGCGGTCAGGCTGCGGTAGGGGTCGATGGCAATCACCCTGGCGCCGCGGCGCTTCGCCTCCTGCACGCGCGACCAGAGGTGCAGATTGGACACAACCGGATTGGAGCCCCAGATGAGGATCAGCCTGGCATCCTCGAAGCGCTCCGGATCCATGCCGACCGAACCCCCGAGCGTGACTTTCACGCCCGCCCTGCCCGCCGATGAACACAGCGTGCGCTCGAGCAGCGTCGCACCCAGCTTGTGGAAAAAGCGCCGGTCCATGGACGCGTACTGCACCAGCCCCATGGTGCCCGCATAGCTGCTGGGCAGGATGCCCTGCGGATCGAAGGCCGCGATCTCCTTGAATTTCGCCGCGATGGTGTCCAGCGCCTCGTCCCAGGAAATGCGCTGGAACTTGCCTTCGCCTTTCGCACCGAGGCGCTTCATTGGATACAACACGCGGTCCTTGGAATAGGTACGGTCGAGATAGCGCGCCACCTTGGTGCACAGCGTGCCCTGGGTAAAGGGCATGTCCTTCGCGCCTTCGACCTTGACCGCGACGCCGTTCTCTACGCTGATGTGCATGCCGCAGGTGTCGGGGCAGTCGTGCGGGCAGGCGGCCTTGACCACCTTGCGCTCCATGCCTGAATCGGGATGCTTCTCGCCCATGGGAGTCTCGAAGATTGTGGGGGCAGGAATTGTAGCGCGATTGGAATGCGCACGACGGGTGCGCGCAGCGGTTGGCTCCGCCTTCTATTTCAGGGTTTCTTCTGTTTGAAGGCCTGCGCCAGGCTCTGCCCGACGCG
>JAPLRD010000386.1 GCA_026399375.1 Pseudomonadota bacterium
AGCCGCTGTCGCTGGATAAATTCGGGGATCCCCTGCATCCCTTCCCGGCGTTCACCGCGAGCGTGTGCAACCTGCGGCCGGCCTCGCGCGGCCACCTACGCATCAAATCCCCCGATCCGCGCGCGGCGCCCGCGATCACACTCAATTACCTCTCTGCCCCGGAGGATCAGGCGATCGCGGTTCAGTCGCTGCGCCTTGCGCGCCGCGTCGTACTCGGCACCGAGACGATGAAAAAATACGCCCCGGAGGAATTCCTGCCTGGCCCCGCCTTCCAGACCGACGAAGAGCTGATCAAGGCCGCGGGCAATGTGGGCACGACCATCTTCCATCCGGTGGGCACCTGCAGGATGGGGCGCGCGGAGGACACGAACGCGGTGGTCGACCCGCAATTGCGCGTGCGCGGCATCGAAGGCCTGCGCGTGATCGATGCGTCCATCATGCCGGCCATCACTTCCGGCAATACGAATTCGCCCACTTTGATGATCGCGGAGCGCGGCGCAATGTTAGTCTTGGGAAAACAGGCGTAAGCCCGGTTTTTCGAAGGCTCGCGACCGCGGCCCGCAATTTTTTCGAAGAGGCGCTATGCAACACATCGAGTTCTGCCTGAACCGCGAGTTCGTCCAGTTGAACCAGTTGCTCAAACTCACCGGGCTCGCCGACAGCGGGGGCGCCGGGAAAGCGCTGGTGGCGGCCGGCGGCGTCCTGGTGGATGGAAGCGAAGAGTTGCGCAAGACCTGCAAGATCCGCATCGGTCAGGTCGTCACCCTTGGCGGGGTCGAAATCAAAGTGCTCGCTGCAGCGGAGCTTCCGCCGGCTTGATCAAATCTTGGGCAGCGTCACGCCTTGTTGCCCCTGATATTTTCCGCCGCGGTCCTTGTACGAGGTTTCGCACACCTCGTCCGACTCGAAGAACACCACCTGGGCCACACACTCGTTGGCATAGATCTTCGCCGGCAAGGGCGTGGTATTGGAAAATTCCAGCGTCACATAGCCTTCCCACTCGGGCTCGAACGGGGTGACATTGACGATGATGCCGCAGCGC
Organism: Pseudomonadota bacterium; assembly: GCA_026399375.1. Taxonomy (GTDB): domain Bacteria; phylum Pseudomonadota; class Gammaproteobacteria; order Burkholderiales; family SG8-39; genus 2-12-FULL-64-23. The sequence continues at coordinate 1,043 of JAPLRD010000386.1, forward strand.
GCGTAGGTCGATTTCCCTAGGCAGACCGTGAGCACGTTGCGCGGGATGCGGAAATATTCGACCGTGCGCGCCAGCGCGAAGGAATTGGGCGGGATGATGCAGACATCCCCTTTGAAGTCGACGAACGATTTCTCGTCGAAGTTCTTCGGATCGACGATGGTCGAGTTGATGTTGGTGAAAATCTTGAAGTCATCCGAGCAACTGATGTCGTAGCCGTAGCTCGAAGTGCCGTAGGACACGATCTTCTGCCCGTTGACCGTGCGCACCTGTCCCGGCTCGAACGGGGCGATCATATTGTGCTCGGCCGCCATGCGGCGGATCCACTTGTCGGCTTTGATAGTCATGAGGACAGCACCGCGGGCTAGGTGTTTTGGACCACGATGGTCGGGAACTTCGAAGTCATGTCCTTCGCCTGCTCCGAAATCTTCACCGCGACGCGGCGCGCGATCTTGCGGTAGGTTTCCGCGATGGGGCCGTCCGGATCCGCCGCCACGCTGGGCTTGCCCGAGTCGGCCTGCTCGCGGATGCGGATATCGAGCGGCAGCGCCCCGAGAAATTCGGCCTTGTAATCCTTGCACATCTTTGCCGCCCCGCCCGCGCCGAAAACATGCTCCTCGTGTCCGCAGTTGGAGCAGATATGGGTGCTCATG
>JAPLRD010000166.1:0-43924 GCA_026399375.1 Pseudomonadota bacterium
CCAGGGAAAGCGTCGCCGCGTCGATGACTATCCCCGTTTCGATGCGGCTCGAAAGGCAGGGCGCGGCGGGCAATTCGGCCACGGCGCCCAGTCCGAGTTCGCGCGCCATGGCGCGCACCATGTCCTTGCTCGCGCCGACCTCGACAAACGGATGGCGCACGCCATGATCTTCCGCCGCGCGCAAGCCGGGCCGGTATTCCCCCAGGTCGTCGAGATTGGTGCCCGACACGAGTTGCACGGCGGTGCGCGCGCGTATCGACGCATAAAGACTGGTCTTGCAGTAAAAGCAGCGGTCGACCGGAGTGGCGAGATACTCCGCGCGGCCAAATTCGCCCGCATCCAGCACCACCAGGTGCCAACCGCGCGCCGCTGCCGCGGTCTGCACGCGGACGCTCGCTTCGTGCGGCACCGCCGGAGACTTGGCGTGATACATGACCGCCCCCTGCCCCAGCGCTGCGTGCGCGGCCGCCGCCATGGTCATGCTGTCGACACCGCCGGAGAGCGCCACGCCGATTTCGCCGATAGAACCCAGCAGCGCTTCGAGTTCCTTCAGTTTGGCGAGCATCAGATCATTTTCCACGTTTGGCTTCCTGCGCGAGCGCCGCAGACTCGCTCGCGCGGCGCAGACTTTCCCGGCCGCTGCGCGCGCCGCAAGAACGCAGGTCGTCGCTCTCGGCTTTGGCGCTCAAAGCGCCATCCGGGCGCCGCGCGAGTTTCACGCGAACCGTCCGCCCATCCGCGTCGGCGATGCTGGTCTCGTGGCGTGCGAGCACGCTGCGCGCGACGATCTGATGGCGCACGCCCAGGGTCGTGGTCTCGGCGAAGCAGGCGGCGACAGCGGCATCGAGCCGCTGCGGCTGCGCCAGCACCTGCACCTGCGCCGCCATGCGCCCCTTCTTGCCGAACACGGGACTCTGCACCACGTCGAGTACACCGTCGCAGGCGCGCAGCCGGTCCAATCCCAGCGCCAAGTCCTCGCCTGTCTGGTCATCGACTTCGAATGCGAGCAGCGCGACTTCATCCGCGACCGGCGCATCGACCTTGTCGAACGCCATTACACGCAACACGTTGGCGAGGCCGAGCAGCTTGCGCGAGCCGAAACCCAGGCCTGAGGCGGTTAGGCGTCCCGCGCCCGACCCGGTGCGCGGCGCGCACTCGAGATGGCGCAAGATCGCGGCCCCGGTCGGCGTCACGCGCTCGCCGGGTAAGCCGTCGTCGGCGAAGGCAAAGCCCGCCAGCAGCTTGACCACTGCAGGTGCGGGCACCGGCAGCGCGCCATGCGCGGTTTGCACGCGCCCGGAACCAAGCGGCAGCGCGCCTACCGACCAAGTCGCGGGTCCCAGCGCGTCGATGATCCAGGCGGCGCCGACGATATCGGCAATCGAATCCAGCGCGCCGACCTCGTGGAACTCGACTTCATCCACGCTCACGCCGTGCACCTCGGCTTCTGCTTTCGCCAAAATAGAAAATATCGCCCCGGCACGCTCTGCGACCGGCGCAGCCAAGCCCATGGCGGCAATGGCGGTTCGGATCGCAGCCAGCCCGACGTGGGCAGGATGGTGATGACCGTGCGCTGCGGCGGGAGCTACGGGCAGTTCCACTTCGAAGCGCTTCCCGCTGAGTACGCCATCGTTGTGCGCAACCAAAGCGCAGCGCGTCCCCTGCGGGAGCCCGACCCTGGCCATAACACCGTCCAACCCCGCGCTGAGATCGGGATACGCATCCAGCAAGGCGGCGATGAACATGTCGCCGGCGATGCCGCCGACGGGGTCGAGGTGCAGGTGCATGGGGAGACAGCCAGATTAACCTGAGGCGAACGCCGCCGCGGCGACCGCATCGGCTCGGGCGCCTTGCTGCGCGCGATTCCGAGCTCGATACGGCGATTTTGATTTTATCACTGCCGAAAGTGATTCGTATCAACGTTACGGATGTACCAGTGTTCCCGATACGTGCCGGCATTTCCCTGACGCTGTGAGGGTTGGCCCGTTCATCGCGGTTTGACCGGAGCGCGCCCAAAGAAGAAACCGCCTGCGCGGAATTAAACCGTGTTAAAGTCCGCCCGCAATTTGCGAATAAGAACCACTCGTAATAATAAACATGCCGCACGGACTGTCGTACAGGGCGCAGCAAACGCTCGACGCTTCGTTCCTGGCATGTGCATGCGCGACGCATCCTTGGTGGCGCTCAATTTTCAGATATGGGAGAGGCAATTGAAAATGAACCATTCATTCGTTTTGAAGAGCGTGATGGGCCTGGCGCTGATCGGCGTATTGGCCGCTTGCGGCGACGGTGGCGGTGGCGTCACCGGCGAGACGGCAGTCACGCCGCCGACCTTGGTCGGCGTGGCGGCGAGCGGTGCGCCGATAGCTGGCGCTGCGCTTACGATCACTTGTAGCGATGGAACCACGAAGACCGGTACGACAGACGCGAACGGCGCCTACTCGGTCAACGTCGACGGCTGCAGCGCCCCCTACGTCATCTCCGTTACCGGCACGGTAGGCGATGCACAGATAACCTTGGTTTCGGTGCAGGCGACCGCGCCTGCGGCAGGCTCTCCCCTGACGGTCAACGTCACCCCGCTCACGCACGCCATCGCCGCCACGCTTGCCAGCACTGGCGACCCGCTGGACTTGGCGGCAAACATTGCGACCGAGAAGACCGGCATCACCGCGGCCGCGATCAAGGCGCGCAAGGACGCGCTGGCCGCCGCGCTCGCGGACACGCTCACCGCCGCCGGTCTCGACGCCACCAAGTTCGACATCATCAGCAGCACGTTCAGCGCCGACCGCACGGGCATGGACAAAGTGCTGGACAACGTCAAGGTCGAAGTGACCTCGTCCGGCGTGAACATCACCAACCCCGGCGGGGTCAAGGTCGACGACATGGGCGACAAAGGCGCGACCGCCGTCGCGGCCGACCTTTCCGCCGGATCGATTTCGATCAGCAAGAACACCAACTTCGCCACGCCGCTGGCCAAGCTGCCGGCCACGGCGGACGACAACAGCGTGGGTGATTCCATCCGCGACCTGCTCACCGCCTGCTTCGCCCAGGCCAAGGCCACGCGCGGCTCGATTGCCGGGACGCTTTCCGCCGCCTGCCAGGCGGTGCCGATCGCGAGCGACTACCTGCACGACGGCCGCACCGGCTCGCAGGAGTTGGACCGCTTCCTGACCGATGCGAAATACGACGGCGCCAAATTCAACAAACCCGAGGTCATCCGCTTTTTCAGCAACAGCGCCACCGACTCGCGCGCGCTGATCAAGTTCACGCTGGTCCGCGCCGACGGCGTGGTCGAATCGTTCAGTAGCGTCGGCGAGCAGTCCACCGCGACCGGCGGGACGAAGAAACTGCGCGGCAACCAGCGCCCGTTCAAGGTGTTCGTGAACGGCTTCGTCAACAAACGCGTCCAGATCGAAACGCGCGGCACCACGGCGAAATCGACCTACTACTCGACCGGGGTCAACCTCTACGTCGGTTTCCTCGAAGGCGGCGCCGGCGGCTCGGCCTCCGGCACCACCGGCGTCACCGGGCGCAAGGTGGACTACGTGAAGGTCACCGGACCGGGATTGCCCGCGACCGGGGTGTTCCTCAATCCGAAGCTCGCCGGCTGCGATTCCTACTATGCCATCGCCACCAGCGCCACCGCAACACCAGTCAGGTGCACCAGCCTGTTCCGCATGTCCAGCCGCGCAGCAAGCGCGACTGACAGCGACAACTACAACAGCCTGTTCGGCAACACGACGCGTCCCGAATTTGCGGCGGTCAAGGTGACCGACGCGAACCTGGTCGCGATCCAGCCGTTCTCGGCCTACAAGTTCGAAGTCTGGCGCAGCGGCAACGCCACCGTCACACCTAGCCATGTGTTCTACGAGCGTCTGCGCAGCCGGCCCAACACCATGGGAACCGTGGCAGCCAAAGACGGTGAAATCGACAAGGTGCGCTGGAACACGCTGAGCGCGGACACCATCGCCGCGATCAACCCGCTCTCGGGCAAGGCATTCGCCGGCGGCAATCCTTCTTCGTTCACGGCAAACTGGACCAACGAGAAAGGCGCCGCTCCGACCTACAGCATGCAGGTGCAGACGAATCCGACCGGCGGCGCCACGACCCTGTCCCAGGACCAGGTGTTCATGCCGTTCTCGGCAACGTCCATCGTACTCACCAACGGCACCCAGGGCTGGCCGAACATGGGCAGCACCGGCGCCACGACAGCGGGGGCATTCAACCTGGCGCAGCTGATCTCGCGCAACCAGTACGACACCCAGTTGTTTGCGGACTGGTTCTACTGATCCGGCGTCGCGGGAAATCAAACAAAAACCCGGGTTCGCCCGGGTTTTTTTTCGCCTGCGACGGACGTGCGCGCGTCCGCGGTATGATTCGGCTTTCGCCTGCGACCATCGGTACGGCCGGGCGCGACCGCATTCTATCCAAAGGAGAAATAGCATGAGACGAGCAGCCATCGTGGCCCCGGTTCGCAGCGCGGTAGGCGTCTACGGCGGGAGTTTGCTCCCGGTGCCGGTGGAGAAACTGATCGCCAACGTAATCAAGGCGCTGATCGCGCGCACGGGCCTCGACGCGGCCAAACTCGACGATGTCATCATCGCCCAATCGTACGCCAACGGCGAGGCGCCCTGCATCGGACGCTACGCGGTGCTGGAGGCGGACCTGCCGATCGAGATTCCGGGCTACCAGCTCGACCGGCGCTGCGGCGGCGGACTGCAGGCGATACTCAATGCCGCCATGATGGTGCAGACCGGCGCCGCCGACGTGGTCCTGGCCGGCGGCGTGGAGAGCATGAGCAACATCGAGTACTACACCACCGACATGCGCTGGGGCAAGCGTTCCGGATCGGTCACGCTGCACGACCGGATGCAGCGCGGGCGCGAGCGCTCGCAGCCGGAGTGGCGCTTCGGCCACATCTCCGGAATGATAGAAACGGCGGAGAACCTGGCGAAGGAATACGCCATCGCGCGCGCCGACTCGGATGCCTATGCGGTGCGCAGCCACCAGCGCGCGACCGAGGCCTGGAAGGCGGGCAAGTTCAAGGACGAACTGGTGCCGATCAGCGTGCCGCAGCGAAAGGGCGATCCGAAAGTGTTCGCGCAGGACGAGGGCTATCGCGCCGACGCCAGCATGGAGACGCTGGCGAAGCTGAAACCGCTGATGAAAGACGGCACGGTGACCGCCGGCAACTCCAGCCAGCAGAACGATGCCGCTGCGGCCTGCCTCGTGGTGGCCGAAGACAAGCTGAAGGAACTGAAGCTCGAACCGATGGGCTATCTCGTCGGCTGGGCGGCTGCGGGCTGCCATCCGGCGACCATGGGCATAGGACCGGTGCCGGCGGTGAAGAAGCTATTCGCCAAAACGGGCCTAGGCTTCGATCAAATGGACCTGGTCGAACTCAACGAAGCGTTCGCCTGTCAGGTGCTGTCGGTGCTCAAGGGCTGGGGCTGGAACGATGCCGATCGGCTCAACGTGAACGGCTCGGGAATTTCGCTGGGGCATCCGATCGCGGCGACCGGCGGGCGCATTCTCGCGACGATGATGCACGAACTCGCGCGGCGCAAAGGCCGCTACGCCCTCGAGACGATGTGCGTGGGCAGCGGCCAGGGCGTCGCCGCGATTTTCGAGCGCGCATAAAGCGAAATCATTCTTCCATTTGACGGAACGTACATGCAATTGCCATTAGAAGGTGTCAAGGTGCTCGACCTGAGCCACGCGCTCGCCGGGCCATTCTGCTCGACCATGCTCGCCGATTACGGCGCCGAGGTGATCAAAATCGAGCCCCCGGGCCTGGGCGATATCGCGCGCGCCTGGGGTGCGCCCATGCCGGGTGGAGATACCGATTATTTCGCCAGCCTGCACCGCAACAAGAAGGGCATGGTGCTCGATCTGAAAAAGCCGCAGGGGAAGGAAACTTTCCTGCGCATGGTCGAGCGCTGCGACATCGTGCTGGAGAATTACCGCCCCGGCGCACTGGTGCGTTTGGGTCTGGACTACGAAACGGCGCGAAAGCGCAACCCGGGCATTATCTACTGCTCGATTTCCGGTTTCGGCCAGGACGGGCCCTACCGCGACCGACCCGCGCTCGACCTGATATTGCAGGCCGAAAGCGGCATGATCAGCGTCACGGGCGAGGCGGATGGGCACGGCGCGCGCGCCGGCGTGTCGATCGCCGATCTGACGGCCGGCATGAATGCCGCGTTCGGCATCATGCTCGCGCTCAGGGCCAAGGAAAAAAGCGGCATCGGGCAGGCGATCGACGTGTCGATGATGGAGGGACAACTGGCGCTGCTCTGCACCATGATAGGAAACTATTGCGCCAGCGGCGAGATACCCCGGCCCATGGGCACGGCATACAAGGCGCTGCTGCCCTACCAGACTTTTCAGACCAAGACGCGCGATCTCGCGCTTGCCGTAGGCAGCGAAAAGCTGTGGAAAATCTTCTGCCCGGTGATCGGCTGCCCCGAGCTCGCGGATGATCCGCGCTATCGCACCAATAGCGAGCGCACCCGCAATCGCGACACGCTGATACCGACGCTGCAGCAGGCCTTCCTCACCCGCAGCTACGAAGAATGGGAGGTACTCCTGACCAAAAGCGGCATCCCGGTAGGCGCGATCAACAACCTCGCGCAAGTGGTCGATCACCCGCAGGTGAAGGCGCGCGGCTCCATGGTAGAGATCGACCATCCGCGCGCGGGAAAAATGCGTGTCGTGGGTGTGCCGGTGCGCCTGTCGGCGACGCCGGGCTCGGTGCGCACGCCTTCGCCTGCGCTGGGCGAACACACCGCAGAAGTACTGCGAGACTTGCTTCGCTTGGGTGATGCTGAAATCGAGGCCCTGCGCGCCGCCGGTGCGCTGGGCTGACGCCAAGCCCGGCCGAACCGGGCGATCAGTTGTTCTTCGCGCCCTCGCTTACCCAGACTTTCAGCGTTTCGATGTCCTTGGGCGGAAGCTTTTCCCGTCCATGCGGCATCTGGATGGACGAATGCACGCGCCCTTCCACCAGCATATTGAGCGCGCTCGATAGGGCGTCACCGGGCTTGACCAGCGGCCCGAATTTGCCGCCCTTCATCAGATTCTGGTGACTGGTCGTATCCAATCCGCTGGCGATAAGCCCTTTCTGGCCCGCCGCGTGGCACTCTGAGCAGTTCTTCGCAAGAATCGGCTGCACGTCCTTGTTGTAACTGACGCCCGTCGGCGCCGGCGAGCACGCGGCAACAGCGAGCAGCGCCGCAGCGGCAAGCGAACGCTTCAAAACTATTTGTATCCCGGCAGCCATAACCCATCTCCTTGTTGCGAATGCTCTGAATCTACCCCAGAGGACGGCATATGGCAATCGAACCTCAGCCATCAATGCCGAACGCGCGCTTCATGCCGCGCAACGCTTCCTGATGCGGCGTCCATTGGCGCCCGCCGACCACCCCGCCGTCGACGACGAGGTCATGCCCGTTGATGAAACCCGACTCGTCGCTTGCCAGGAACACGGCGGCCATGGCGATGTCATCCGTCTCTCCGGCGCGGGGTATCGGCTGCATTTTGGCAAGCCCGGCCCTGACTGCGTCCGCGGACTGCTCGGCCTTTTCCAGCGGCAATCCCAGCGCCTTGCCGAAGATGCCGGTGGCGATGCCGCCGGGCGAAATCGAGTTCACGCGCACATTGCCCTCGCCCAGTTGCATGGCGACGCAGCGCGTCAAATGCACCACCGCGGCCTTTGCCGCGGAATACACCATGGACGACGACAGTCCGGTGCGCAGCGCGGCCACCGAGCCGTTGTTGATGATGCTGCCGGAGCGCTGATTCAGCATGATCGGCGCGACGTGCTTCATGCCGAGCATGACCGAGCGCAACAACGTCGCCATGGCCTGGTCGAAACCCTCGACGGGAATCGTCTCGATGCCGCCGACCGGCGCCGGACCGCCGGCGTTATTGAACAGACAGTCGACGCGGCCGTGCTTCTTCAGCGCGAAATCGATCAGCGCGACGACCTGCGCTTCGATCGTGACGTCGGTCTTGACGAAATCGCAGGCGGCGCCTATCGCCTTCGCCACGGCCAGGCCTTCGCCCTCCCGCCGCCCGGCGATCACCAGCTTCGCCCCTTCTGCCGCAAACACCTCCGCCGTGCGTTTGCCGATGCCGCTGGTGGCGCCTGTGATGATGCAAACCTTGTCTTTCAGCCTTGCCATTGCGCCCCCGTCACTTGCTTTCCATCACCCACACGCCGTTCCAGTCGCCTTCCGGCGGATGCTCTTTGAGGTAGCGGCAGCGCTCGACATAGAGTTTGGCCGCCTTGTCCGCCGGGTTCATGCCCGAAACTTCGGAGAACTGCTTCACCGCGTCGTTCCACTTTCCCTGCCGGTACTTGGCCAGGCCGTCGCGAAAGTACCCCAGCGCGTCGATCAGATGCGGGTAGGTTTCTTCGGTGTGGTAGTCCAGGACTTCATGGATCGCGACCGGCTGCGTCTTGCCCTTGACCACCACCAGATCCAGTTCGCGCGTGCGGTAGGTGCCGCGCAGCTTGGCGTAGGTGAATTCGCTCACCAGGATGCGGCTGCCGTATTGCTTGCACGCCGACTCCAGGCGCGACGCGAGGTTCACGCCGTCGCCGATGATGGTGTAGTCCATGCGCTTCTTCGAGCCGATATTGCCCGATACCACCAGGTCGGTATTCAGGCCGATGCCCATGTCGACCGGCGGCTTGCCCTCCGCGACGCGCTGCGCGTTCCAGGTCTTGAGCGCGCGCAGCATCGCGATCGCCGCGCGCAAGGCGCGGTCCGCGTCGTCATCGTGCGCAACGGGGATGCCGAACGCGGCCATGATCGCATCGCCGATGAATTTGTCCAGCATCCCGCCTTCGTGCTGGATGCAATCCACCATGAGGGTGAAGTATTCGTTGAGCAAGGCCACCGTTCCCTGCGCGCCGAGTTGCTCCGTGATGGTGGTGAAGCCGCGGATATCGGAGAAAAGCACGGTGGCCGGCACGCTCTGGCCGCCCAGAAGTTCGGCCCCGCTCGCCACCAGGCGGTCGGCGATGCCCGGATCCATGTAGCGCGACATGGTCGATTTCATGCGCTTTTCGCTGCTGATGTCCTCGATCAGCAACATCGAACCGAGGCGCTTCTTGTCCATGTTGAACAGCGGCAGGATGGTCACGTTGGCGGAGACCTTCTCTTCGCCGACGCTGAGTTCCGCGTCCATGAACATGTCCGGAGCCGCGGTCTCGTCGACGTGCTTGAACCGCTCGAGAATCCAGTCGTTCGCGCCGCCGAAGAACTCCGCAACCTGGCGGTGCAGTATCTGCTCGGGGCTGACCTTGAGGATTCTCAACCCCGCGGCGTTGCAAGTCGCGATCTTGCCGGCGTCGTCCAGCGTGACCACCGCGTTCGACATCGACTCCAGCATCGCCTCGTTGTAATTCTTCATGTTGTGCACATCGGCGAACAGCTTCGCGTTCTCCAGCGCGATGGAGATCTGCGCGGTGAAGGCGCGCAGCCGCGACTCGTCTTCGTTGGTGAACGGCCCGCCGTGCTTGTTCAGGACCTGGGTGACGCCTATTGTCCTGCCGTGCTTGTTGACGATGGGCACGCACAGGATGGAGCGGGTGAAAAAGCCCGTCTTCTTGTCGAACGCCGGATTGAAGCGCAGATCGGCGTAGGCGTAGGGAATATTGATCGCCTTGCTCGTGGTATAGACCGCTCCCGCGATCCCGAGGTGGTTGGGAAGGCGGATCTGCACCGAGGCGAGCCCCTGCCCGACTTCGGACCACAACTCATTCGTCTTCTCGTCGTTCAGAAACAGGGTCGAACGCTCGGCATTCTCGGCATTGAGCATGCGCGTCGCTTCGCCCATCACCTTTTGCAGCAGCGAGCCGAGCTTGATGTCGGCGGTCATTTCCGACACGACGTCGACGAACTCCATCTCCTGCTTGCGCACCGCCTTCATGCGTTCGATGAATACCGCGCCCTGCAAGGCCAGCGTGCCCTGGGTGGTCATCGCCTCGAGCACGGACAGGTCGCGCTTGTTGAACCCGCCCTTCTTCTTGTTCAGTGTCTGCGCCACGCCGATGATTTCGCCCTTCACTGTCCTGATGGGCGTGCACAGGATGTTGCGCGTGATGAAGCCGGTCTGCTCGTCGACCGAACGGTTGAAGCGCTCGTCCGAATAGGCGTCGGCGATGAGGACCGACTCGCCGGACGTGAACACGTAGCCGGCAATGCCGCTGGTGTTCAGGATGCGGATCTCGTGCTTGATATTGCCCTGCGCCACGCGCGAATAGAGCTCGTTGGTTTCCGCGTCGTTCAGAAACAGGGTTCCTCGCTCGGCATCCAGTTCCGAGGTGGTCATTTCGACAAGGACGCGCAGCACGTCGTCGAGCGAGTCGTAGGCCGCCATCTTGCGCGACACCTGGAGCAGCAGTTCGACCAGCTTCAGCCTTCCGCGAACCGCCGGGCTCGCTCTTTTCTTCGCTTGCTTGCGCCGGCCGGCGAGATTGGTGATTTCGGCAGTGGGTTTGACTTGCTCCATGGTTCCTACTTTACTCCCGACTTTGTCCTGGCGGCGGGCTTTGCCTGCAATTGCTCGCGCAATTCGCGCACCGTCGCCTGCAATTGCACGATTTCCGCCTGGTCCTGGGCGCGCGCCGAGGCCACGGCGCTCTGCTGGGAAAAGCTCGCCAGTTCCAAGGCTTCGCGCAGCGACGACGCCGTCGCGCGCAATTGCGAAATCTCGTCCTGCGCGGCCACGATCGCCTGGCGCACCGCGGTCTCCTCGCCGAGCCGCGCAGCCTCCAGGGCGTCGCGCAGGGCCCCCGCGGTCGACTTCAGCTGCTTGATTTCGTCCAGATTGGCGGATTGGGCGAGCCGTGCCGCCTCGTCGCGTCTGATCGGCCATTCCTGCAGTTCGTCCCGCAGAGCTCCAATGGTCGCCTTCAACTGTGCGATCTCTGCGTTCGCTGCGGAAACGCCCTGCCTCACGGCCTCGCCCGTTTCGCGGCGCGCCAGTTCGAGCTCCTCGCGCAATGCGAGCACCGTCAGCTTCAAATCGCGGACTTCGGCAAGCCCGGGCGCGGCGGTTTCCGTTTCGACGACCATGCGGCTATTCTAATACCGCTGCGCGATTCGAGGAACCGCGTTCTAAGAAGGAGCCGTAACAAGAGTCATTTTGTCACGGCCGGGAAAGGGGGCACGGCACGAGGGGATATATCCCTCATTTTGCCACTCCCAGGTTCTACTTGCTCCCGGGGAGCGGCAAACGCGCCATTTCGAAACGGTCGGTGAGCCATTTCGAAACGGTCGGTGATGCGGGTATAGCCGCCCCTGCCGGCAAGGCGGCCGATGGGATCGATCTTGCCGACGTCGACATGGAACTTCTCATCGACGATGCCCTCGTGGTAATGGAAGTAGACGACCTCACCGATCACCACTTGATAGGGCGCTCGTCCGAGCTCCAGCAGCTGCAGCAGGCGGCATTCGAACGCCACCGGCGCCTCCGCGATGCGCGGCGGCCGCACCTTCTTCGACGGCAGAGCGGTAAAGCCCGCCTCCGCGATTTCATTCACGCCGCGCGGATAATCGATGGCGCAGACGTTCATCTTTTCCTTGATGGCGTCGCTCACGATATGCACCACGAATTCCGGAATTTCGAGGATGTTCGCAATTGTATCTTTCGCGCTCCCGCCCCTGGCCCCGACGGAGAACATGACCATGGCAGGATCCGAGCCGATGCCGTTGAAAAAGCTGAACGGTGCGGCGTTCGGCCCATGGCTGCCCAGCGTGGTCACCAGCGCGATCGGCCGCGGCGTGATGCTTCCGATCAGGAGTTTGTACTGTGTTTGCGCGTCGAGCGTGTCGGCGTCGAATTCGGTCATGGCTTTCCTTGTGTTGTTGTTTGCGACGGCCAATCTAACGCCTTCCCGTCGGGGAAGCAATCTTGCCGCCAGATCCCGGGTGTAGTGCGCGCCGGCTATTTCCGCTGCGGCGGTATCGTTATCTTGGCCAGACGTTCCGCCCGCTCAATCGCAGCGGCCAGCTCCGCGTGCCGCTGAGATCCTGGCTCCAGCGCAGTCAACAACGGCTGCCAATAGCCCAGCGCCGCCGCGTAGTCTCGCTGCTCGTATTCCGCGCTGCCCGCCATTTCCAGCGCCTTCGGGTGGCTGGGCTTGATTGCCAGCGCGCGATCTATGAGCTCGCGCGGCTTGCCAGCCAGCTTCCCGCCCTGCGTCATGCCGAGCGCATCGGCGTATTCGCACCACACCGCCGGATCGTCGGCGACCTTGGACGGCAGCGCGAGCGCCCTCTCGTAGGCCTGCGCGGCCTCGGTGAAGCGGTCCATCTCGAATTGGAGGCGCGCGAGTATCGCCCACCCCCGCGCGTCCCGCGGCTGCCGCTCGAGGTGGGTGCGCAAGCGGCGTACGATCGCTTCGTCTCCGCCGCCGTTTTCCTTCGCCGCGCCCGCAGGCGGTTCGGATGCCCTGCCCGCATGCGGCGTTTCCGCGTTTTCGCTGCTCGAATTGACCACGAGAGCAATCAGCGCCCCCGCGACTCCCAGGACCAGCACCGATGAAAAAAGGCGGGCCGCGCCCGCCTTCTTCAGCGCCTCAAGCATCGCTCATCTCTTGTCCGCCGCGACCTGCAACCCCGCCGGCGCTGCCGATACCTTGGCACCGCGCTTTGCAACCGCGGCATCCTCCAGCAGTTTGATCGCCTCTTGGGAAATGCTCATCGACTTGTTGAGTGAATCCGCCGCGGCTTCCGGATAGTGGAAACCCGCCCCGTTGGAAGCCGTCCACCACTCCCAGTGGATCTGGGCTTCGTAGTGCTTTTCCCGCGCCGCATTGAGCACGGACTCGTCGACCCCTGAGGCCCTGGCCTCTTCGAACTTCTCCACCATGCGCGTGAGCCAGAATTCCGCCTTGCGCACCTTGCCCTGAAAGCGCGCGTTCAGCGAATCCATGACGTAGATCGCCTGTTTCTCGCTCCAGTCATTGTGGCAGGTCTTGCAGGTCTCCTTGACGTAATTGCGCGGGCTGGTCTGCCAGTGCGAAGTGTAGGTCTTGCCGGTCTTCTTGTCCTTCACCTTGGGCATATGGCACTGGTGGCACTCGACGCCCGCCTTCTGGTGCTTGGAGTTGTAGTAGTTCTCCGTATCCGGATGCTGTCCCTTCCACAGCAAGGCACCGGTGATCCCGTGCTTGAAGTCGCGGAATTTCAGATCGGTATAGTGTTTGGCTATCTGATTCACGTCCTTGAACGGGAAGTGGTTGGTGCGCTGGTCGTCATAGCCGATGGGCTTGCCCGTTCCGACTTCGTAGCCCGCATTGCAGTTGTATTCGACGTGACACTGCCCGCACTGCAGCTTGGTGTCGTAGCGATCCAGGATCGCGATCTTGCGCACATGGCCGCGCACGCCGAGCTCCCTTACGTCGATCTTGGCGCCGGCCGGATCCTTGTGCCACAGCGTGTCCTTCTCCGGCCGCGTGAGCGCCTGGATCAGGCCGTCGCGCACGATGCGCGGCTTGGCCGAGTGCGGGTCGTGACAGAAATAGCAGTTGAGCGCGTGCTTCACTTCCCGCGCCATCTCCACGACCTTCGAGGTCCGGCTCCATTTCGCCGTCGGCGCCGGGTCGCCCATGTAGGCCCAGTCGAGGATATGGTCCTGGGTCTTGCAGTTCAGGCAGACGGGGTTCACCGCCGCCGCCGTGCCCGGCTTGAACGGCTTGTGTTCGCTGTTGCCGGGATACAGGTCCGTGACCATGTCGTTGACGTTGAAGTTGCCGCCGTTGCGCGCAAGGTACTGCCAGCCGTCCTTGGCGACGAAGCGTCCGCCGAAAGCGCGGTCGACCACGAATTGGTCGAGCAGCATGTAGGCGTGCGAGCGCGGCAGGTTGTGCTCGCGCGTGAACCCGTGCCCCATCATCAGTTTGTCCCAGGCCGGGTTGGGCGACGGGCCGGACAGTATTGATTTCTCCGACCGCGCCGGCTTGTTCCAGTTCATGGTGTACAGGGAGTCAAACTGATTCTTGTGGCATGCGCCACAGGCCGCCGGGTCCGTCTTCGTCACCGGACGAGACTTGGAATCCGCCAAGTGCTTGTCGATGCCGTCATGGCAGTTGGTGCAACTGACCTTCTTGTGCTTGCCGTCGACATGGAATTCCTTGATCGGCGCGTGGCATCCATAGCAGATCGCGGTATCGACGGCAGGCGCTTTGTTTGGCTTGGCCTTTTCATCTTTGGCCAATGTCACCGATGCGCTTAGCGTCAACCCCAGCATCACCGCGGCAATGCGCGCCAGTATGATGAAGTAACCGAACTGCATGACGAATCTCCCCAAAGTGCGTTGTTATTGCGGATCGGGCTTGACCCGAAAAGAACCGGTTCAAATTTAACCATGACACCCATGCGGGTAAATACCTACTTGGGGGTAGCCACCTCACCGTAATGACGGCCGCGGCCTCCGCCTGCGCAGCTTCTCACTTATAATTACCCGCTCTACACTCAATCTCCGCGAGAACCGCCCATGAACCAGCCGCGCGAACTCAACACCACCCTGGTCAACGAACTCAAGGCCTTGCTCGGCGAACGCGCCACCACCGCGCGCGGCATCTGCGACCAGCACGGCAAGGACGAGTCTTACTTTCCCCCTGCCGCCCCCGACGCCGTCGTGTTCCCGCAGTCGACCGAGGAAGTGCGCGATATCGTCAATATCTGCCGCCGCCACCAGGTTCCGATGATCCCCTACGGCGTCGGCACCTCGCTCGAAGGGCACATCCTGGCGGTGAAAGGCGGCGTGTGCATCGACGTGAGCCAGATGAACAAGGTGCTCGCGGTGCACGAAGCCGACCTCGACGCCGTAGTCCAGGCGGGCGTGACGCGCAAACAGCTGAACGAGCATATCCGGCATACCGGCCTCTTCTTCCCCATCGATCCCGGTGCCGACGCCACCATCGGCGGCATGAGCGCGACGCGCGCCTCGGGGACCAACGCGGTGCGCTACGGCACCATGCGCGAGAACGTGATTTCTCTCACCGTGGTGCTCGCCGACGGGCGCATCATCAAGACCGCGCAGCGGGCGAAGAAGTCCGCCGCCGGCTACGACCTGACGCGGCTGTTCGTCGGCTCCGAAGGCACGCTGGGCGTGATCACCGAGGTGACGGTGAAGCTGTACGCGGTGCAGGAGGCGATGTCGGCAGCGGTGTGCGCCTTCGATTCCATAGAAGGCTGCACCAAGACCATCATCCAGACCATACAGGCGGGCGTGCCGGTGGCGCGCTGTGAAATCGTCGACGCGACTTCGATCAGTTGCATCAACAGCTACAGCAAGATGAACCACCGCGTCGCGCCGACGCTGTTCTTCGAGTTTCACGGCACGCAGGCGAGCGTGGTCGAGCAGGCGGAGTTGGTGCAGGAAATCGCCAGGGAGAACGGCGGCAAGGATTTCCAGTGGACGACCAAGGCGGAGGACCGCACCAAACTGTGGGAGGCGCGCCACAACGCCTACTACGCCTGCCTGCAGCTGCGCCCCGGCTGCCGTGCGATCTCGACCGACGTCTGCGTCCCGATTTCGCGACTCGCGGAGTGCGTCGCCGAAACCATGAAGGACGTGGCCAACTATCCTTGCCCGGTGCCCCTGATGGGCCACGTCGGCGACGGCAACTTCCACCTGATGTTTCTGGTGGACCCGGCGAAGCCGGAGGAACAGGAACTGGCGAAGTCATTCAACAAGCGGCTGGTGGAACGCGCGCTGGCGATGGAGGGCACCTGCACCGGAGAGCACGGAATCGGCCTGGGCAAGCAAGCCTCGCTGCAGAAGGAACTGGGCGAGGCGGTCGACGTGATGCGCGACATCAAGCGCCTGTTCGACCCCGACAACCTGATGAATCCGGGGAAGGTGGTTCCGCTTTAGATCGGGACCGGGGCCAAACAACGCGAACGCGGATGCCTGCCGCGCAAGCAGGAAGCTACACTTTCAGGAAGTGCTCGCGGTAGTACTTGAGCTCTTCTATCGACTCGTAGATATCCAGCGCTTCACCAGTTCTTTCAGCGTGCTGACATCGAGGTTGCGGTAATGAAAATAGGCCTCGAGCCTGGGCATGTGGCGCGCCATGAACCTGCGGTCCTGGCAGATGGAATTGCCGCACATCGGCGACGTCCGGATCGGCAGGTGCTGGGCGAGGAAATCCAGGTAAGTCTGCTCCGCCTCCGCTTCGGTCACGGCTGACGCCTTGACTTTGGCAATCAGTCCCGAGCGGGCGTGGGTGGATTTGTTCCAGTCGTCCATGGCATCGAGCGCGCTGTCGGGCTGATGCACTACCAGCACCGGCGCCTCGGCGATGGCGTTCAGCTGCGAGTCCGTGACCACGATGGCGACCTCGATAATTCGGTCCCGGTCGGGATCCAAACCGGTCATTTCCATGTCCAACCACACCAGGTTGTTCTGATCTTGAGGCATGCTCAGCCTAGTTGCCGCATTGAATGAAGGGCTTTATTGTGTCATATTTCAGCCAGATGCAGACTTTCACCGCCGTTTTTCTTGCAGCGCTCGCCCTGACCACGGGCTTGCGGCTGTGGCTGGCCAGGCGCCATATCCGGCACATCGCTAGCTGCCGCGGCCAGGTGCCCGCGGACTTCTCCGGGCACATCGATCTCACCGCGCACCAGAAGGCGGCCGACTACAGCACCGCCAAGACGCGCCTGGGGATGATAGACATCCTGATC
Organism: Pseudomonadota bacterium; assembly: GCA_026399375.1. Lineage (GTDB taxonomy): Bacteria > Pseudomonadota > Gammaproteobacteria > Burkholderiales > SG8-39 > 2-12-FULL-64-23. Next base: position 16,713 of record JAPLRD010000166.1, read on the forward strand.
GGCACGGCACTGTTGCTGGCGCTGACGCTGGGCGGAGGGCTGCAGACGCTGCACGACGCATGGCTGCGCGTATTCGACGCCGGCGGACATGCGCAGGGCATCGCCCTCATCGTCAGCGTCGCCCTGATATCCGGCGCAATCGACCTGCCGCTGTCCCTGTATCGCACCTTCGTCATCGAAGCGCGCTTCGGCTTCAACAAGATGACCCTGCGGCTGTTCCTGGCCGATCTTCTCAAGCAAACGCTGATCGGCGCCGCGCTCGGCCTGCCGCTGCTCGCCTGCGTGCTCTGGCTGATGCAGCGCATGGGCGACGAGTGGTGGCTCTACGTCTGGGCCACCTGGATCGCGTTCAACCTGCTGGTGCTCACACTGTATCCGACGCTGATCGCGCCGATATTCAACAAATTCACCCCGCTGGAGGACGCCGGCCTGAAAAACCGCATCGAGGCCCTGCTCGCCAAGTGCGGCTTCAGGGCGCAGGGCCTGTTCGTCATGGACAGTTCCAGGCGATCCAGCCACGGCAATGCCTATTTCACAGGGTTCGGTGCGGCCAAGCGCATCGTCCTTTTCGACACGCTGATCGCGCGGCTCGCCCCGGAGGAAATCGAGGCGGTGCTGGCGCATGAACTGGGCCATTTCCGGCACCACCACGTGTGGAAGCGCATGGCCGCACTGTTCGCGATGAGTCTCGCCTTTCTCTGGCTGCTGGGACACGCCATGAAACAGGACTGGTTCTACGCCGGCCTCAATGTGCAAGCGCACTCGACCACGCTGGCGCTGATGCTGTTCTTCCTGGTGGTGCCGGTGTTCACCTTCCTTCTGCACCCGCTGACGAGCCTGTATTCGCGCAGGCACGAATATCAGGCCGACGCCTATGCCGCGAAACACGCGGCTCCTGCCGACCTGGTCCGCGCATTGGTTAAGCTATATCAGGACAACGCCGCTACGCTCACGCCCGATCCGCTGCATTCGGCCTTCTACGATTCGCATCCGCCGGCACTGCTGCGCATCGCGCGACTGCAGGCCGCCAGTGCGGCGCAGCCTGCCTGATGCCGATGAAGAGGCTCGCACAAGAGTCGTGCCGCCCGTTGCCCGCGGGTACCCGGCCGTTGGCGCAGAAGGAGATCGATGCCGGATTGGGTCGACTGCAGGGCTGGGAGCACAGGGACGGCGCCCTCCGCAAATGCTTTGCCTTCGGGGACGCATTCCATAGGGGGCATTTCCCGGAATGACCTTATCTGCGCGGCCAAGATCGGGGCGCTTTGAGCGATCCGATTCTCGCGGGCCAAGTCACCGCAGCCTACGGCAGGCATTACCTCGTCGAAACCGCTGACGGCGGCCATTACGCCTGCTTTCCGCGGGGCAAGAAGAGCGATGTCGCCTGCGGCGATCGCGTGACGTTCGCCAAGACCTCGGAGGAGCAGGGGGTCATCGAAACGGTGGAACAGCGCACCAGCCTCTTTTCCCGCTCCGCCGCACACCGGCAAAAGCTGATCGCCGCCAATGTGTCGCAACTCGCGGTCGTGGTCGCGGTCGAACCGAGCTTCAGCGAGGAATTGATCAACCGCTGCCTCGTCGCGGCGGAGTGCCAGAACATGCGCGCACTCATCCTGCTCAACAAATGCGACCTGAAAGCGGCCGCGGCCGCCGCTCTGGAGCGCCTCGCCCCATACACCCAGGCCGGCTATCGCGTGATTGAGCTTGCCGCACTGGAGGACGCGGACGTCCTTCGCCCGATACTCGCGCACCAGTCCACGGTGCTGGTCGGACAGTCGGGCATGGGCAAGTCGACCATCATCAACGCACTCCTGCCCGACGCCCGCGTCGCCACCCGTGAAATTTCGCTTTTCCTCGCTTCCGGCCGCCACACCACGACCCAGGCCCGCCTGCACCGGCTCGACGCCGACAGCACGCTCATCGACTGTCCCGGCCTGCAGGAATTCGGGCTGCATCACCTGTCGCCGCAGGATATCGAAGACGGTTTCGTGGAATTCCGCGACTACCTGGGAAAGTGCCGTTTTCAGAACTGCCGCCACATGAGCGAGCCCGGTTGCGCGCTGACGCAGGCCGCTGCGGACGGCGGCATTCACCCACAGCGCCTGGAAATGTTTCGGCGCATCATCCGCGCCGAAGACGGGCGCTGACGGCCGTGCAACTCCTGTACAGCTCGCTCAAGCTGCACGAAATTTATCACCTGAAGAACCTGCTCGAAACCGAAGGCATACGCTGCCAGATCAGGAACGAACTGCTCAGCCGGCTTGCAGGGGAAATTCCGTTCACAGAGTGCGCACCCCAGCTGTGGCTGCTGGACGAACGCGACTTGGAACGCGCGCGAGCGATTGTGATGGATTTCGGCTGCGGCGCCGTCACTTCGCCGGCCTGGCGTTGTCCAAACTGCCGGGAACCGCTGGAAGGCCAGTTCAGCGCCTGCTGGCACTGCGGCGCTGCGCGGCGGGACGACTGAATCGGGGATGCGGAAAGGCCGAGCTCGCTTGCGCTCCCGGCCTCTCTGTTCGAAACAGAGCTAGGCGGGGACTACGTAACCTTTGTCGCGAAAAAGGTACAGGCAGGCATCGGCAGCCTGAATGTCGTAGGCGGTCCCCCGCCCGCGCTCGATTTCTGCGAGCGCCTTCTCAATTCCGAGCCCGGGACGGTAAGGCCGGTGCGAAGACATGGCTTCGACCACGTCGGCAACAGCCATGATGCGCGCCTCGAGCATGATCTCATCGCCCTTCAGGCCCTGCGGATAGCCGCTGCCGTCAATGCGCTCGTGATGCTGCAACGCGACCTGCGCCACCGGCCAGGGAAACTCCACGTCCTTCAGCACGTCATAGCTCGCCCGGGCATGGCCCTGAATCAACTGGAATTCGATCGCACTGAGTTTTCCCGGCTTGGACAGGATTTCCGAGGGAATGGTCATTTTTCCCACATCGTGCAGATAGCCGGCAACGCGCAAACCTTCGAGCCTGCGATCGGTCAGACCGAATTCATGGCCGATGGCAACCGCGATCTCCGCCACCCGCCGCTCGTGGCCCGCGGTGTAAGGATCGCGCATCTCGCTCAGCGTGGTGGCCACCCCCACGGTGCTCATGAACGCCTTTTCCAACTGCGCGACATAGCGCTGTATCTCTTCCTCGGCGCGCTTTTTTTCCGAGATGTCCTGCATCAGGCCGATCACCGCCGGCCTGCCCGCGTGCGTCGCGCGGGAACCGTGCACACCGACATCGATCAGGCTGCCGTCCTTGCGCATCGCGGTATAGCTGTAGCTCACGCTGCGCAACTCGCCTTCGAGCCGCTGGCGCATATACTCCCCCACGGTGCCCCTGTCCTTCTCGACCACCAGCGACAGGGGATCCCTGCCTATCACTTCGTTGGCGGTTTCATAGCCGAGGATTTCGGCGAAGCGCCGATTCACGTAGACGAACAGCCCGTCCTGGATGATGTAGATGCCGGCAATCGACTGCTCGACGAGCCCGCGAAATTGTTCCTCTGCTGCGCGCAGGCCTTCTTCCGCACTGCGCCGCGCGCGGCGCTCGCGCGCCTCGCCGATTTCCCGCCTCACCGCCGGCGCCAGTCTGGCCGGGTGATCTTTCATCACATAATCGTGCGCGCCGGATTTCATCAACTCCACGGCGGATTCTTCGCCGATCATCCCGGATACCGTGATGAAGGGGATGTCCAGACCCGATTCGCGCAGCAGCGCCAGCGCCGGGGCGGCGCCGAAGCCGGGAACCCTGAAGTCCGACAGCACGACATCCCAATCGCGCGCCGCGAGCGCTTCGCGCATCTGTGCCGCAGTCTCTATCCGCTGGTGGAAAACGTCAAACCCGGCCTCCCGCAGTTGCAGGACCATCAGCTCTGCGTCGTCTTCGTAGTCTTCGACGATCAGAACGGATAGGGGTATAGCCATGTTTGACTCAATTCCTTCGCGTCGACTCATTGATCACCGGCCAAAATCGTTCACGTTGCAACACGACGGCGCCACCCGGCGGCAAGCCGAACCAATCGCCCTGAAAGCGTCACCGGGCAGCCTGAATACAGCGAGAATATACCGCATTGACGGAAGCCAACTGGCAAAATGGCCCGGAAAACCGTGCCTATTCGACGGTTCAGCTCGGACCGTGCCCCGACTTCCGTGCCGACCGCTCCTTCCGCCGGACTTTCTAGCTTAGCGCCCGCGCAATTGCCAGCAACATCAGGATAAACAGCATGACCACCAGCGCGCGCCAGACCAGACCGATGGTACTGTCCAGAAATCCGACGTCGGCCGTCTCACCCAGGCCGAGTTCCGGCCGGTCGACGGGATTGAGATCCGAAAGAAACGGCATGCCCAGACGTACGCCCATCGCTCCGGCGCCGCTGGAGAGTACGATACCGAGAGAGCGATCGGGCCACTTTGCCGCCTGCGTGCGCCAGCAGTAGGCAGCATCCTCAAAATCGCCGACGACGGCGAAAGCGATCCCGGTCAGCCGCGCCGGCACCCAATCGAGCAGCCAGAACACCTGGGCGGCGAAACTGCCGAATGTGGCCAGTTCGGCATCGCCCCCCGCAGACCAGCGGCGGTGCAGAAACGACGACATGCGGTAGAGTATCGCCCCGCTGGGACCTGGCAGCAACACGAACCAGAACACCACCGCGAACACGTGCTGGTAAGAAGCGACCAGTGCTTCTTCAATGGTCAGCCGCGCCACCTCCTCCGCGTTGAGCCTTTCGCAGCTCGCGCCCCGCCATTGCCCCAGGATCGAGCGCGCCTTGTCCAGATCGCCGCTCTTGAGCGCCCAATGGATGTCGGTAAAATAATGGCCGACCTGGCGGAATCCCACGGTCACATAGAGCACCAGCACGTTCAGGGCCAGCGCGAGCAGCGGGGACATCAGGTAAAGCAGGTAATAAGCCGCGATCGCAAGCAAGGTCGCCGGCAAGACGCCGAGCATCCAGGCGATCACGCCGTGGGTCCGTTCGCCCGCATTGAAATGTTGCTGCAGGTAGTCGGCAAACCGCAGGATGCGGGATATCAGGTAGCTGCGATCTGCCAGCGGCTTCCACTGCTCCAGCAGCAATGCGATGATCAGCGAAATGAGGCTCATTGGGGAAGCGGGGCTCTCGTGCAACGGCGCGGCGGGAATTGGTCGCGAAACAGGCATCAAGATACCATAGGCACTCCACTGGCTCAAACGGCCATGGCCGTATTTCACCGCGAGTTGACGGCGCGGGGGCGTTTCGCCGTTGCACAGGCTGTTCCAGCATATAATTCGAATTGGAAAAAGGTCCCCCATGCCGGCCAAGAAGCAACCCGCGCTGCAGATCACGCCGCCGTTTGGCTACGACGACATCGCTCCGCTGCAGAAGACTGCCAGGGTTCTGCTGCCCGCCGCCGGAACGACGCCGGATTTCTGCCGCTCGATCAACGCGCTGGTGCTCTCGTTCAGCGAATTCAGCATAGCGTCACGCGACTACCCGATCGTGTTCGCCAGTTCCGACGCGGGCGAAACTTACTCGCCGGTGGTCGTGCTCGGTTTGGCCGACGCACAGAATCTTTTCGTGGACACAAGGGGCGAATGGGATCGCACGACCTACCTCCCGGCGTTCGTCCGCCGCTACCCGTTTTGCATTTCGCGGCTCAATGTCGGTGGCGAGCCGCGGAGCGAGAAAATGGTATGCATCGCAAGCGCCTATCTGGACCCGCAGGGCTTGCCGCTGTTCGACGCCGCAGGCGGGCCCACGCCGCAATGGCAGGCGGCCGAGCGCCTGCTGGAAGAGTACGAAACCGACCTCGAACTCACCGCGCAAATGTGCGACAGTTTCAGGAAGCTGGATCTGTTCTCCCCGTTCTCCTTCCAGGTGACGCAGGACGATGTCGCCGGGTTGAAGCTGGAGGGCATGCACCGCATCGACGAGGAGAAACTCAGGGCGCTAAAGCCGGCCAGTCACAAAGCGCTGGTGACCAAAGGCTTGATGAGCAAAATTTACGCGCATATTCATTCCCTGGAGAATTTCGCCAGGCTTTACTCGAGGGCGGTGGCGCGCGCAAACGCGCCGGCCAAGCCGAAGCGGCGCGCAGACGACGTCAAGGATGCTCCGGAACAACGGGTCCTGCCCCTGGCATAGGGTGGCGGAAGTGCCGGGAAAGGGGGCGCTTTAGCTTCCGCCCGGAATGCGTCGTTCGGAAGCAGGTTCTACGCGGTCAAGAACGCATAGAAGTTCATCAGCATTCCCGCCGTCGCGCCCCAGATGTAGCGCTGCTCGTAGGGCATCGCGTAATAGTGCCGGGTGCGGCCCTGGTACTGCAGCGTATTGCGCTGATGATTTTCCGGGTCCAGAAAGAACGCCAGCGGCACTTCGAACGCCTCCGCCACTTCGAATGCATCCAGATTGAACGCAAGCGGCGGATCCACCAGTCCGACGACCGGGGTCACGTGATATCCGGTGACGGTCGTGTACTCCGGCAGTGAGCCCAGTATTTCGACATGTGAATGCGGCAGGCCGATTTCCTCGAACGTTTCGCGCAAAGCCGTGGCTGCCGGGGATGCATCGTGCGCCTCGCTGCGCCCCCCGGGAAAGCTGATCTGGCCCGCGTGGTCATACAGATGATCGGTGCGCTGCGTAAGCAGGATGGTCAATCCGGCGTCGCGCCTGATTACCGGGACCAGCACCGCGGCCGGCCGCAATTCCTCTTTCTCGCGCCACCGGTGCCCGTCGCCAGTCGCGATGGGCGCAACCGGACGGCTCTCGGCAAAGCGCCGGCGCAACCAGGCTTCCGCGGCCGGTCCCCTCATGTGTTTCAGATCGTTCTCGGCGGAGGACATGGTTTGATTGTAGCCCGAAACATTGCGCGCGAAGAGCCCCAAAAGACAAAGCGCCGCGGCATGACCCGTGGCGCTTTGACATATCCACCCCGGCATATCACCGGGAGAAAGCTTGCGCGCGATGTGCGCTACTTGATCGCCTGCAGCTTGTCGTAGATGTCTTTCGGCCAGGGCAGCGGGCCGCCTTCCGGCAATTGGCCTGACATGTAGTACTTCTGCACCGCGACGATGAACGGCTTGCGGTCGACCTTGACCACAGTCTTGCCGCGTGTGGCGAAACCGGTCGTCAGCTTTTTCTCCGATTCGATGATCTCGGCGGTGGCGCGCGCCGCGGCCTCGCGGAACACGTCGGTGAAGGTCTTCTTGTCCGCGTCGGAAAGCTTGGCCCAGAGCGGCCCGCCGATGATGGTCAGGAGCGCGTCCGTGATGTGCCCGGTGAGATTGATGTGCGTCTGCACTTCATAGAACTTCTTCGCTTCGATCGTCGGCAGCGGATTTTCCTGCGCATCCACGGTCTTGTTCTGCAGGGCAAGGTAGACCTCGGCGAATGCGATCGGCGTCGGGTTGGCACCGACCGCACGCGGGAACATGGCATAGAGCGGCGCGTCGGGCACGCGGATCTTCAGGTTCTTCATGTCCTCGGGCTTGTTCAGCGCCTTGTTCGCGGTCGCGTGGCGTTCGCCGTAATAGGTGATGGCCACCACCTTGCTGCCGCTGCTGGCTTTCTGGTAGCCGTCGGCCAGTTCGTCGAACAGCTTCGAGGTGGAGAATTTCTTCCAGTGATCGAAATCGCGGAATACGAAAGGCGCGCCGCCGATCGAAATCGGGCCGTAATTGCGGCCGGCAAACAGCTGGCCGGTGTAGATGATGTCCACCGTACCCAGCGTGAGCCCCTGATTGATGTCGCTTTCCTTGCCCAGCTGCGATGCCGGGAACACCTCCATGCTGTAGCGATTGCTGGAGCGCTTGGCGATCTCCCCAGCCGCCCAAAGGGCCGCCGTGTGGTAGGGCTCGGACGTCTCGTATACATGCGCGAATTTCAGCTTGGTCTGCGCCAGCGCACCGCCGCTGGCGGCAAAAGCCAGGGCGAAAGCCGCGGCCAGGAACTTGAATTTCATTTGTCTCCCCTTTTATATCAATGTCAGCCAGGCCGGCGGCCGGCAGGAGTGCCGGCCGCCGGACGAAGCGGACTGGTCAAAACAATTCCATATCGCCATGCCAAAGTCAATCTCCAGCGCATTTGCACCCGGCTAATGAATCACCGATTTCGGCGTCGCCAGCAGCCGCGTCACCTGGATCTTCTCGCGGATGATCATGGTGTCGTTGACCGGCTTGATCTCATTCAGCCAAGTCGTGCTCTCGTACATCTCGGCATACTGGCGCTGGCGCTCTTGCTCGCTTTCGAAACGGCGGATCCAGACGTACAGATCCGGATCTTCCTCCGCGATGAAACTGCCGATGATCACCACCCCAAGCGCGACCTGGTAGGGAATGATCTTTTCTTCCATCCACTTGACCCAGTGTTCGCGCTGGCCCGGTTTCAGCCGGTATTGGCGCAACTCGAAAATCATGCAGCCTCTCCTCTACTTTGAACCCATTACGAAACGAGGGGATATCCCCTCCTGGGACTTCCTTCGGGGCGCATCCCCTCGTGCTCCCCTATGTCGGGGGCCATTTCGGCAATTCCAAAATGGCCTCTTTACTGTTCTTGTCCCGGCGTTGCGCGCTCAGGGAACGAGCAGGGTAGATCCGGTGGTCTTGCGCGCTTCCAGATCGCGATGCGCCTGCACCGCGTCCTTCAACGCGTAGCGCTGCCGCACCTCGATCTTCACCTTGCCGGAGAGGACGATGTCGAACAAGTCCTTGGCCGACGCCACGAGGTCTTCGCGCTTGGCGGTGTAATGCACCAGGCTCGGGCGCGTGAAAAACAGCGAACCGCGCGACGCGAGCATGCTCGAATCGAAAGACGGGGTGGGCCCCGAGGCGTTGCCGAAGCTCACCATCATCCCCATCGGGCGCAGGCAGTCGAGCGACCCGACGAAGGTGTCCTTGCCGATCGAGTCGTACACCACCGGCAATAGCGCGCCACCGGTGATCTCTTTCACCCGTTGGGTGAAATTCTCGCGCGTATAGACGATGGCGTGGTCGCAGCCGTGCGCTTTCGCCAGTTCGGCCTTTTCGTCCGAGCCCACGGTGCCGATCACCGTCGCGCCCAGCGCCTTGGCCCACTGGCATGCGATCAGGCCCACGCCACCCGCGGCAGCGTGAATGAGTATGGTGTCGCCGGACTGAACCTTGTAGGTGCGCTTGAGCAGGTACTGTGTCGTCATGCCCTGCAGCATCATCGCCGCCGCCTGGTCGAACGAAATCGCCTCCGGCAGGTTCACCAGGCGGTTGGCGGCCATGAGGCGCACTTCCGAGTAGGAACCGATCGGCGCCGACGCATAGGCCACGCGGTCCCCTTTCTTGACATTGGTCACGTCGGGCCCCACCGCCTCAACCACGCCTGCTGCTTCCATGCCGATGCCGCTCGGCATCTGCACCGGATACAGGCCGGAGCGATGATAAACGTCGATGTAGTTCAGCCCGCAGGCATGGTGGCGCACGCGCGCCTGGCCCGGACCGGGATCACCGACCTCGACGTCCTCCCACACCATGACTTCGGGGCCGCCTTGTTTATGCAATCGAATGGCTTTTGACATGTTCTGTTCCCAACAAAAAGATTGAACCACGGAAATTCACGGATGGGCCGCGCAAGAGCAGTTTTGTCCGGACCCGAACGGAGCGTCATGTTACTACAACAAAAAACCGGCTGCGATGCAGGAATTGCAGGATCGGAAAGCGATCCGAGACGGCCCCTTACCATACGCCGCGGGCGGCCGGCTTCCGACCCTACTTAGGTTTGGACTTGGCCGGTTTGGGCTCTGCCGCAGTCGCCTTTGGCGGCATGGCGCCGGCGGCTTTCGCGGCCGCCTCCTGCATCATGCTCCACCAGGCCGCCGGGTCGGGAAAAGGATTGTTCTCTTTCTTTGCGCCTGCGCCTGCGTCCGCGGCTCCGGGCTGCATCGATTTCATCGCAGCCAGGGTATTCCTTTGCATCTCCAGCCCCTGGATCGACAGGCGCAGCATGTTGAGATTGAGATTGAGCCAGTTCTCCACCGACTTGAGGTCGGCGATCTTCTTCTCGACAGCGTCGACGTCAAGGGTGGGGGCCACCATTCCGGGCATGGGCAATCCCATGGGATTCCACAACGCTTTCATGAATTCGAACGGGTCCGGCGACGGATCGGACATGGCGGCACCTCGATGCGCAATAGGGAATGGCGAGTGTAATCCAAATTCGAGACGCCACTGCAGCGCTCACCCCCCGCCGTCGTCTCCCCCGAATTCACCCACGCCCAGGAACTCGAGCACGGCGCCGCGCTGGGCGAACGTATCGCGGTAACCAAGATCGATAAGCGCCCTGCAGTAAGTCTCTTCGAACAACAGGTAGCTCGCCAGATTGGAACCGCTGCGGTTCATCGCGCCGATACCGCCGAGGACGAACTTGAGCATCCGCGGCAGCTCCTGCACGTGGCGTCCGGCGATGCGCTCTATCGACTCGCTCGGCGAAATCATCAGCACCTTGACGGGCTTCAAGTGCACGCCGGCCTCGAGGCGCTTGTCCTCCGGTATCAGGCTCACGGTGCGGTTGATGCGCTGCAGCCGCTCCAGGTCCACGGCGAGACCGTCGAGGAAAATGCTGTTCAGGGCGTGGCCGGCGATCTGCGCAATCGAGGGATAAAGGCTGGAGCGCACCCGCGTGGCCTCGGTCAACTGCCGCCCGGTGCCAACCACCAGCACGCGGTCGGCCCCGAGGTGCAGCGCCGGGCTGATGGGCGCAATCTGCCGGATGGAACCGTCGCCGAAGAATTCGCGATTGAGCTTGACCGCAGGAAAGAGAAACGGCAGGGCGGAGGAAGCCATGAGGTAATCGACGTTGAGCGTGGTGGCGGCACCCACGCGCTGGGTGCGCTCCCAGGCTTCGAGTCCGGGACCTCCCTGGTAGAAGGACACGTTCTCCCCGGACGAATAGCCCGAGGCCGTGACCGACACCGCATAGAGCGCGCCCTTGTCGATGTTTTCCTGGATGCGTGAAAAATCCAGCGTCTTCTCCAGCAATTCACGTATCGGCGAATTGTCGAACAGCGACGCCGGGCTGTTGCGCTTGATCCACAGCATCGAGGCAAACCAACGCGCGCTGGTTTTCAGCATGGACCAGGTATCGGCGCGATAGACCCGGTCGACGTGAAAGTTCTCCCACACCTCGAGCAGGTAGCCGACGCCGCGGCGGAAATGGTCGGCGTGGATCGCCAGCGCAGCGGCGTTGATCGCGCCCGCAGACGTGCCGCACAATATGGGAAAGGGGTTTTTCGCCTGGTCCGGCAACAGGTCGCGTATCGCCTTGAGCACTCCGACCTGATAGGCCGCGCGCGCGCCGCCGCCGGTGAGAATCAAGCCTGCTTTTGGTTTTTTTTGTTCCATCCCCTGCCTTCGGCGGCAATTCTTCTAATTCGAGCCCGCCCCGCTCCGGCGCGCTTTCAAGCCAGGGCGTAGTTTCCCCCAGCCCGCACCGGGCCGCAAGCAGGTTGCGCCGGTCCGGTCCGATCTATATCGGGAGCTGCAACTGGCTGCGCACGGCGTTCGCGTCCACCACCGTCAGCGCAGTCATGTTGACGATGCGCCGCACCGTCGCCGACGGCGTTAGGATGTGCGCCGGTTTGGCCGAACCGAGCAGGATGGGGCCGAGTGAAATACCGTCTCCGGCCGCCGTCTTGAGCAGGTTGAAGGCGATGTTGGCCGCATCGACCGTGGGCATGAGCAAGAGGTTCGCCTCGCCTTTCATGCGCGAATACGGGTAGGCGCCTTGGCGCACCTCGTCGGAGAGCGCCGCGTCGCCGTGCATCTCGCCGTCGATCTCGAGTTCGGGCGCGCGCGCCTGGATCAGCGCCAGAGCCTGGCGCATTTTCACGGCGGTGGGCTTGTCGCTGGTGCCGAAACTCGAGTGCGACAGCAAAGCCGCTTTTGGCGTGATGCCAAAGCGGCGGATTTCCTCCGCCGCCAACACCGCCATCTCCGCCACCTGCTCTGCCGTCGGTTCATAGTTGACATAGGTGTCGCAGATGAACACCGTACGCTTGGGCAGCAGCAGCACGTTCATGGCATAGTAGTTTTTCACGCCAGGACGCAAGCCGATCACCTGATCCACATACTGCAGGTGCAGCGCGTGGGTGCCGAAGGTGCCGCAGAGCATTCCGTCGGCATCGCCGCGATGCATCATCATGGCGCCGATCAGAGTCAGCCGGCGGCGCATTTCGATCTGGGCGTAGTGCTGGGACACGCCGCGGCGCCCGGTCAAGCGGTGATATTCTTCCCAATATTCGCGGTAGCGCGGGTCGTTCTCCGGATTGACGAGATCGAAATCCGCGCCGGGTTTGATGCGCAGGCCGAAGCGCTCCAGCCGCCGTTCGATCACCGCAGGGCGCCCGACCAGGATCGGTCGCGCCAAGCGCTCGTCCACGATCACCTGGGTCGCGCGCAGCACGCGTTCGTCCTCGCCTTCGGCCAGCACGATCCGGTTCTTCGGCGCCGCTTTGGCCGCGGAGAACACCGGCTTCATCAGCAGTCCGGAGTGATAGACGAACTCGTCCAGCTGCTGGGCATACAGTTCGAGGTCGGCGATCGGGCGAGTGGCCACGCCCGAGTCCATCGCCGCCTTGGCTACCGCCGGCGCGATCTTGATAATGAGGCGCGGATCGAACGGTTTAGGAATGAGGTATTCCGGCCCGAAGGCGACGTTCTGTTCGCCATAGGCGGCGGCGACGATGTCCGACTGCTCGGCCATGGCCAGATCGGCGATGGCGTGCACGCAGGCGAGTTTCATCGCCTCGTTGATTGTGGTCGCGCCCACATCGAGCGCGCCGCGGAAAATAAAGGGAAAGCAGAGGACGTTGTTCACCTGATTGGGAAAATCGGAGCGGCCGGTGGCCATGACGGCGTCCGGGCGCGCGGCCTTGACCAGATCGGGCTGGATCTCCGGCTCGGGGTTGGCGAGCGCGAGGATGAGCGGCCGGTCCGCCATCTTCTTCACCATCTCGGGCTTGAGCACGCCGCCCGCGGACAGTCCGAGGAACACGTCGGCGCCGCCGATGATCTCGCCCAAGGTGCGCGCTTCCGTCTTCTTCGCGTAGCGCGCCTTGTTCGGATCCATCTCTTCCTTGCGGCCTTCGTAGACCACGCCCTTGATGTCCGAGACCCAGATGTTCTTCATCGGCAGACCCAGGCTGACGAGGAGGTCGAGACAGGCCAGCGCCGCGGCGCCCGCGCCCGAAACCACGAGTTTCACCTTGTCGATATCCTTGCCGACCACGCGCAGGCCATTGAGGATGGCCGCTCCGACGATGATCGAGGTGCCGTGCTGGTCGTCATGAAACACGGGGATCTTCATGCGTTCGCGCAGCATCTTCTCGACGTAGAAACACTCCGGTGCCTTGATGTCCTCCAGGTTGATGCCGCCGAACGTCGGCTCGAGCGCAGCGATCACCTCGACCAGCTTCACCGGATCGAGTTCGTTCACCTCGATGTCGAAGCAGTCGATGCCGGCGAACTTCTTGAACAGGACGGCCTTGCCTTCCATCACCGGCTTCGCCGCCAGCGGACCGATCGCGCCCAGGCCCAGCACCGCCGTGCCGTTGGTGATGACACCGACCAGATTGCCGCGCGCGGTCATGTTGCGCGCCTCGGCCGGGTCGCGCACGATCTCCTCGCACGCCGCCGCAACGCCCGGCGTATAGGCCAGACCAAGGTCGCGCTGATTGATCAGCCCTTTGGTCGGCGTAACGGAAATCTTTCCCGGCTTGGGCAGGCGGTGATAGTCGAGAGCGGCTTTGCGCAATTGGTCTTCCATGGTTTTTCCTGGATGTTTAACATGCTGGGGAGAACTGAGAATTATAGTCCCGAGCCAGTGGGAACGCTAACCAGCCCTCCGGCCCGAGCGCAGCAGCGTGGCACCGGGCCGGCCGCCCCCGTATAGAGATTTCTTGCAAAACCACTCGAACCTCAAGGCCGGTCAATGTCATAATTGCGGCATGACACTCGCTCGCAGAATGGCCGAAATCCAGCCGTTCCAGGTGATGGAAATCTGGAACCGCGCCAGAGAACTGGAATCCCAGGGCAAGCGCATCATCCAGATGCAGATCGGCGAACCGGACTTCACCGCACCCGATACGGTGATCGCCGCTTCCATCGAAGCCTTGAAACAACACCCCATTCATTACACCTCGGCCGTCGGCATGCCGTTGCTGCGCCACGCGATCGCGCACCACTATCGCGAGCGCTACGGCCTGACGGTTCCGGCCGCGCGCATCGTGGTCACCGCCGGCGCGTCGGGCGCCCTGTTGATCGCTCTGGGCGTGCTGGTGAATCCCGGGGACGAGATCCTGATGCCGGACCCGGCCTATCCGTGCAACCGCAACTTCGTGCGCTTTTTCGAGGGTTCGGTCAGGAGCATTCCGGTCGGCCCGCAGACTCAATACCAGCTGACGCGGGAGTTGATCGAGGCCAACTGGTCCGACAAGACCCGCGGCGTACTCATCGCCTCGCCGTCCAATCCGACCGGAACCATGATCGCTCCGGGCGAAATGCGCGCCATCGTCGAGACAGTGCATGCGCGCGGCGGAGTGGCGATAGTGGATGAAATCTACCAGGGGCTGACTTACGCGAGCGCCTTCGAAAGCGCGCTCGCGCATTCCGACCGGATTTTCGTGGTGAACAGCTTTTCCAAGTATTTCAGCATGACCGGCTGGCGCCTGGGCTGGCTGGTGGTGCCGGAGGACTGTGTGCGCGAGGTGGAGACCTTCGCGCAGAACGCGTTCATCTGCCCGTCGACGCCGGCCCAGTACGCTGGCATCGCCGCCTTTACGCCGGAGACGACCGCGATTCTGGAATCCCGCCGCGATGAGTTCAAGCGGCGGCGCGACTACCTGGTGCCCGCATTGCGGGAACTGGGATTCTCGATTCCGGTAACACCCGAAGGGGCGTTCTATATTTATGCCGGCATCGAGGGTTTTGCCCCGGACAGCGGCAAATTCGCGCTGGACGTGCTCGAGGAAGCCGGCGTGGCCATCACGCCGGGCAAGGACTTCGGCGCCAATCAGGCCGAGCGCTATGTACGCTTCGCCTACACGCGCTCCATGGACGATCTGAAGGAAGGCGTGCAGCGGCTGCGCAGGTTTCTGCGCAGATAACCGAAAAGCCGGCTATGCCCGCGGCTGGGGCTGGGCGCGCTTCAGCGTCTGCTGCAAGCGTTCCTTTTCGGCAACGACCTTTTGCGCATATTGCTGCGCGTCGTCGCCGAAAGCGCCGGCGTAAAGCTGCAGTCCAGGCATCAGGCCGCCGCCGCGCCGCATGGCATCCTTGAGAATGCTCGTACCCACCAGGATATTGGTCATGGGATCGAACACCGAGTCCTCGCCGCCGTGTTCCTCCAACTTGTCCTGGTGGAACTTCGGAATCACTTGCATCAGACCCTTGGCGCCCATGACGCTCTCGGCAATCGGATTGAAGCGGGACTCGACGGCCATCACCGCCAGGATCAGCAAGGGATCCATGCCCTGCCGGTGGCCGGCTTCGTGCGCCGCACCGACCAGTTGTTCGGTCGCATCCAGGGCCACCTTGTAGCGACGCGACAGATACACCGCGAGGGTGCGGTACTGGGCGTTTTCCACTTCCGCGGCCGGCCCGTAAAGGGAGATGCCTTCATGCCGGATGGTTCCGAACACCGCGGACGGCGTCGCCACCGACTGAGCGCCGTGGTCCACGACCGGACGCGCCCCCATCAGCAGGGCAACTGCGGCAATGGCGCCGAACACGGCCAGGCCGTTATGCAGAAAAGCAGTAATTGAAGTGTAGGTCTGCACGGCAATCTGTTTCAGGTTGTCCATGTGTACCTCCTTACCAAGAAATCAAACGTGCTACGCGGGCTGAGTCACCGTGCTGCATGACCCAGTCGTAAGTGCACTCTGCGCTTCATCAACGAGATGAGAGGCATCCTGCACCCTTACTCTGCCCAAGGCGGTGCCTCCGTTCGGTTCGCAGTCAAGCGAGCGCGCGTGGAGAGTACACACGAGTTCTCAAGCAAAAACTTCTAAAATCTAGTTACTTGAAACGGCTTGTTAAAGTGCCGTTCGAACTATAAGAAACTGCGATCCAAACCTAGCCAAAAATCCAGGCTGGCCTTGCGGCGGATACAGACGTGATGTAATGCAACAAACGCTATTCTATTGAATATCTTAACTTATGTCAAGCGCCGCAGGCGAACCGTGCTGCTCAGCAACATATACAAAGATACTAAAAATTGACGTTGACCCGGACTTCAGGCAATCTAGTCCTAGGCCTACGCCTGCCGAAGAAACGATCCCAGCCACGCGACCTGCCGTCCCGTTAAAGAATGCGGGTGGCGCAGCCGGGAACAATTCTGCTTGTTGCGAATGTCCGCGGTACAGCCTTCGCTTGCGCTTGGGCTGACCGCGAGACATCCTTACCTACGCTAAGGCCTTGAGCCTGTTGGAAAAGGCCAAGCAGCTGCCGGGTTCAGGGCGGTCTTCGCCCCTGGCGTTGCCGCAGTCGATGGGACTACTGGAGCCACCATCGAGCGTGCTGCCGGCTTCGCCGGTTTCACAGCAGGTCTAGCCTTTTTTTTTGCCGCTTTCTTTTTGGCGGCAGGCTTTTTGGCCTTCTTAGCGGGCTTTTTCTTAGCCGCTTTTTTTTTCGCAGGTTTTTTCTTGGCGGCCTTTTTCTTGGCCGCTTTCTTTTTTGCAGGCTTTTTAGCTACTGCCCTCTTTTTCTTGGCTTTTTTAGCCGGTTTTTTCGCTGCTTTCTTTGCTTTTTTCTTCGTTGCCATGGTAAAGCTCCTTCATCAAAGTTAAAGAAAAACAACTACTGCAAACCCGGCTACGGTAGCCCGGATTATCCGGCCTGCCGAGGAAAACCCCGACCGGCCGAATTCTTCACCTGCGAATGCATGCGGTTTCACGCCGCCTTGCGCTCAATCAGGTCACGATACAAAACAACGGGATCCAGTTCGACCCCGCCATCCCAAACCAGAGTCATTGCCGTCGTGTCGAACTTCACCCGGCAAAACTGATCACGGTCGCGCCAGACTTTAAACGCACCGATTTCCAGCAAGTTGCCAAGGAACACGCTTCCTTCCGTTCCGTCGTCGAACTGCAGCCAGAGGCTGTAATCGCTGTCCGCCCGAAAATTGGTCAATTTACGCATTCTTGCCTCCACTGGACACGGACAAAACGGTGTTTGCTATTCCCAACTGAGTGCCCCTCCTGTCTGATACTCGATCACCCGCGTTTCGAAGAAATTGCGCTCTTTTTTCAGATCGGTCATTTCGCTCATCCAGGGGAAGGGATTGCTCGCCCCCGGATACAACTGTTCCACGCCGATCTGCTGGCAACGCCGGTTGGCGATATAGCGCAGGTACTCCTTGAACATCGGCGCATTCAGTCCGAGTACGCCGCGGGGCATGGTGTCCTCGGCGTAGCGGTATTCGAGTTCGACCGCCGTCTTCATATAGCCCTGGATCTCTTCACGGAAAGCCGCGGTCCAGAGATGCGGGTTTTCCATCTTGATCTGGTTGATGAGGTCGATGCCGAAATTGCAGTGCATCGACTCGTCACGCAGGATGTATTGATACTGCTCCGCGGCGCCGGTCATCTTGTTCTGGCGGCCCATGGCGAGAATCTGGGCGAAGCCGACGTAGAAGAACAGGCCTTCCATGATGCAGGCGAACACGATCAGGCTCTTCAGCAGCTGCTGGTCGGCCTCGGGGGTGCCGGTCTTGAACGCGGGGTCGGTGAGCGTGTCGATGAACGGGATCAGGAATTCGTCCTTGGCCCGAATACTTGCGATTTCGTGATAGGCGTTGAACACCTCGCCTTCGTCCAGCCCCAAACTTTCGACGATGTACTGATACGCGTGGGTGTGGATGGCCTCTTCGAATGCCTGGCGCAGCAGGTACTGCCGGCACTCCGGTGCGCTGATGTGGCGGTATGTGCCGAGAACGATGTTGTTCGCGGCAAGCGAATCGGCGGTGACGAAAAATCCCAGGTTGCGCTTGATGATGCGACGTTCGTCCTCGGTCAGACCGTTCGGGTCTTTCCAGGTGGCGATGTCGCGGCTCATGTTGATTTCCTGCGGCATCCAGTGATTGGCGCAAGCCGACAGGTACTTTTCCCAGGCCCATTTGTACTTGAACGGCACCAGCTGATTCACGTCGGTGCGGCCGTTGATGATGCGCTTGTCTTCGACGCGGATGCGGCGCAGTTCCGCCGCGCTCTCTTCCACTCTGACTACCTGCGGCGCGCGCATCTGGCGCTCGGCGACAGGCGCAGCAGACGCGGGCATGAATCCCCTCACGGCCTGCATGCCCAGGCCGGGTATCGGGGAGACCGCCACTTCGTCTTCAAAATTCAGCATACTCAACTCTCCAGCCTTGTCCGCTTTCTACTGACAGGCTTCACATTCAGGGTTGTCGATCGAGCAGAACTTCGGTTCCGCCGCATCAGCGTTCGCGGAACCCAACCCACCCTCCGGCACTGCGTTCAACGCCCCGGCCTTCACCGTCGACTTCTCGGCGTGGGTCGCGCCCATCGAACGCAGGTAATAAGTCGTTTTCAGACCGCGCTTCCAGGCCAGCTTGTAAGTGTCGTCCAGCCGCTTGCCCGAGGCGCCGGCCATGTAGATATTGAGGGACTGCGCCTGGTCGATCCATTTCTGCCGCCGGGCAGCCGCTTCCACCAGCCACTGCGGCTCGACTTCGAACGCGGTGGCGTATAAGTTGCGCAGCTCGGCCGGCACCCGGTCGATCTTGGCCAGATTGCCGTCGAAGTACTTGAGATCGGCGATCATCACCTCGTCCCACAGGCCCAGGCGCTTGAGATCGTTGACCAGATATTCGTTCACCACCGTGAATTCGCCGGACAGGTTCGATTTTACGTACAGGTTCTGGTAGGTCGGTTCGATCGAGGCCGACACGCCGATGATATTGGCGATGGTCGCGGTCGGCGCGATCGCCAGGCAGTTGGAATTGCGCATGCCGCGCTGGCGGATGCGCTCGCGCAGTCCGTCCCAATCCATGCTGACGCTCATGTCGATTTCGACATGGCCGCCGCGCTCTTCGCGCAGCAGGGCCAGCGTGTCCTGCGGCAGGATGCCGCGGTCCCACAGCGAGCCGCGGTAGGACGAATAGCGACCGCGCTCTTCGGCCAGGTCCGTCGAAGCCATGTAGCCGAAATACGCAACCGCCTCCATGGAGCGATCGGCGAACTCTATCGCCTCCCTGGAACCGTAGGGTATGCGCAGCACATGCAGGCAATCCTGGAATCCCATGATCCCCATGCCCACCGGACGATGCTTGAGATTCGAATTGCGCGCCTTGCCCACCGCGTAATAATTGATATCGATGACGTTGTCGAGCATGCGCATCGCCGTGGCGATGGTGCGCTGCAGCTTGGCGTGATCGAGCTTGCCGTCCTTGAGATGGGCGACGAGGTTGACCGAACCCAGGTTGCACACTGCGATCTCGTGTTCGTTCGTATTGAGCGTGATCTCGGTGCACAGATTGGAGCTATGCACCACACCGACGTGGGACTGGGGCGAGCGGATGTTGCTCGGATCCTTGAACGTGATCCAGGGATGCCCGGTCTCGAACAGCATCGACAGCATCTTGCGCCACAACTGCAGCGCCGGTATCTTGCGGAACAGCTTGTGTTCGCCCCTGGCCGCCTTCTCCTCGTACGCCACGTAGGCTTTCTCGAATTCCCTGCCAAACTTGTCGTGCAGGTCGGGGCAGTCCGAGGGAGAGAACAGCGTCCACTCGCCGTTTTCCATCACCCGCTTCATGAACAGGTCCGGAATCCAGTTGGCCGTGTTCATGTCGTGGGTGCGGCGGCGGTCGTCGCCCGTGTTCTTGCGCAGTTCCAGAAACTCTTCGATATCCAGGTGCCAGGTTTCCAAGTAGGCGCATACCGCCCCCTTGCGTTTGCCGCCCTGGTTCACCGCCACCGCGGTGTCGTTGACCACCTTCAGGAAGGGAACCACGCCCTGCGACTTGCCGTTGGTGCCTTTGATATGCGAGCCCAAGGCGCGCACCGGCGTCCAGTCGTTGCCCAGCCCGCCCGCATACTTCGCCAGCAGCGCGTTGTCCTTGATCGATTCGTAGATGCCGTCGAGATCGTCGGCCACGGTCGTCAGGTAGCAGCTCGAGAGCTGAGAGCGCAGGGTGCCGGAGTTGAACAGCGTCGGCGTCGAACTCATGAAGTCGAACGAAGACAGCGCCTGGTAGAACTCGATGGCGCGCGCCTCGCGGTCGATCTCGTTCAGGGCCAGCCCCATCGCCACGCGCATGAAGAAGGCCTGGGGCAGTTCTATGCGCTGCCCGTGATCATGCAGGAAATAGCGATCGTATAGTGTCTGCAGGCCGAGATAGCCGAATTTCAGGTCGCGCGAGGCATCCAGGGCCTTGCCCAGCCGCGCCAGGTCGAACTTGGCCAGTTTCTCGTCCAGCAGTTCCGCCGCGATGCCGCGCTTGATGAAATCGGGAAAATACTCGGCGTAGCGCTTGCCCATCTGCGCCTGCGACACTTCCTCACCCAAGATTTCGATCCGTATTGTATTCAGCAGTAGCCGCGCCGTGACGAAGCTGTAGGCCGGATCTTTCTCGATCAGGGCGCGCGCCGACAGGATCGCCGACTTGCGCACTTCCTCGATCGGTACGCCGTCATACAGGTTCTTGATTGTTTCGTTGAATATACTGGCCGGCTCGACCGCTTCGCCCAAACCTTCGCAGCACGCCTTGAGCAGGCTCTTGAGACCGGCGAGGTTGATCGGCCGCCTGACGCCGTCATCGATCACATGCAATTCGGGGGTGGCGGGCTTGTCCTTCTGCCTGGCCTGCTCCTGCGCCCGCGCCTTGGTGCGCTGCTCGCGGTACAAAACGTAGGCGCGCGCCACTTCGTGCGCGCCGGATCGCATGAGCGCCAGTTCGACCTGATCCTGGATGTCTTCTATATGGAAGGTGCCGCCGCCGGGCTGGCGGCGCGCAAGCGCGCCGACCACGCTCTCCGTCAGCCCCGCGACCAACTCGCGGATGCGTGCGGAGGCGGCGCCCTGGCCGCCCTCGATCGCGAGAAACGCCTTGGTCATCGCAACCGTAATCTTGCCCGCATCGAAACCGACGACCGCGCCGTTGCGGCGGATGATGCGGTACTCGGGATAGGTCGACTGATTGGATACTGCTGACACTTCGGCAAAGCTGGCACCGGCCACGGGAGGCGATTTTTCTGAGTCGGTGACAATTTGCATATGCATCTTCTCTCTTATTCTCTTGCCTTGTTCACTGTCGTTGCGTCGTCGACCGCATATTTAATTTCAGACCACAACCACAATATATAGTATCTCTTCACCACTTCGCAACTAATTTTAGTGACGCGCTTTTGATTTTGCAAGAAGTTTTTGCAGTTTCGCGTTCCGGCGCCGATGCGATGCAACAATTTAAAGGTGCGGCTCGCAGCGCGCACTCTGATTCGCCATGCAGGAATTTTGCGAACTCGCCCCGGCGCTGCGCAGTGATAAAGGAAAAAATTCTCCTCTGCGGACAGAGCCGCGTCCGCCGAAGCAATATTGAATGTCAGAAGCGCGCGATGGCGCGCGTCGAGCGAGTGTACGTGCTCAGCCGATCAACCCGCGATAGAAGGGCCAGTCGAAGCCGGGGCCGGGATCGGTCTTGCGCGAAGGCGCGATGTCGCTGTGGCCGGCGATATCGACGATGGGGTAGGCGCTGCGCAGCGCGCGCGTCAGTTCGGCGAGCACGCGGTATTGCACATCCGCATACGGCGCGTTGTCGACGCCTTCCAGTTCGATGCCGATGGAAAATTCGTTGCAGCGGCTGCGTCCGCGCCATGCGGACTCCCCGGCGTGCCAGGCGCGCTTTGCGCAGGCCACGAACTGCAGCAGTTCGCCCGTTCTCCGGATAAAGAAATGCGCCGATACCCGCACGCCCGCCAGGGTCAGGTAATACGGATGCGCGTCGCTGTCCAGGCCGTTGGTGAACAGGCGCTCGACCCCGTCGCCGCCGAACTCTCCCGGCGGCAGGCTGATGTTGTGTATCACCAACAGCGTGACCGCTTCGCCTTCCGGCCTGTCGTCGCAGTTGGGAGAGGCAACATGGCGCGCCGCGTCCACGTGCCCGGCGGCATCCACCATCATGGCTGAGGTTCGTTGATTCCCAGGCGCTCCATGCGGTAGCGCAGCGCGCGAAACGTGATGCCGAGCAGCCTTGCCGCCGCCGTGCGGTTGAAGCGCGTCTTGCCCAGGGCTTCGATTATCGCCTCGCGCTCGAGCCGGTCCAGATAGTCCGGCAGCGGCGATTTGCCGCCCGGGGCCGCATCGTCCGGCTGGCGCACCGGCGTGAGCCGCAGATCGCCGGGTTGGATTTCCTCGCCGGCGCACAGCGCCACGGCGCGCTCCAGGATGTTCTCCAGTTCGCGCACGTTTCCGGGAAAATCGTAGGCCGCAAGCTCCGCTCTAGCCGCGCGCGACATCCGCGGCGCCGCACCGTCCTTCCCGCCCATTCGTGCGAGCATTGAATCGGTCAGCACCGGAACATCTTCGCAGCATTCCCTCAGCGACGGCATTTTCAGCTCGATCACATTGAGCCTGAAATAAAGATCCTGGCGAAACTTTCCCGCCTCGACCAGTGCGGTGAGGTTCCGATGAGTGGCGCAGATCATGCGCACGTCCACGGGATCCTCGCCGGTCGCGCCCACCTTGCGCACCTTCTTTTCCTGGATCGCGCGCAGCAGCTTCACCTGCATCGAGAGGGGCAGGTCGGCGACTTCGTCCAGGAACAGGGTGCCGCCGTGCGCCACCTGGAAGAAACCGTCGCGATCGGCATCGGCGCCCGTGAACGAGCCCTTCTTGTAGCCGAAGAACTCGCTCTCCATGAGGTTCTCCGGGATCGCCCCGCAATTCACCGCCACGAACTGCTGTTCGTGGCGCGCGCCCTGCTCGTGGATCTGGCGCGCCGCCAATTCCTTGCCGCTGCCGGATTCGCCGCTGATATAGACGGGCGCCTGGCTGCGCGCGAGCTTGTTGATCAGTTCGCGCGCCTGCTGCATCGCAGGCGACTCGCCCAGCAGCTGGTGGCGCACGGGTTTCGCCGCGGTGACCGGCTGCGGCAGGTTTAGCGCGGACTTGACCAGCGTGCGCAGATCTTCGAGCGATACCGGCTTCGACAGATAATCGAACGCGCCTGCCTTCAACGCCGCGACCGCGTTTTCGGCGCTGCCGTAGGCGGTGATCACCGCCACCGGAAGATCCTTGCAGTTCTCGCCGATGTAGCGCACCAGCTCCAGGCCCTCGCCATCGGGCAGGCGCATGTCGGTAAGGCAAAGGTCGAACTGTTTCGCACGCAACAGCGCGTGCGCCTCGGCCACGCTGGCCGCCGATTCCACCGCCAGCCCCATGCGCAACAGCGTCAGCTCCAGCAATTCGCGGATATCGGCTTCGTCATCGACCACCAGGACCCTGGCCGCGGTATCGGCCTTGCGCTCGGCGCGCTTCATGCCGGCCTGCCGCCGCAGAGCACGCGGAAGTCCGCACCGCCGCGTTCAGCCGGCAGTTCGACGTACTCGAGCAGAGCGCCGTTGGCGGCACACATTTCGCGCGCGATATACAAGCCGAGGCCGATACCGCCGCTGTAGGTGGTGAAGAAGGGTTCGAACAATTGCTGCCTCAGGTGCGTAGGCACCCCCCCGCCGTCGTCAATCACGTGCAATTCTACCCGATTGGCCTGGCGCCGGACCTCGATGCGCACGCTCCCCGGCAGCTGCCGCGAATGCCGCCACGCATTGCGCAGGAGGTTCCACAGCACCTGCTGGAAGTGCACCCGGTCGAACTCGATTTCACTCGCCTCGTGCACTTCCAGCACGAAGGCGGACACGGCGATCTTCTCGTTTTGCGCGAATTCGTCGATGAACGCGGGAAGAAACGCGGCGAGGCGGATCGTCTCCGGCCGCACCCGGTCGCGCCGCGTGAGTTCGAGCACGTCGCGCACCATCTGGTCGAGGCGCTTGGAATTGTCCTGGATGATATGCAGCAGCCGCCCCTGCGAGGCGCCGCCGGGATCTTCCAGCAACAGTTCGCTCGCGTGGCTGATCGCCGATAGCGGATTGCGGATCTCGTGCGCGATATTGGCGGTGAGCCGGCCGAGAGCCGCAAGCTTCAGTTGCTGCGCCTGCTCCTGCAGGCGCGACAGATCCTCGAGGAACACCAGCGAGATGCTGCCGCCGTCCGTTCCCGCCTCGACGAAGCGCGCGCGCACCTGCTTGCCGCTGCCTGGCATGAGCAGCGTATGCGTCGAGTTGTCGCGCTCGCGGCGCCAGCGCTCGAGCAGGGTCGCGATCTCCGGCGAATATTTTTCAATCTGGTCGAGTTCCGGCGCTTCCCAGCCGAGCAGCGCCGACACCTGCGGATTGTGCTGGCGCACCAGGCCGTTGCCGTCGACGACCAGCACGGCGTCCTTCATATCCTGGATCACCAGCTGGTTGATGCGCAGCTGATTGGAGAGGTCGACCGAGCGTTGGCGCATGACCCGCTCCTGGCGTATGACCCGCTGCGCCAGCTGATTGGTGATCAGCGCGGTGGCGAAGTAGCCCATCGAGAGCAGCCCCGGCTGCACGAAGTTGGCCGTGGTGTGATCGAAGCCGAGGATCCAGTAGGCCTGTTCCAGCAAAATTGCGATTGAAGCGAGCGCGGCATAGAACAGCATCAGCGCGCCGCGGCTCACCAGGGCCGCCGCCGCAAGCGATATCAGCAACATCACGCCCAGGCCGCTGCGAAAGCCGTCGCTCGCGTTCATCAGCAGCACCGTGGCCACGATGTCGGTGAATACGTGCAGGCTCAGTTGCAGGTTGAATTGGCTGCGCGTCTTTTCCAGCAGCACCTGGTAGCCGGCGGCCAGCAGCAGGTAGGCGAAGCTCACATAGCGGAACTGCGCCAGGTTGTGGCTGCCGAAATTGAGGCTGTCGCCGAAGATCAGCACCGCGGCGAGAAACACGCCCGCGAGCAGCAACCGGTACACATTGAAATAACTCAGCGAAACCCAGAACGAGTCGGGCTGCGTTTCGGACGTGAACTGCCAGGTCGCCATTCGCGGTCTGCGTCAGCCCGACCGGCGCTGATGCTCGGCGCAGCAAAAGAACTCGCCGCCTTCGGCGATGGCCTCTTTTTGCGGAAGATACAACCCGCAGTGGCTGCAAGTGACCATCTGCTCGGATGCGGGTTCCGGCGCAGCCCTGGTCGCATCCTTACGACGCAGGCGCTTGATCAGCAGCCATACCGCAAAGGCGGCGAACACCAGCAGCAGAAATTTGCTCAAGATGCGTCCGGACGCGGCGCGCCTGCGCGGCGACTATTTCGCCGGCTCAACGGCCACCTGCTCGAGCCGGTAGCCGTGCTGGTATACGGCGGACAAGCGCCAGCCGTTGTCCGGCGTCAGGTGCAGCTTGCCGCGTATGCGGCTGACATGCGTGTCGACCGTGCGCGTATTGATATCCGCAGACTGCCCCCATACCGCTTCCAGTATGTAACCGCGCGACAGCAGGCGACCGATGTTGTGCAGCAGGAATACCGTCAGTTCGTAGTCCTTCTGCGTCATCGTCACCTCCTCGCCGTCGAGCGTCACCTGGCGGCTGCGGCCATCCACCCTCAGTCTTCCGAATTCGAGCACGCCTTGGTCCGGACGCTGGCTCGGGCGCGCGCGCCGCGCGAGTGCGTTGATGCGCGCCAGCAACTCGAGCTTGCCCAGAGGTTTGACCATGTAGTCGTCCGCGCCGTGGGTTAGCGCGTGCACGATGTCCTCCTCACGCTGGCGCGCGGTGACGAACAGGATGGGCACCGGCTCGTCGATGTTGGCCCTGATCCACACCAGCACCTCGGCGCCGGACATCCCGGGGACTTCCCAGTCGAGCAGCACCAGATCGAAGGTTTCGCGCTGCATCTCGCGCATCAGATCCTTGCCAAGCGCAAAGGCGTGGCAGTGATGGCCTGCCGCATTCAACCAGGCGCACAGCAGGTCTGCCTGATCCTGTTCGTCCTCGAGCAAGGCGATGCGCATTGCGCTCAGTCCGTCCGCAGCCGCTGGTGCGTCATGCAAGCATCCGTTCCTATTCCGTCCATTGCCCGCAGCTCCTCATCCGTCACCCCCCGCATTTGACTTCGATGCGCCCCAGATATTCCTCCAGGCCGGTCACCAGTGCGCTGACCGTCCCGGCATCGCGGCTACGCGCACCTTCCTCCAGCGCAGCGCCCATGCGCGAAATCTCGGGGAAACCATAGGCACCGCCCGCGCCCTTCATCCCATGGCCCACAACGCGTATGGTCTCGAATTCGCCGCCTGCGAGCGCCTTACGCATCCTGCCCACATCCTCGGCCCGATTCTCGAGGAACCGGGGCACGAGCGCGGCGATCTGCGGATCGATGGTAACGACGATTTTATCTGGCATACCACTCCTCCGAATCGCATTTTAGCAGACACCCGCCGCACCCCACCTAGCCAGGCCCGATATTTGACGCGCCCGGGAAAAGTAAGATGCTTCGCCGGTCATGAAATTTTCGCTTCGCATCGAGGGTTATCCGGTTCTCGCCAGTGCCATCACTGTGCTCTCAGCGATGCGCGGCACGGCGTGGGCCGCTTAGGCACTATGCGAACCGCGCTCAGAAAAATATTGCTGGTCGAGGACGACCCGGATATCCAGTACATCACCCGCCTCAGCCTGGAGGTCGGGGGCGGATATGAAATCAAAGTCTGCGGCAGCGGCGCCGAAGCCATGCAGGCAGGCCCGGCATTCGCACCCGACCTGATCCTGCTCGACGTGACGATGCCTGGCATGGATGGCCCGGCCACCATGGATGCCTTGCGCACGCTGCCGGACCTCGCCGCAACGCCCGTCGTCTTTTTCACCGCGCATACGCACGAGCAGATGCGCCGCGACCTGCTGCGTTGCGGGGCGCTGGGCATCATCATCAAGCCGATCGAACCGACAGCGCTGGTGGAGCAGATTCGTGCGATCTGGCGCCAGCCGAAGGGCTAATCCCCCTCGCCTGCCTTCAGCGCGCGCCCCGCGCAAGGACCGGGTCTTCACTTTGGGTTATGCTTCTGCGATGAAAATTCTAAAGAACCTGCTCGCAGGCTTGGCCGGCCTCCTTGCTCTCGCCCTGATCGCGCTTGCCATCATCAGCGCCAACTTCGACCCCAAGCAATTCAAGACCGAGATCACGCGGGTGGTCAAAGAGAAA
>JAPLRD010000166.1:43984-46683 GCA_026399375.1 Pseudomonadota bacterium
GGGCAAGCTGAATCTAACCGAGCAAAACGGCGGAAAATCGTTCGCAGCGGTCGATTCGGCGCGCGTCTCGGTCGCCGTGCTGCCCCTGCTGTCCGGACAGATCGTGGTGGACCGGATTGCCATAGACGGACTGAAGGCCAGCCTTGCCCGGCACAAGGACGGCAGCAGCAATTTCGACGATCTGCTGGGGGATGGCAAAGCCAAAAGCGAGCCGCGCGCAGCGCCTGCGTCGGCACTGAAACTCGATATCGCCGGCATCGAAATCAGCAATACCGCCCTGGAATGGCGCGATGACGCGACGAAGCAGCACTTCGCGGTCAAGGGGCTTAGTCTCAAGACCGGCCAGCTCGGGAGCGGCGCGCCTAGCAAGTTCGAACTGGGCATGAACCTCGCCGGCAATCAGCCGAAGCTGGATCTACAGATAGGCGCGAGCGGCACATTGAGCATGAACCCGGAGGCGAAGCACTACCAGCTCGCTGGGCTCAGCGCGACGCTAAAGGGCAATGCCGGCAGCTTCACCCTGGACAAGCTCGAAATCCAGGGCGCAGCCGATTTCAAGCCGGACGCGACAGCGATAGATGCCCTGGTGATAAAGCTGTCAGGCAAGGAGGGCAGCAATGTCCTCGACGCCAGCCTGGAAATCCCGAAGTCGCAGATGGCCAGGGAAACCTTGCGCGCCGAAAAGATATCCCTGGTGCTCAAGCTGACCCGGCCCGACGGCAACCTCAATGCAACACTCAGCGTTCCAGGCATGGAAGGCTCGGGCCGCAGCTTCAAGGCGGGCGATCTCAAGCTCGATCTCGATGGCAAGCAGGGCAGCAATACCTTCAAAGGCAGTCTCGCGAGCCCAGTCAGTGGCAACGTCGAAGCGCAGCGCTACGAGCTGACGAAGCTTGCAGGCAAGATCAGCGTCAACGGACCGGAGCTGCCCAAGGGCGCAGCGGCGATCAGCATGGGGGGCAGCGCCGCGCTCGATCTCGCACGCAAGACCGCGCAGATGAATCTCGCCGCCAAGTTCGAAGAAAGCAATATCGACGCCAAACTCAACCTGACCCAGTTTTCTCCGGCGACGCTGGCATTCGACCTGAATATCGATCAGCTCAATCTGGACAAATACTTCCCGCCCAAGGCCGCGCCGCAGACCAAGCGCGACCCGGATCAGCCGATCGATCTCGCAGCGTTGAAAGCGCTGAATGCGAGCGGCGCGCTCAGGATAGGCGCGCTGCAGGTGTCACGCATCAAGGCAGCCAACATCAGCGCCCAGATCAAGCTCGCCAACGGGCGCCTGGACGTGAGTCCGCATTCGGCGCAACTCTATCAAGGCAGCCTCGCCGGCGCGCTCACCGCGGATGCAAACGGCAATCGATTCACGCTCAAGGAGAATCTGAACGGCGTCACCATAGGCCCGCTGCTGAAGGACCTCGCGGACAAGGATGTGCTCGAAGGCCGCGGCAACGCCTCCCTGGCCCTTAGCGCTTCAGGACCCAGCCTGGGCGCTCTGAAAAAGAGTCTGGACGGCGCGGCCCGAATCGACCTGAAGGACGGCGCGATCAAAGGCATCAATCTCGCCGAGACGCTGCGCAAAGCCAAATCCGTGCTGAACGCACGGGGCGCCAGCGAGCAGGCGGCGAACCAGCAGGAGAAGACCGATTTTTCAGAGCTCTCGGCCAGTTTCGTCATCAGAAACGGCATCGCCCACAACGAAGACCTGTCGCTCAAGTCGCCGTTCCTGCGCCTGTCGGGCAGCGGGGACATCAGCATCGTCAACGATTCGATGGACTACCTGGCCAAAGTCGCCGTCGTTGCCAGCGCGAGCGGCCAGGGCGGAAAAGATCTAGGCGATCTGAAGGGGCTCACGGTGCCGGTGCGCCTGTCCGGCCCGTTCGATGCCCTCAAGTACCGCATCGACTTCGGCGCCATGGTGGGCGAAGTCGCCAAAGAGAAAGCGAAAGAGGCCGTAAAAGAGGCGATCAGCCAGCGCCTCGGCCTGGGCGGGGCCAAGGCGGACGCACAGAAGCCCGAACCCAAGGATCAGGTGAGGGACGCCTTGAAAGGGCTATTCCAGCGCTAGGTTCGGTCGATCTGGCTGCAATACGATCAGAAGAACCGTCCACGCGACCTGGTTCACGTGCCAGGTGAACCGATCCAAGGGATCTCTTCGATGCCATATAGGTGTAGGTGCGCCTGATGCCATATTTCGTGATCTCTTTGATGCCATATAGGTGTAGGTGCGCCTGATGCCATATTTCGGGGGCAGGTCAACCGATTGGACGTACCATCGTTATGCAGGGACGGACTTCAAAAAGTCTGAATCCGATAGTTCTATTCTATTTTGTTCCCCTACTTCTGAAAGAGACCCAATGAATAAATTGATCGCTGCACTCGTTGCAGGCCTGTTTGCCACCTCCGTCTTCGCGCAAGCGCCCGCCCCTGCAGCACCCGCCCCGGCGAAAGCCGAAGTCAAGGCCGATGCCAAAGCCGGCAAGACTGAAGCCAAGGTAGATGCGAAAGCGGACGCAAAAGCCGCAGCCGCCGATGCCAAAGCTGCCAAAGCCAAAGCTGCCGCCGATGCCAAAGCCGAAAAAGCCAAAGCCAAGGCCGATGCCAAAGCTGCCAAGGCCAAAGCCGCTGCTGACGCCAAAGCCGCCCCCGCGCCCGTGAAAGCGGAAGCCAAAGCCGAGGTGAAAGCCGCTGGCGCC
>JAPLRD010000228.1 GCA_026399375.1 Pseudomonadota bacterium
CCATCGACAAATACATTACGCAACACAACCGTGATCCCAAGCCCTTCGTCTGGACCGCTCGCGCCTCCGATATCCTCGCCAAAGTCATGCGTGCTCGTGCCCGACTCGATAAGTCTCAATCTGTTTGACGCAGTACACTAGTATC
The DNA here is from genome assembly GCA_026399375.1 of Pseudomonadota bacterium. GTDB lineage: Bacteria > Pseudomonadota > Gammaproteobacteria > Burkholderiales > SG8-39 > 2-12-FULL-64-23. The sequence continues at coordinate 146 of JAPLRD010000228.1, forward strand.
AGAACGCACCAATTGCGAAGCATGTCTGTGTTGCGGGTGTAGGAGCGAGCTTGCTCGCGAATTCCGCGATTCGCGAGCAAGCCCGCTCCTACAAATCAGGTGTGTCGGATATGCAACTTGCCCGCCGGATTGTTTCGCAATTTAAGTGTCATCGTATGTCGATTCAACCTTAGTGATGCTCGTTCGTTAAGCTTCAATGCGAGTCAATATCGTCGGCTTTGGCTTGGGCGTGTGCCTGTTGCAGCAGCAGGCGCAATTGCCGCCGCTCGCGTGGGCTTTGCTGCTGCTGCCGCTCCTGATCTTGTGGTGGACGCTGAACCTGCGCGCAGCGCACGTGCGGGGCGCAAGAATCGCTTCGGTGTCGCTGGCGATTGCGATATTCGGCGCCACGGGATATTTCTACGCCGCGGCATGGGCGCAGTGGCGCCTGGCCGGGCGCCTGGCGCCGCAGTGGGAAGGCGTGGACGTCAGCGTGACCGGCGTGGTGGCGGGATTGCCGCAGCCATTCGAGCGCGGCCTGCGCTTCGATTTCGAGATCGAGCGGGTCGAACCCGCCGCGGTGAAACTGCCGCAGCGCATCGCGCTTTCCTGGTACAACGGGACCAGCCGCGAGGAGTTTCAGGATATCGCACCGGTCCGCGCCGGGGAGCGCTGGCGTTTCAACGTCCGCCTCAAGCGCCCGCATGGCAGCGCCAACCCGTGGGGCTTCGATTACGAATCCTGGCTGTTGCAGCGCGCCGTCGGTGCCACCGGCTATGTGCGTCCCGGGGGCACCGACCGTCTGGACGGCCTGGTGGTCCGGCCCGCCTATCTCGTCGAGCGCGCGCGCGAAGTCCTGCGCGAGCGTTACTGGGACACGCTGCCCGGATATCCCTATGCCGGCATTCTGATCGCACTGGCGATCGGCGACCAGAACGCCATCGACGCAAACCAATGGCAGTTGTTCGCACGCACCGGCGTTTCGCACCTGATGTCGATTTCCGGCCTGCACGTCACCATGGTGGCGAGCCTGTTCGCGGCGCTCGTGCACTGGCTGTGGCGGCGTCGGTCCTCGCTGATCCTGGCGCTGCCGGCGCGCAAGGCGTCGGCGCTGGCCGGCTTTGTCGCAGCGCTCTCCTATTGCCTGATCGCCGGCTTCGCCGTGCCGGCGCAGCGCACGCTCTACATGGTCGGCGTGGTGGCGCTGGCGCTTTGGGCGAACCGGATCGGTTCGGTGTCGCGCGTGTTGTGCCTTGCGCTCTTGCTGGTGCTGCTGCTCGATCCCTGGGCCGTGCTCGCGCCGGGCTTCTGGCTGTCCTTCGGCGCCGTCGCGGTGATCCTGTATGTCGCCACCGGCCGGCTGCGGGCCGGGCAGGCGCTCGGGCCCGGCGATAGCCTTCTGCAGTGGGGGCGCGTGCAGTGGGCGATCACCCTGGGCCTGGCGCCGCTCCTGCTCGTCTGGTTTCAGCAGGTGTCGCTGGTGTCGCCGCTGGCCAACGCCGTGGCCATTCCGCTGGTGAGCCTGGTGGTGACGCCACTGGCGCTCGCCGGCGGCGTGCTGCCTGTCGATTTCATCCTGGAACTTGCGCATGCGGCGATGGCGGTGCAGATGCGGCTGCTCGAATGGTGCGACCCACTGCCGCTGGCTGTTTGGCAGCAACATGCGCCCGACGCCTGGACCGTGGCGCTGGCGCTGGCCGGATGCGCCTGGATGCTGTTGCCGCGGGGCGTGCCGGCGCGCTGGCTGGGTCTCGTGCTGCTGCTGCCGATGATCGCGGTGCGGCCGGCGGTTCCCGCAAGCGGCGCCGCATGGGTCACGGTCCTGGACGTGGGCCAGGGGCTGGCGGTGTTCGTGCAGACCAGAGACCATGCGCTGCTCTACGATACCGGCCCCGCGTTCGGTACGGACGCCGACAGCGGTACCCGCGTCATCCTTCCCTATCTGCGCGCTTCGGGCGTCACGCGGCTGGACGCGATGGTCATCACGCACGACGACAACGATCACGCGGGCGGCGCCGCATCGGTGCTGTCGGGACTGCCGGTGGGCCTGCAGGTGATCGGCCGCCGCTTCGAGGACGACACGGTGCTGCAATTCTGCGCCGCCTGGGAGAAGCATTTCCGCTGGCGCAAGCGCAAGCCCGCCGTGTTCGCCGCCGCCTAGCGGCTGGGGCGGATTGATCCGCTCGTTCCCGACGCCTATCACTTGGGCAACCTCGCTGAAGCGGGGACTTGGGAGAAAACGATGCCGGACGGAGTGACACGTCGCGCGCTTTTGGGCGCCGCGGCCGCGCTGGGCATGCCGTGCGCCGCCCGCAGCCAGACTTTTCCGACCAAGCCGATCCGCATCGTCCACGGCTACAGCGCCGCCTCCAACCCCGACACGATCGCGC
>JAPLRD010000113.1 GCA_026399375.1 Pseudomonadota bacterium
CAAAGGTAGCCACCGGGATGCCCTTGGGCATTTGCACTGTGGACAACAGCGAATCGAGGCCCTTGAGGTACTTGGACGGAATGGGCACACCCAGTACCGGCAGCATGGTGGTCGCGGCGACCACACCGGCAAGATGCGCCGCGCCGCCGGCGCCGGCGATGAAGGCCTTGCAGCCGCGCTTTTCCATGTCTTCGATCCAGGCCTCGAGTTCGGCCGGCGTGCGGTGCGCCGACAGCGCCCGCGCTTCGTATTCGACGCCGAAATCCTTCAGCTGCTTCGCCGCTTCTTTCATCACGTCCCAGTCGGACGTGCTGCCCATGACAATGCCTACCGTACTCATGCCGCGTCCTCGCTTAACGACCATCCAAAAATTACCTGTCATTCCGAGGCCGAGGGCCGAGGAATCTGCTTCTCGTTCGAACCAAAAGCAGATTCCTCGCTACGCTCGGAATGACAAATCTTGGTGCCGTGATTCTCAAATACGCACTTACTTCACGACCTGGGCGAGCTCGCCCTTGGCGTAGCGCTGCGCCATCGCTTCCAGCGCCATCGGCTTGATCTTGGAGGCCATGCCGGCGCAGCCGAACTGCTCGTAGCGCTGCTTGCAAAGTGCTTTCGCCGCCGCGCGCGCCGGTTTCAGGTAGTCGCGCGGGTCGAACGCACCCTTGTTCTCGTTCATGTACTTGCGGATGGCGGCGGTCATCGACAGGCGGATGTCGGTGTCGATGTTGATCTTGCGCACGCCGTGCTTGATGCCTTCCTGGATTTCCTCCACCGGCACGCCGTAGGTCTCCTTCATCACGCCGCCGTTGGCGCGGATGATCTCGAGCTGGTCCTGCGGCACCGAGGACGAGCCGTGCATCACCAGGTGGGTGTTGGGAATGCGCTTGTTGATCGCCTTGATGCGGTCGATGGCGAGGATGTCGCCGGTGGGCTTGCGCGTGAATTTGTACGCGCCGTGCGAGGTGCCGATGGCTATCGCCAGCGCGTCGAGCTGGGTCTTCTTGACGAAATCGGCGGCCTGGTCCGGGTCGGTCAGCAGCATTTCGCGCGTCATCTTGCCTTCGGCGCCGTGGCCGTCCTCCTTGTCGCCCTCCATGGTCTCCAGCGACCCGAGGCAGCCGAGCTCGCCCTCGACCGTCGCGCCTATTTTGTGCGCCGCAGCGACCACCTTGCGCGTCACCTCGACGTTGTAGTCGTAATCGGCGATGGTCTTGCCGTCTTCGCGCAGGCTGCCGTCCATCATGACGCTGGAAAAGCCGAGATTCATCGCCGATTCGCAGATCATGGGCGACTGGCCGTGGTCCTGGTGCATGACTACCGGGATGTGCGGATAGGCCTCGATGGCGGCCAGGATCAGGTGGCGCAGGAAGGGCTCGCTGGCGTACTTGCGCGCGCCGGCGGAGCCCTGCATGTCACCGGGCTGTTGGTCTCGCTCGCGGCCTCCATGATCGCCTGCACCTGCTCGAGGTTGTTGACGTTGAACGCCGGCAATCCGTATCCGTTCTCGGCGGCATGGTCCAGCAGTTGGCGCATGGAAACTAATGGCATGTTGGCTACTCCTTGAACTGGCTTGAATTGATCCGGGCGGGAAGCAGGCTCCGCGCCCCGCCGCACCCGGGTGCAGTGGGAAAAGTCATATTCTACCGGAGACGCGCGACATACGTGGATTCCAGCCTGGGCCGAACGCGGGCGGCACAGGCCCAAACCGCGTCAAGTCAGGCTGTTGCGCGGCGCTCCGGCGACGAAGGCCTCGATATTGTCGATCAACTGGTCGGCCAGCGCCTGCACGGCGCCGCGGCTCGCCCAGGCGATGTGAGGCGTCAGGATGAAATTGTGCAGCTTCAGGTCGAGCAGCACGTTGCCGCTTTTCGGCGGCTCTACGCTGAGCACGTCGAAGCCGGCGCCGGCGATCACGCCGTTGCGCAATGCCTGCGCCAGCGCATCTTCGTCCACCAGGCCGCCGCGGGCGGTATTGATGAGCAAGGCGCTTTTTTTCATCATGCCCAGTTCGCGCGCGCCGATGAGGTTGCGGTTCTGCGCCGTCAGCGGCAGATGCAGCGTCACCACGTCGGACTCGGACAGCACCTCATCCAGCGGCACGAAGTCGACCCCCGGCGCCTTCGGCGGCTCGTGGTCGGCAAACAGCACGCGCATGCCGAAACCGCGCGCGATCTGGGCGGTGCCCTGCCCCAGCACGCCCTCGCCGACGATGCCGATGGTGCTGCCGTGCAGGTCGCCTATGGGATAGCCCGAAAGGCAGAACTGCTCCGCCTCGCCCCAGAGACCCGCCTCGACGTCGCGGCAATAGGCAAAGAGATTGCGCCGCAGCGCGAGGATCAGCGAGAACGCGTGCTCGGGCACCGAATGCACCGCATAGTTGCGGATATTGGATACGACGATGCCGCGCTCGCGGCAATAGCCGATGTCGACGTTGTCGGTGCCGGTCGCCGCGACCGCGATCATGCGCAGCGCGGGCAGCTGCGACAGAACCTCGGCGCGAAGGTGAATCTTGTTGACCGACACGATGTCCGCGCCCGTCAACTTCTGCACCAACTCCTCGGACGCTACCTTGCCGTACTCGGTCCAGTGATGCGGAAACGTCGGCCGCCGCACCGTGATTGAGGGTTCGATCGAATCCCGCTCCAGAAAAACGATGTTATGCATTTCGTCCTCGAAAAAAAGCCTACACCGCCGCCGTCGCGGCAACTCGGAACAAGAGCGGCATCGCGGATCCCCTGGCGACGACCTAACAGCAGGACTGATGGCGCTCGCGGCAGATGGCGAGCACCTCGTCCGGATCGCGCCGCCACCAGTTGGCGGCGGAAAAAATCTCGACTTCGTGAAAGCCGCGGTAGCCCGCGGCCTCGACCCAGGAGCGGATCAGGGGAATGTCGATCACGCCGTCGCCCATCATGCCGCGATCAAGCAGCAGGTCGGCGGTCGGCACCAGCCAGTCGCAGATGTGGAATGCGAGCAGGCGCTTGTCGCCGGCGCGTTCGATTTCGGCCTTCAGATTCGGATCCCACCAGACGTGATAGACGTCGAGCGCGATCCCGAGTCCGGTGCCGTTTTTGCCCACGAGTTCGTCGCACAGGTCGTTTGCCTGACCCATGGTGTTGACGCAGGCGCGGTCCGCCGCGTACATCGGATGCAGCGGTTCGATCGCGAGCGGCACGCCGCAGCTCTTGGCGTGATCGAGCACCGTGCCGATGCCGTCGCGCACCTGTGCGCGCGCACCGGCGAGGTCCTTCGACCCGGGGGGCATCCCGCCCACCACCAGCACCAGGCAGCGCGCTTCAAGCAGGGCTGCGTCGTCGATGGCGCGCAGATTGTCTTCGATGGCTGCTTTGCGGCCCTGCCGGTCGGCCGCGGGGAACATGCCGCCGCGGCACAGCCCGGTCACCGTGAGGCCGTTGGCGCGGATGAGCTTCGCCGCCTCTTTCGCGCCGAGTTCGGCGAGCTTGTCGCGCCAGGGCGAAATGCCGCGTATGCCGCGGCGCGCGCAGCCTTCGATCATCTGGCGCAGGTTCCATTTCTCCCGCACCGTGGCGGTATTGAGCGAAAGCAGGTCGGGATTAGGCGATTGGTGCATGATTTTCAAGAACTT
>JAPLRD010000040.1 GCA_026399375.1 Pseudomonadota bacterium
CCATCGACAAATACATTACGCAACACAACCGTGATCCCAAGCCCTTCGTCTGGACCGCTCGCGCCTCCGATATCCTCGCCAAAGTCATGCGTGCTCGTGCCCGACTCGATAAGTCTCAATCTGTTTGACGCAGTACACTAGATCCTTGCACTTCCGTGAACACGGCATTGCTTTCCTTCCCTATTGGTTTAGTCATTTTATTCTTTGGTCTACGCCGGGGGCGAACGCGATACCTCAAAGCGGTAATACCACTGCTTTCATCTATAGTGATTCTCGTGTTGGCGGCAGTTACAGTCGATCGCGGCCAGAGGTCTGAGCAGTTTTTTGATCGCAAAAAGTGCTTGATTGTTCCCATTTATTCTCCAATCAAGAGAGAGCAGACTAAATAGAGGAGCCGGCACTTCAATGTTTCGTTGTGCGCAATGTGCTAGGCGAATCGGAGGCGACCCATTTGTCTGCGCGGGTTGCGGGAAGCATCGTGATAAAGCCACCGGTGTCCAAGCCGGTTTCGCTGGCATAATCAGTGCAGGGGCTTTCGGGGGCGCAGTAGCAGTAATGCATGCGTATGATCGCGGTGCAGCATTAATATTTTCGCTTCCGATGATTGCGATTGCCGTGATGTGCTTTGCATTTCTGCTGCCGTTTCCTTATTCCCGTAATTTGTACAGAGGAGAGAAGTGGGGGTTAGCATTCTTTGCGCTGATGTTGGTGGGCAGTGCGATACTTTCGATCTAACTCTAGCCGCTACGGACACATGCGTTGTACCATCTTTTCACCAGCGTGCTGACCCGTCGAACAGCAGGACGTTGTGCGGCCGCTTTCCCATTCGCGCTACTTCCGCTCAGGGTCGGTAGTGACATCACGCGTTTTTAGAGAGCTGACGCTCGCCGGAATCTTTAGTAGGCTGCGGATGTCAGAGGGTTCAACCGGCTGAGACCGGGCCCTCAGGAATTATGAATGGACAATATGGGGGGGCAGAAATGACGTTTCAGCCGATGCGTAATGCGATTGCAGTTCTTATACTCTGCGCACTAGCTTCACTGCCAGCCGTGGCCGTGGGTCAGGCCTATCCGTCAAAGCCAATACGGATAGTGGTTGGTTTCGCGCCGGGGGGGCCGGCGGATATCATTACGCGGTTACTCAGCCGGAGCCTAGCGGTCCATTTGGGACAGCCCGTCGTCGTGGATAACCGGCCTGGTGCCGATGCGAACATCGCCATGGAACTGGTTGCACGTGCCTCACCGGACGGATACACGCTACTACTCGCAATGAGTGGTCTCTCCATCAACCCGAGCCTTTACGGCAAGGTTTCATACGATTCACTCAAGGACTTTGTGCCGATAACCCTGGTGGGCGAAGCGACAAATTTGGTCGCAGTGCATCCGTCGGTGCCGGTCAAGAATTTAAAGGAACTTATCGATTACACCAGAGCAAATCCGGACAAGCTGAATTATGCTTCGAGCTCCAGCCCAACGCACATGGCCACGGAAATGTTCAAACAAATGGCCGGTGTCAACATCGTCCGTGTTCCGTATAAGGGCGCAGCTCCCGCAATCCCTGCACTGCTCTCAGGTCAGGTTCAATTCATGATAAGCAGTTTGGGCACGCTTCTTCCGCACGCAAAGGCGAACAAAGTGCATGCGCTCGCGGTTACTAGCGCCCGGCGCTCGAGCCTTGTGCCTGACGTGCCTACGGTAGATGAAGCGGGAGTACCCGGGTATTCGGCAGCCACGTGGTACGGCATTTCTGCCCCTGCCGGCACACCACGCGCCGTCATCGACCGACTAAACTCAGACTTCCGGAAGATTCTTATCGAGCCCGAAATCAAGGCGCAGTTACTTGCACAGACCATTGAGGCATCTCCTTCGACTCCAGAGGAATTTGGGGATTTCATCCGAGCCGACATTGCAAAATGGCAGGCAGTCGTGAAAGCTTCTGGAGCGAAGATTGACTGATCCGGATGAGTGGTCTCGGGTCCTTATTTCACTCTTGAATGTTATTTAGCAAGAACAGAACGCAAGGTCGGCCGCGAGCAGTTCCTAATTTGTGACGTCTCAAATCGCGAAACTTCGGCCTCAGTCTGAAAGGATAGAGAATTCAACCCAACTGCAGTCGATGGCAGCTCTATGGGTGCGTCGGACGTCCGAGAAGCAATCAGATGAGCGGCCGAAACGGGTCGGGAGTGACGGTTCGCGTTCCTGAGAAGCAGGCGCTGGCCCGCACTTGAACATACCGAGAGGAGCTAGACAATCGGCAGACCGGAACCGGACCCGGACCCGCTTCTGCCGCTGCCCGGCGGTCTCTGAACACCGATGCAGCGCCATCCTGATAAGCTTGGACGCCGAGCCGGTCGTAACGCTTCGCGAGAGACATGGCAACGGTATTCAGCCGGCCTTTTCGCTGTGGCACGGCCGGCGCGCATGGAGAGGATCGTCGAAGCACATACCAAAGAGCTGCCAGTCCAGGCGCCAGACGAGCGCCGTTATCGCTATTGGCGTCGCAACGCGAACACCCTGGCCGCAGGCAATCTGCTGACCAATCTGGGCTGGTCCGCGGCGTTCGCTTTCCTGCCGCTGGTGGTGAAAGACATGAACACGGGCGGCAGGCTGGAGCTGTGGGTCGGGATAATTTCCTTCGGCTACTTCTGCATGAGCTGCTTGTTCACGCCGGTTTGGGGCGTGTTGGCCGATCACTACGGGCGCAGGAGCATGGTGCTGCGCGCCGGTCTGGGCATGGGTGTGGGGTTCACGCTCACCTCCTTTGTGCATGATCCGCTGCATCTGCTGCTGGCGTTGATGCTGGTGGGCCTGGCCAACGGCTACGTGCCCGCGGGACAGATCCTGGTGGCGATGAACACGCCGCGCAACAAGGTCGGCGGCGTGCTCGCCTTTACCCAGTCATTTGCCTGGATTGGCAGCATGCTGGGCCCCATGGCGGGCGCGGTCCTGATCGGATTTCTGTCGCGGCCCGGCGATCTCTTCATCCTGGCGGGCGCCACGACGATGAGCGCGGGCCTGCTGGTGCTCTTTCTGGTGCGGGAGGGCCATGTGCGTCCGGCGCATCCGCTGCAGTTCAACATGCGTGCCGACGTGAAGCGCC
>JAPLRD010000399.1 GCA_026399375.1 Pseudomonadota bacterium
ACAGCCGGCGCGAGGTGGAATCGATATAATCGGTCGGCGGTGGCTGCTGGCGTACCTGCTGCGCCGCCCGCGGCTTCGGGATCAGCAGCCAGCTCGCGATCGAGGAAATCACGCTGTAGGCGAGCGCACCCCCGAACGCCGACCAGAAGCCGGCGACGTGAAATCCGTCGACGAAGGAGGCCACGAACCAGAAGAGCAGCGCATTGATCACCAGGGTGAACAAGCCCAGGGTGAGGATGGTGATCGGCAGGGTGACGAGCACCAGCAGCGGTCTGATCAGGGTGTTGAGCAGGCCCAGCACCAAGGCGGTGATCAGCGCCGTGTAAAAGCCCGCGATGCTGACCGAAGACAGAACGTAGGGGACCGCCAGCAGCGACAGCGCGTTGATCAGCCAGACGAGCAGCAGGCGCATGGTCGCGGGCCTAGCGCTTCTCTCTGCCCATGGTGTAGAACTCGTCGTTCGGCCGCATGTTGATCAGGTTCGCCATGCGGTTCGATAGCGCGAAGAACGCGGCGACGCCGCCGATGTCCCAGATGTCTTCGTCGGAAAAACCGTGCGAGCGCAGGGTCTCGAAATCGGCATCGCCTACGGTCCAGGGCTGCATCGCGGTCTTCATCGCGAAATCGAGCATGGCGCGCTGCTTCGGCGTGATGTCGGCCTTGCGGTAATTGACCGACACCTGGTCTGCGATCAGCGGGTTCTTGGCGCGGATGCGCAGGATCGCGCCGTGCGCGACCACGCAATACTGGCACTGGTTGGCGCCCGAGGTGGCGACGACTATCATCTCGCGCTCGGCCTTGGTGAGGCCGCTGTCTTTCTCCATCAGCGCGTCGTGGTAGGCGAAGAAGGCGCGGAACTCGTCCGGGCGGTGGGCGAGGGTGAGGAACACATTGGGCACGAAGCCGGCCTTTTCCTGTACCGCGACAATGCGGTCGCGGATGTCGGCGGGCAGATCCTTGAGTTCGGGCACGGGGGAGCGGCTAATCGCATTCATGGCAGTAGGGGCTTTCGAAATAAATGAGAAGTGGGGTTTGTTTGCCCGAACGATTATATCTATAATTCGCGGCCCCCCTTACCTCACCTAGGAGACGACATGAGCAAGCGAGCAGACTTGGGAAATCCGGATTTGAACAGCCTGCACCCCGATGTGAGATTTACCCGCCGCAGTTTCATCGCTTCCAGCCTCGCCACCGGCTTCGCGCTGAGCGCCGGCCCGGCAATTGCGCAAACGGCCATCAAGACGTCCGACGAAGGGCTGGAGACCGGTGCCGCCCAGATCAGCGTGCAGGGCGGGAATATGCCGGCCTATTTCGCTGCGCCGAAGAAGGCGGGGAAGCGCGCAACGGTGATCGTGATTCCCGAGATCTGGGGCATGCACGAATACCAGAAGGACATCTGCCGCCGGGAGGATTCGGTGATGCTGGCCGACCTGGACGCGCTGGTGGCCTGGGTGGAACAGCAGCCCAAGGTCAACGCCAAGAAACTCGGCATGACCGGCATGTGCCGCGGCGGGCGCACGGTGTGGATGTATGTCGCGCACAGCAAAAAAATCAAAGCCGGCGTGGCCTGGTACGGTGGCTTGAATCCGATGCCGCCGGCCATGCCGCTAACGCCGATGGACGTGGCCGATCAGTTGCACGCCCCTGTTCTGGGGCTGTACGGCGGCGCAGACCAGGGCATACCGGAAAATATGGTGGAGCGCATGCGCGCGGGCTTGCTCGCCTTCGGTAAGGACAAGGAGTCGACCATTCACGTCTATCCCGACATGCCGCACGCCTTTCACGCCGATTACCGGCCGAGCTACCGCAAGG
>JAPLRD010000408.1 GCA_026399375.1 Pseudomonadota bacterium
GCCATGGCCATGTAATGCGGCATGCCGGCGGCAACCATCGCCACGCCGCTGATGGCACCGAAGGCCAGCACGCCGGGCAGGACCGGCAGGCAGGCTTTGGCGGCGGCAAGATACTGAGGATGAAGTTGCAAAAGAGGGGCTGGGCGCGAATCCGGCGAGGCGCCATTCTACCTCGGAGCCACTTACATCGGACCCGTTTGCCACTTGAAATCCCGAGTCCGTGCCCATATTTAAAACGGCAATCACTTTTGATCGGGAGACCCCATGACTGCAACCGCCGCCGCCAAGGAAACGCTGGGCTTTCAGGCCGAAGTCAAGCAACTGCTGCACCTGATGATCCACTCCTTGTACAGCAACAAGGAGATTTTTCTGCGGGAGCTGATTTCGAACGCGTCCGACGCCGCAGACAAGCTGCGTTTCGAGGCGCTGTCGGACGCCTCTCTTTACGGCACCGACGCCGACCTGCGCATCCGCATCAGTTTCGACAAGGCGGCGCGCACCCTGACCGTTTCCGACAACGGCGTCGGCATGTCGCGCGACGAGGTCATCGCCAATATCGGCACCATCGCCAAATCGGGCACGCGCGAGTTCTTTCAGGCGCTGACCGGCGACCAGGCCAAGGACGCGCACCTCATCGGCCAGTTCGGCGTGGGTTTCTACTCCTCCTTCATCGTTGCCGACCGCGTCAGTCTGGTGACCCGGCGCGCCGGAGCGGCGGCGGGCGAGGCGATTCGCTGGGAGTCCGACGGCGACGGCGATTACAGCATCGAAACCGTGGAAAAGGATGCGCGCGGCACGGCGGTGACGCTGCACCTGCGCGAAGGCGAAGACGAACTGCTGGATGATTTCCGCATCCGCGCGCTGATTCGCAAGTACTCCGACCATATCGCCATCCCCATCCGCATGGAAAAAAGCGCCTGGGACGAGGAAAAGAAAGAGCACAAACCCACCGGCGAGGACGAAACCGTCAACCAGGCGAGCGCGCTGTGGGCGCGTCCCAAATCAGAGGTGAGCGAAGAGCAGTACCAGGAATTCTACAAGCACGTCGCGCACGATTTCGAAAAACCGCTGGCCTGGACGCACAACAAGGTCGAAGGCCGGCACGAGTACACGCAGCTGCTGTACCTGCCGGCGCATGCCCCGTTCGATCTGTGGGACCGCACGCACCGCCACGGCATCAAGCTGTACGTGCGCCGCGTGTTCATCATGGACGATGCCGAGCAGCTGCTTCCCGCCTATCTCAGGTTCGTGCGCGGGGTCGTCGATTCGAGCGACCTGCCGCTCAACGTATCGCGCGAAATCCTGCAGCAGAGCAAGGACATAGAGGCGATCCGCTCAGGCTGCACCAAGCGCATCCTGTCGCTGCTGGAAGACCTGGCGCAGAACCAAAAGGAGCAATACGCGACCTTCTGGAAGGAATTTGGCCTGGTGCTTAAGGAAGGCGTGGGCGACGACCACGCGAACAAGGAGAAGATCGCAGGCCTGCTGCGCTTTGCGAGCACGCATGCCGACAGCGAGGAGCAGGGCGTGTCCTTTGCCGATTACGCGGCGCGCATGAAATCGGGGCAGGAAAAGATCTATTACGTCACGGCCGACTCTTTCCTCGCCGCCAAGAACAGCCCGCACCTGGAGGTGTTCCGCAAGAAAGGCATCGAAGTCCTGCTGCTCGCCGAACGCGTGGACGAATGGCTGGTGTCGAACCTGCACGAGTTCGAGGGCAAGCAGCTCACCTCGGTTGCCAGGGGCGATCTGGACCTGGGCAAGCTGGAGGACGAGGCTGAGAAGAAAGAGCAGGAAAAGCAGGCCGGCGAATACAAGGACCTCACCGACAAGATCAAGGGCGCGCTGGGCGAGCAGGTGAAGGAAGTGCGCGTGACGCTGCGGCTGACCTCATCCCCGGCCTGTCTGGTGTCGGATCAGTACGACATGGGCGGCAACCTCGCGCGCATCCTCAAGGCCGCCGGGCAGAAGGTGCCC
>JAPLRD010000380.1 GCA_026399375.1 Pseudomonadota bacterium
AAGCCGCCTGCATCAGCACCATGAACACCACCAGCATGGTGATGTTCCTTGCCGCCGCATCCAACATCTTCGGCGCCGTATTCGCGCGCCTGGGAACGGCAGAATGGATCACCAAGACACTGATCGCGCTGCCGCTGCCGCCGACGGCCATGTTGCTCCTTGTGCTGGGATTGATTTTCCTCCTCGGCTGGCCGTTCGAGTGGCCCGCCATCATCCTGGTGTTCCTGCCGATTTTCCAGCCCGTGGTGCAGGCACTGGGCTATGACATGATCTGGTTCGGCGCACTGGTGGCGGTGACCATGCAGACCGCCTACCTCTCGCCGCCGGTGGCGATGTCGGCCTACTACCTGAAACAGGTCGTGCCGCAGTGGAGCCTGGGAACGATTTACAAGGGCATGTTCGACTTCATGGGGATACAGGTCATCGCGATCCTGATCGTGGCCTTCGTTCCGGCCGTTTCGCTTTGGCTGCCCACCACGCTGACCGCGCAGGCGAAGGCCGAACGCATGTTGCCTTCGAGTGCACAGGATGCGGCAATCGAAGCCGAACAGAACAAGGGCAATATGCTCGAAGACGAATACAAGCCCGGTGAGAAGGCCGGGGATAATGCGGGAGGCGAGCCTCCGGCCAAGGATTCGCTGGACGAAGAGTACAAGGGCGATAAAATACCGGATCAGGCTGCCGGGAAGAAGTAATCCAGGCGCATGAAGTAGCGGCAGTTCGGAATATTCATAACAAAAGGAGAAGGCAATGCGATCATCGATGTTGAAAAACCTGGCGCTTGCGGCGGCGGTGGCGCTGGGCGTCAACGCAGGCGCGCAGGCGCAGCAGGCGGCACCCGCCCCGCGCGTGCTGAAAATGCAGTCCACCTGGCCGGCGAGTTCGTCGCTGCAGGAGAACTTCAAGCTGCTGGCCGACCGCGTGGACAAAATGACTGGCGGCGCGCTGAAGATCGAGGCCATGGCGGGCGGGCAGGTCGTTCCGGCGTTCGAGGTGCTGGACGCGACCAACAAGAAGGTCATCGACGGCGCGCACTCGGTGGCGTACTACTGGGTGGGCAAGGACAAGACCGCCACGCTGTTCGCAGCCACCCCGGCCGGTCCCTTCGGCATGGACAATATGGACTTCCTCGGCTGGATGTACGAGGGCGGCGGCCTGGAAATGTATTGGGACTGGTACCAGAACGTGATCAAGATGAACGTGGTCGCATTCCCCATCATGCCCTCCGGCCCGCAGGCCTTCGGCTGGTTCAAGCGCCCGATCAAGGATCTGAAAGACTTCAAGGGGATGAAATGCCGCCAGACCGGCATCGTCGCCGAGATCTTCCAGAAAATGGGCATGAGCACGGTCAACATGCCAGGCGGTGAAATCGCGGCCGCGGCGCAACGCGGCGTGATCGACTGCGCCGAGTGGGTGGGCGGGGTGGAAGACCTGAGACTGGGCTTGCCGCAGATCTATAAGTACCACTACCTGCCGGGTGTGCACGAGACCAGCGTCGTGGCCGAGCTGCTCATCAACGCCGACGTGTGGAAGAGCCTGCCGGTGTATCAGCAGGAAGTGATCCGCTCCGCCGTCACCGACACCTATATTCGCTGGTGGGTGAAATGGCAGAAACAGAACGCCGACGCGCTGGAAGAAATGCGCACCAAGCACGGCACGCAGATTCTGCGCACCCCGCCCGAAATTCTGACCGCGTTCCTGAAAGCCTGGGACGAGATGGCGGTGGAAGAGTCGGCGAAGAACCCGTACTTCAAGAAGGTGCTCGAATCGCAGCGCGCGTACGCGGCGAAGGTCGTACCGGCGAAGCGGTTCACGCAGGTGCCCTATTCCTTCATCGCCAACCATTACTTCCCGCCGGAGGGTGCAAAACCTGCCGCCAAGCCGGCAGCGGCGAAGAAGTAAAGCTTTAACGCAACACTTGCAATACCGGACCGGGCAGAGATGCCCGGTTTTCATTTGGACCGCCCGCGGACAAGGCTCGTGCCTGGCGGCGCGCCGTGTGCCAGCGCAATCGGCGTTGGCGTGTGGGACCGCCCGCGGGTAGGTCTTTCGCGGGCTGTTTCAGGGCTCGTGCCTCGCGGCGCGCCGCGTGCCAAAGCAATCGGCGTTGGACTTCTACCTACAGTCCGGATTCAGTTTCCGGCGATGGTCATGCTATCGACGAGAATCGAGCCGCAGCGGCGAGCGCCGCGTGTAAGCTCGTCCTTGCCCACCTCGACGATGCCCTTGAACATGTCGCGCAGATTGCCCGCGATGGTGATCTCCTCCACCGGGTACTGAATCTCCCCGTGCTCGACCCAGTAGCCGGCAGCGCCGCGCGAATAGTCGCCGGTGACCATATTGATGCCCTGGCCCATGAGGTCGGTGACGAACAGGCCGCGGCCCATTTTCTTCAGCAGACCGGGCAGATCGAGCGCGCCGCTCTTGAGGATCAGATTGTGGCTGCCTCCGGCATTGCCCGTGCTTTTCATGCCGAGCTTGCGCGCCGAGTAAGTACCCAGAAAATAGCCTTGCAGCACCCCGTCCTTCACCACCTCGCGCGCATGCGTGGCGACGCCGTCATCGTCGAAGTATCCGCTCGCCAGGCTTTTTTTCAGGTGCGGCTGTTCGCTCAACTGCACCAGCGGCGAGAACACCTGCT
>JAPLRD010000445.1 GCA_026399375.1 Pseudomonadota bacterium
ACACTTCGACTGTTGTGCCCGAAGGCAGCCGCGCTATGGCCGGAATCGGCTGTCACGGTATGGCGATGTGGATTCGGCCTGAGAGCACTGGCACCATCACGCACATGGGCGGCGAAGGAATGCTGTGGGTCGGGCAGTCGCCGTTCACCGCGGAGCGGCATGTCTTTGTAAATATCGGCGACGGCACCTTTTTCCATTCCGGCAGCCTCGCTCTTCGTCAGGCCGTCGCAGCCAAGGCCAGCATGACCTACAAGGTCCTTTTTAACGGCTACGTGTCGATGACCGGCGGACAGCCGCACGATGGGGACCTCACCGTTAAGAAGGTTATAGAAATCGCACGCGCCGAGGGTGTGGGGAAAATCGTAGTGGTTGCCGACGATCCGCAGCGCTACAGGGACTCTCCACCACCTGACGGAATCCCAGTGCGACCACGCACAGAGCTTGATGCCGTACAGCGCGAGCTGCGTGAATTCGAGGGCGTTTCGGTGCTGGTTTACGACCAGGCCTGCGCGACCGAAATGCGACGCCAGCGCAAGAAAGATCCCGCTCTCGACATCGCCAAGAGGACATGGATCCATCCCGAGGTGTGCGAAGGCTGCGGCGATTGCGGTGTGAAATCGAACTGCATGTCGGTCGAGCCCCTGGAAACCGAGCTTGGACGCAAGCGCCGCATAAACCAGTCGACCTGCAACAAGGACTTCTCTTGTGTACAAGGCTTCTGCCCGAGCTTCGTAACAGTGCAAGGCGGGCGGCTGCGGCGCAAGGTGCGACATACCGCGCAAGCGTGGCCTGCGCTGCCGGCTCCCAACTTGCCGACCGTTAAGCATGGCTACAACGTTGTACTCGCCGGTATCGGCGGGACTGGCATCGTTACCGTTGGCGCAATGCTAGCTCAGGCCGCCCATCTCGATGGTTTGCGCGCCAGCGTGCTTGACCTGACCGGCATGGCGCAGAAGTACGGCGCCGTAATGTCCCACCTGCGCTTCATGCCTGCTGGCGCGACCTTGCCGTCTTCCCGCCTCGCGGCCGGCGAGGCAGACGCTGTTATAGGCTGTGACTTGATAGTTACTGCGGGTCAGGAGGCTCTTTCTAAGATGGCACCGGGTCGCACGTTTGTGATAGTCAACTCGGCTGTTATCCCGACCGGCGACTTCACGCGTATGCCGGACTGGGACCCGGACGCGTCCAGTCTGCTCGCTCGCATCCAGACGCGCATTGGCGGCAATTTGCACGCCGTAAACGCGGAGGGGATCGCCACAGCACTGCTCGGCGACTCGATCGCCACCAACATGTTCCTGTTGGGCTTCGCATGGCAGCATGGCCGTATCCCGGTGAGCTTGATGTCGCTTGAGCAGGCGATTACGCTGAGCGGCGTGGATATCGATTTCAATCGCTCGAGCTTCGACTGGGGACGTCGCATGGCGGTTGAGCCCGAGGCGGTGCTGAAAGCAGCCGCCGGTCCGGAGGATGGGGCGAGCGTGATTGAGTTCGCACCGCGTAAGCTGCTTCATCTCGACGAGATCGTCGCAGATCGCGCTCGCCGACTCACCGCCTACCAGGATGTGCGCTATGCAGCGCGCTACCGAACGCTGGTGGACAATGTGTGCGTCAAAGACGAAGAGCTGGGCGCGGGCGGTGGTCTGTCCCGGGCGGTGGCGCGTTCGTACTACAAGCTACTGGCGCACAAGGACGAGTACGAAGTTGCACGGCTTTACAGTGCCCCTGAGTTCAAGCGCGAAATGCAGGCACAGTTCGAAGGCGACTATAAGGTCCACTTCCACCTTGGAGCTTGGCCGCTGGCGCGCCGAGACCCGCTGACCGGAGATCTGCGTAAGCGCGAGCTGGGCCCGTGGGTCCTAAAGGCAATGGGTGTGCTTCAACATCTGCGGCGCCTGCGCGGGACGCCACTGGATCCGTTCCGTCGCTCGCCTGAGCGAAAGCTCGCGACTGAGCTGCTGGCGCAGTACGAGGCGGATATCGCGCATCTTCTCGATCACGCCCTAGATGCAGAGGCCGCCATCGCTTTGGCTAGCTGGCCAGAGAAGGTGCGAGGCTACGGGGGTGTAAGGGAACGGCACGCTAAGGCCGTAGAGAAAGAGCGCAACTTGCTTCGAGAAGGGGTTCAAGAGCAATTCGCCAAGGCTGCGTAGGCGCACGAGAGACGATATTCATGACTCAAACAGAATGTCAGGCATTCGACTGCTGCACCTTGCTGAAGGCACTGATGAACTGCACCGTAATCAGATTGCCAAGTTGGAACTTCGCAAATACCAAGAACACGTGCCACACACGCGTAAAGTTTGAATTTTTCCCTCAAAACCTTAAGGAGACAATAAATGATTAAAAGACGCCAATTCCTCAGAGCCACTTCTGTAGGGGCCATATTGCCGCTTTCGATAGCGCCCCAATTTGCGCAAGCCAATTAGACGAAGCCAGCCCGCTTTATTGTTGGTTTCGCACCAGGAGGTGGGACCGACACAATTGCGCGCATGACCGCCGAAGTCCTACGCGCCGACTACCCAACGGGAATGTTGGTTGAAAATAAACCTGGTGCTGCAAGTCGTATCGCAGTTGATCTTGTCAAATCGTCTGAGCCGGATGGGAGCACACTTTTGATG
>JAPLRD010000213.1:0-4537 GCA_026399375.1 Pseudomonadota bacterium
CGTTCGTGCGCGACCAGGAGCACACCGATGGCGCGACCGTCCTGGGCGAGTTGCGCGTGAGCCGGTTCCTGCTTGAGCACTTCCTGCCGGACTACCGGGTCGTGAGCTTTCGCCCCGGCCATCTGCGCGACCCCTACACCCTGCCGCAGGCGCTCGGGGGGACGGGCTATCTCTACAGCTCGTCGGCGACAGCCAATAACTCCCTCACCCACCTGCCATTCCGCCTGACCCATGGGCGCGAAACCACGGCGCAGAGCGCAGTCTACGAGTTTCCGGTGAGCGTAGAGGATGAAGCCAAACCACCCCTTGCCGATCGGCTGGCGCAGACGCTCGCGCTTGCTGACCGCCTTGGCCGATATGGCGGTCTGCTCGTGGTGCTGATCCACACCGACGTCACGGACCAAAAACTCGAGTTCGAGCGGCGGCTGGTCGAGGCGCTGCACCGGCGCGCGTGGTTCGGTACGCTGCGCGAATTCGGCGAGTTCTGGGCGGCGCGCGATCGCGTGACGGTCGACGTCGAACGGCGGGGGGCGCAGCTGCGCATCGCGCTTGCGGCGCCCGCGCGCGTGGCGGGACTGGCCTTGGGCCTGCCCGCGGGCTACCGCGTGGCCTCGGCGGAACCGCGTGAACTGCGCTTCACCCAGACCGGAGGGCAGATCGTGATCGACGCGCTCGACGGTGAGGCGACGCTAATACTCGAGGCGAGCGGAAGTGCGCGATGAACTGGCGTTGCTGCCGGAACTGGAACGACTGTGGAGCGCGTGGCCTGCATTCGCCGGTACGGCCTTGCACGAGTTCGAACCTTAGCGCAACTTGCGTTCCCCGGCATCCGCAAACTTCAAGTCCTGGATGAGATCGATGTCGGTCTTGGCGGTGCGGATGCCCGACCTTGGGCAGTCATGCTCGCGGCTGTCGGTGAAATCTTTCCTCACCAGCGTGTCGCGAGTGCGGTCACCCGTATTCAGCGCAAGCACGACGCGCAAGCCGACCCGGCGGAGGACCGAACTGGACGAAGTTGGGATAATCCCCAAGGCGATAGCCGGCCGATTTCGCCCCGCAGTAGGCGAGGAGCGCAAAAGAATCTGATTCGTCGATATGCGCAAGTTCCGCGAGCAATGCCAGCGCCCTGCTGTCTGGCAGCAGACCTTCGAAGAATCTTTGCACCGGTCGACTCGAATCGGCGTCGACAAACGTCTTGTTCTGCAAAGGCATTGACCTGGTGAGGGCGCGGCAGCCTGCAGCTCTCGTCCACAAGCGCGCGTAGCAAAAGGACCAAACGCCACTATCGTTGTGCAGGTTGCCGACGCGCGCACCATGGACAAAGACCTGCAGGGTCCGCCGCAGGCTCTGTGCTTGTTGCGTGGCAGCCGCGCCGGGACTGGCTGCAGGCGGCGAGATGGCCGGGTCATCCAACGAGTGCGGGCCCTCGGATATACCAACGCTGGACAAGGGTTCCGCTGAACGCGTCGAGTTCATGCTGTCCTTTGTGATTTTGGCAGGCGAGCAAGAACCGAGCTCGCGGTGTGGCTGTAGCGCGATGTCGGGTACAAACCGCAGAGCAGCGGCCCGAATGCCGCGAACTGCGCGTAGCTGCGCGCGATTTGCGCAAACCGGTCAGGGGCGGCTGCCTGGTCTAGCGTTGACTCGAGCTCCATCGTCCGACTCCAGTTGCCCTGTCTTGCGTCATAGCATTCCCACCACGCGTTGGACAACGTTGAGGTTGATCACCAGCACCCCAGACCAAACGGCTGATTGGCCACTTCACCTGAAAGCGTTAGCCTGAGCACCAATTGCATAGCTTTCTGTATTTTGTTTTCGCGATCGACCATCTTTGGCGACCGTGGCACTCTTGCATAGCTGCTTGCCTGATTATTGAGCTTTCCTTAACAAGTGACGAAACACTATTCGGTCCTGTCATTCCGAGGGCGCAGCCCGAGGAATCTGCTTCTTGGATGTAAAAACAGCAGATTCCTCGCTGCGCTCGGAATGACAATTGCTTGATGAACGGTGTCGCGTATTGTGGAAAAGTCAATAATCAACAGCCGGCACCAAGTTTCATTGGAATTATCAGCCAGGCGCGTGGCGGCCTCTATCAGATTTGGTGCAATCTTTTGTAGGAACTCGCGGCGACGTGGTGTAGGACGATTCTTACACGCGTCCAGCTTTCGCCCGAAGAAGCGCATGCATGGCCGATCGGCGCCATATTCAGCATGAGGCCGCGCACGGAGGGGGGGAGGGGGACAATATCCGGCTGGTCCGCCTCATGCAGCACGATATCGGCTACTTCGATCTTGAAGCCTGCCGCGTGGAACCAGTGGAAAACCCTTTCGGACCGAAAGTGTTAGCCATGTCTCCGGTATAAAGTGTCAACCATGTGTCCGGTCAACGCCTTTGTGTGATGGTGCCGGGTAGAGGAGTCGAACCTCCGACCTTCGCATTACGAATGCGCTGCTCTACCAACTGAGCTAACCCGGCCTAACGAGGGTGATGCAAACAGGACTATCTGCGGAAGGGCACAATTATAAGCGCCGCGGCGTGCGCGAACAAGGCGGGCGCACGCTGATTGCGGAATAACACGGGTGATTGCGAGGAAAGCCCGGATGTTGCGGGCGGGCAGCCGCGACCTGCGCGGACCTCTGCGGCTCAGAGCCCGGGGCGGGTGCGGACGATGATTTCGATTCCCGCGGCGACCATGCCCGCCGGCAGCGGCGGCAAGCCTTCGATGCGAATGCCGGCGGCGTCGATGTCTGTGATCCCGCCTGATTCGACATCATAGAAATGGTGATGCTCGTCCGTGTTCGAGTCGTAGAACACCTTGCTCGGGTCGACGATCAACTCGCGCACCAGGCCTTTGTCGAGAAACAGTTTGAGCGTGTTGTACACGGTGGCCTTGGACGTTTCGGCATAGCGCACGTTGACCGCCGCCAGGATCTGGTCGGCCGAGGGATGCCAGCGCTTCTCGAACAGCACCTGTGCTATTTCCATGCGCTGGTGCGTGGGCGTGATGCCGTGCGCGCGCAGCAGCTCCGATACTTCTTCTCTAGTCTTGGTTTCTAACATCATGTTTGCATTGTATATTGACATTTGGACTTTGTCTAATCTGGATTTCATACCCGTTTTTCCCGGCCACCGAAGCATCCAGGCGTCATGGCCGGAGTACGCCGCTCCCGGGATGCTGCTTTTTCCGGCACCTCCTCACTCCTGCCGCTTGTAGGGCAACACGATGCGGATTTCAAACATGCCGTCCTTCACTTCGGTGACCAGACTCGCTTCGAGGTCGAAATGCAGGGCCAGGCGCTCGCGAATGTTCGCGAGCGCCATGCGGTTGCCGGCGCGGCGATGGTGATCCGGATGATTGGGATTGGCGAGCAGCACCCGCACCTGGTCCTTGTCGTGGGTGATGCGGATGAGCACCCTGCCGGGATCCGTGCCCGGCTCTATGCCGTGATAGACCGCGTTTTCCACCAGCGGCTGCAGCATCAGCTGCGGCACCAGGGCGTCGCCCGGCATCCCCCCTACGTCCCAGTCGAGCTGCAGTCGCTCGCCCAGACGCAGCTGTTCCAGGTTCAGGTATTGCCGGCACAAGGCGAGTTCGTCGGCCAGCGTGGTCAGGCGCCGGTTGTCCTGCATCAGCGCGCGAAACAGTTCCGCCAGGTCCTCCAGCGCCGATTCCGCGCGCCCGGGATCGTTGCGTATGACGGACAACACGGTGTTGAGGCTGTTGAACAGGAAATGCGGCCGGATGCGCGCCTGCAGCGCCTGCAGACGCGCCTCCGTCAGCGCGGGCGAGTAGGCGCGCCTGCGCCAATGAAAGTAGGCGACGAGGAACGCCGTGAACAGCAGGCACAGGATCCACGCGCGCACCAGGCTGAAGGGCGCGATCACCTCGCCCGGAATCGTGCCCGCATAGAGCATCGCCGCAGTCCACGCGGATTCCAGCAGCATGACGACGGCGATGCCCCGCGCGTAGGGCAGGCGCAGCAGCCACTTCGCCATTGCGTGCAGCGACACCAGCGACAGCAGCAGCACCGGCTCGAGTACGGCGGCCAGTTCCAGGAACTGCCGCGCGAACTGTCCGATGTCCTGCGCCTGTACCAGCGCCGCAGCGACACCGGCGACGTTGCCCAGCAGCAGGATGCGCACCATCACGCCCAGGTTGCGGAAGTCCGGCAGTGAGTCGGTCGAGGTGTGTTGATCCATGCGCGCTGCGGATTGGGGTCTGAACGCCTGAGAATCTATAACAAAACGAGGAGACGCGCCCCGAAGGAAGTCCCCTTGGGGGACATCCCCTCATTTTGCGATGAACCCGTATTCCGGTTCGCGACGGGCATCACCCCGTCGCCGCCCGCGGCGCACCCTGCGATCCGCGGCCGAAAACAGGGGGCGCCTGCCCCCTGCGCTCAGTTCCTGACGGTTCTCCAGCCCGACTTGCGCGGGGGCGAGGAGGCCGAAGCCTTGACCGAACCGGTCAGCTTGCCGCCGTCCGCGGTGGTGGTGATCATCTTGACGCTGCCCGACGGCAGTTTGATCACGATGA
>JAPLRD010000213.1:4586-14662 GCA_026399375.1 Pseudomonadota bacterium
GGTGTTCGACAGGACCCCGCCGATGATCTTGTTGGTGGTATCGACGTAGGAACCCGAGCACAGGTTGAACTGGTAATTGTAGCTGGTGCCGCCCACGGTGCAGGCAGACGCCGAGGTGGGCAGGTTGGTCACCACGACGGCGGTGGTGAACACCACCTTGGGATCAAGATTCACCCGTTCGCCCGTGTTCAGCGTCAGATCGGTGTACCAGCCGTCCTTGGTCGTGAGGTTGACCGGTTGGGGCGAGACCAGCGTATAGGACACCCCGCCCGTGCCGGCGAGCACGCTCATGGTCTGTTTGACCATGGTGGGCCGAGTGCGCAGATTGCCGAGCGCCGTGCCGCTGTCCTTGACCACGTAGACGCTCTGCGTTGCGGGGACGGTGGTGGTGTCGGTGACGCCGAGCAGCCGTCCCGTTCCCAGCAGCACCACGGGTTTCAGCCCGGCGCTGGTCGTGCACAGGGAGACGTCCGGGCGCGTGGTGATCGGCTGCGCGGAACCGAGCGTGGCCATCTTCAACACCGGGATGGCGAGAGCCGGATCGCCGGTGAAATCGAAGCGCCACAGATCGCCGTTGTTGTCGCCGCCGTAGACGTAGGTGATATTGGGATCGGTCTGCGGGTTGGCGGTGATGGCCGTGATCTTGGCCAGTCCGCTGGGCGTGGTCGCGTCTCCGCTCGTCGTGCTGATCTTCTTCAGCACCGTTCCGGTCGCGGCGTCGAGGACGTACAAATAGCCGATTCCGCTTCCGCTGGACACCCCGTCGATGCCGGGTATGTTGTTGTAACCCGTGGCCACCATCACCACCCACTTGTTGTTCCAGAATCCGATCTGCGGATTGCCGAAGGTCAGGCCCACATCGGGATCGCTCTTCGAGCAGATCGCGGGGTCGGCGCAGAATTCCCACATCGCCTCCGGCGCGTTGGGATTGGTCACGTCGAGCGCATAGTAGCCGCGCCCGCCCGCATTGAGCCCGGCCACCAGGAGGGACTTCCAGGCTCCGCCGACGAAGACGTCGGCGATCTCGGGCGATCCGTCCGTCGAAAACTGGTGGTTGGAGCCGTAATCCGTCGCCGCCTGCTTCCATAACTTCGGCATGGTGATGCGCGGCGCGTAGGCCCAGCGTTCGTTGCCGTTGGTCGCGTCGAACGCGTGCAGCATGCCGTCGTTGGCCGCGGCGAACACGGTCGCAGCCCGCGTCTTCTGCGTTGCGACAAAGCCATCGTAGCCGTTGACGGTGTAGCTCTTGCGCGCATCGCGCAGATAGGCCGGTTTGGCGGTATCGATGTCACCCAGCACGATCGGCAGCACCGCGGGGGTGGTCGGCCCTATCGTGGTCAGGGTATAGCTGCGGTAAATTTCATCGTTGGCGTACTGCGTCTGTCCGCGCAGCCAGTTCACCAGGTTGGTTCCACTGTCGACGAGGGCCCGGTCTGTATTCGAAAGCGACCCGTACTGCACCATCATGCTGCCCTTGTTGCCGAACCAGCTCTTTTCCGTGGCATAGAGGTTCGAATAGAGGAAATCCTTGAGCGCGGGCGAAGCCGAGCCGGTGTCGAGCATCTTGATGACCCGCGTATCGGTCGAGTCGGTGACTTTCGTGCCCAGGGTGTTGGTGCTGCTCCAGGCGTTGGTGTTACCGACGTTGCCGGTGGCGGGATCGATTTTCTGGTCGAACAGCTCCCCGTACCACTTCACGGTGGTGAATGTGGCGGAGAAGATGTCGTTGTCCTGCTGGCTCACGTTCGGCGTCGAGGTGGCGGCGGCGGAGGCCGCACCGGTGCGCACCGCCATCGCCGCGATCGCCGCGGAAAGCCCCGCGACCACCTGCGCCGGGCTGCGGGCGCTGAAGTATTTGCCGTGGCCGTTTACCGCGGCGTGCCACAAGTCGTCCACCGCGGTCAGGGTATCGGCCACCGGGTTCGGCCAGACATAGGTCCCGCTGCCGTTCCAGGAGCAGCCGCCGGCACCTGTGATCAGCTTGTAGTAGTCGCCGCCGACGATGGGCGCCTTGTCGTAGTTGGATTCGTACTTCATGTACCCGTCCACGCCCAGGCCGAGGGTGAAGGTCGACATGTGCAGGTGGGTGTTGGGATCGGTGACACCGGCCGGCACCACGCCCGGCACCGACACGTCGGGCTCCAGGTCGGGCCGCAGGCTCACGGTGCCGGTGTTGGTGCCGCCGTTGTACCAGTAGAGCGCCACGTCGGCGAGCGAAGGAACGGTCGGGCTGGAAGTGATGCCGTCGAAGCAGCCGCCGGCCTTGGTGCAGAAGCGCTCGGCGTTCTCCACGTTGTCGTTGTTGACCACGCTGCCCGAGTAGGCCTGGTTCCACAGGCCGTCCGTGGTCATGATGACGAAGTTCTGCTGGCAGGGATACTGGATGACCCGGGCCGCGCCGGACCAGTTGAACGGCGACTGGTTGGCGTACATCTTGCCGAGGTTGTCCAGCGCCGTGCGCAAGGGAGTGGACACGCCCTGGGTGGCCGCAAACAGCGCGCTGTACCAGGAGGCCCTTTGGGTGGCGTTGAAATCCGAGGGCGGCACCGCGACGCTGAAGGGGGAATAGCCGATCTGCGACAGCTTGGAGAAGCCGACCCGGTAATTGGCGCCCAGCGAATTGAAAGCCAGGCTGGCCGCCGACTTCAGGGTTTGCGCCCGCGTCCGGTAATAGGCATACCAGTTGCTGAAATTGATCATCTCCTCGTTGTAGGTGCAACCTGTGGCGGCGGCGCAATCGGTGCGCGTGGCGGCCACCGGATAGCAGGGATCCGCCGCGCCCCCGGGACAGGGGACGATGTCGGTGCGCGTGAACGTGCCCACGTTCATGCGGATGGGCGAGGCGTTGCCATCGATGCCGTTGGCAAAATTGGTGAGGCCCAGCTGGGCCGTCAGGCTGCCGTTGGTGCCGCCGGCAATCCCGGTAACAGAAGCCACCGGAATATCGTCCTTGCCGCCGGAAATCGCCGTCGCCGCCGAGAAGGGGATCGCCGTCGGCGCATTGACCCCGCCGCTCAGGCCGGCAACCGCCAGACTGAGACCATTCAGGCCGCCCGACATGGCAGCGGTCGTCACCGTGATCGGTGTGCTTGTGCCGCCGAGGAAGTTGGCGCCACCGTTGCCAATCGTCATCGGATTACCACCCGCATTAGTAACCGTAAGGCCGCCGTTGGCGTAGGTGCCGAAGGTGTTGGGGACGATCGTCACGACGTTCGCAGAGCCCCCGGACCCTTGCGTTGCGGTGAACCCGGTGCCAGCGCCGTTGATCGCTGTCACGATGCAAGTGGCCTGCGCGGAGGTGCTACTGCTCGAGCAGTTGGCGCCGCCCGTCACTACCGTGGTAGTCCCAACCTTGACGGTGGGAACAGTATGATTGCTTCCGGTTCCAGACACCGTCATAGTCGCGGCACCGGAACTAAGTGACGCGACGGTTCCGCCGGTGAGCGTAAGCGCGCCGTTGCCCGAAAGTCCGGCCGGTGCCTTGAGGTTGGCCTTATTGGTACCGCCTCCGGCGAAGGCGGAGCCGTTGCCAATATTATTGGCAATCGCAGTGGCCGCCGCATCACGCCCGGCCGAAGTGCTCAAGTCTGCGGAAAACGATATCGTGCCCGAAGAAAGAGTGTTCCCGCCCGCGCTGACATTGCTCAATTGATAGGTCTTGGTTCCCGCCGCGCCTGCACTCACGGTTATGCTGCCGCTCGCCTGCACCGCGGCCGGGGACGAGTAGGTCAGTGCCAGGTTGCCGGCGGTGCCCAGTGCGTTGCTCGTGACGTTGACCACCCCGCCGCCGGGGGCCGTGGCACTGAAGCCGTTGCCGATATTGGCGGCGATGGCCGCGGCCGCGGTCTGCTGCCCGCCGAGGGTGCTGAGGTCGGCAATGAAGGTGATGGCTGCCGTGGAAATCGTGGTGGCCCCGGCTTTGACGTTGCTGATGGTATAGGTTTGCGATCCGGCTGATCCGGCGTTCACCGTCAGCGTTCCCGCCGCCCGGATTCCCGAGGTCGCAACTAACGAGGTCGTCAGTCCGTTGAAGGCGCTGCCGGCCGGTGCGGTGATGGTGACCACCCCGCCCGCGGCGCTGGCGGTATAGCCGTTCGCGCCGATTTTGGCGGCGATGGCGGCGGCCACGTCTTGCGACGCCTGAGCCGAGCCGGTATTGCTGCCGCTGGTCACGCTGATGGGACCGGTGGTGATGAGCGTGCCGCCGACCGAGAGGCTGTCGATGCCGTAGAGGACGTTTTTCGTGATCGAGCCCACGGCTAGGCTGGCGGTGCCTCGGGCCGCGCCGGAAGTCACGCTGAGAACGCCGTTGCTGCCCGTGCCGCTGGTGGTCGCGGTGATGGTCACCACATTGCCGCTCGATGTTGCGGTATAGCCGGCGCCTATCCTGGCCGCGATCGCCGCGGCGGCGGCCTGCTGTCCGGCGGCCGTGCTCAGGTCGTCGGTAAGGGTGATGGCTCCGGTGGAAATCGTGGTCGCACCCACCAGCACACTGCCCAGGCTGAAGGTGCCGGCGCTGCCGGGGCCGACCGTGATCGTGCCGGTCGCGGCGATGCCCGCGACATTCGGACCGGCGTAGGTGATCGCCAGGCCGTTGTTGATCGTCCCCTGCTCCGCCGTGCAGCCGCTGATGGTGGCGCTGCCGCTGCCGCAGGCGGCGGTCTGGCGGAAAATGGTGACGGTGGTGTTGGGAGCGCCCGTGCACTGATTGTCGCCGCTGACCAGCGGCGGGCCGACGACGTCGGCCTTGCGCGCGCCGACGCAGGCCGAATATTCGGGCGTCGAATGGAAGGTGCTGCTGTTGATCGCCGTGGCGAGATTGGTGGCGAAGTTGGCCGCGCTCGTGCCCGTCACCGTGGTGTTGATGATGCTGACGCCGTCGACCTTCATGTCGTTGATGGAGTACTGCGATCCGGCGGTGACCACGCTGACCACGCCGTAGGCCGCCGCCGAGGCGGCCGGGGGTTTGACCGTGCCGACGAACTCCGGCGTTGTGTGCGTGCTGTCGAAAATTCTGGAGCAACTGGTATAGGCGAAGTTGCTGGTGGCCGAAGTGCACCAGCGCACCGGTGCCGGATTGATATATGAGCCCGTCGGCGCAGTCGCATTGATGCAGGTGGTCAGGTTGGCGTCGGAGCAGTACTTGCTTGCGCTGATCCGGTAGTAGTACGGGCCGCCCTTGACGCTCTTGATGGTGGTGAAGGTTCCGCCGGCCGGGTCCGGATATAGATAGGTGTAATTCTTCTTGCAGGTGACGCCGTCGATCAGCTGCGCCGCGGTGGGCGAGGAGACGGAACAGTAGACCACGTCCGGGTAATTGGTCAGCAGGTTTTCGGTGGTCATCGACGTGCCGGCCTGATTACGCTGCTGCACGCCGTAGGGATCGGTCTTCACCGCGGTAAACGTGGTCTGGTTGCCGAAGCTGGCGCCGAGCGAATTGACGCCGGGCGTATAGGTGATGTCCGGGCTGTAATACTGATAATTGAATTCCGGGGCGAAATAGGGCGGATAGCCCAGGGCGCAGGCGGCGCCGTCGAAGCACTTGTTGTTGTCGTTGACCTGGTCAGGGGTGTAGTCCCAGGCCGTGGAGCCGGAATCGTCCAGCATCAGCATGACATTGGGTTTGATCGAGCCGGTGCCGGTGATGTTCATCACGGGCGCCGTGGCGATATCGGTCGCCGCGGCCCCGGCGACCCGCGGGCCGAGAGCGATGAACAAAGTGGCGAGCAGTGCGGCAGAAAGTTTTTTCATGTCATGCTCCGATCATAACGACCATCTGATTGATCACGCTGGCACCCTTGGCGCCCGGAACGCGGGCGGTGATCACATAATGGATCTGGGGCAGCGTGGTATAGGATTCCGCGTCCGAACTGAGACTGGTGCCGGCGACCGCGCCGGCCGCGCTGACCGCCGCAACGGCGGTGGTCTGGACGCAGGCATTGTTGCCGATGTTGTAACCCGCATTTGGCGTTGAACACAGGCGGTGGATGATGTATTCGACCGGATTGCCCGCCGCATCGTTGACGATGATGGAGTTGGCCCAGAAGGCCGCATCGCGGTAGCAGTTGCTGGCGACGCAGGCATAGGAGGAGATGTAGCCGTTCGCCAGCTGGTCGTTGTCCAGGTTTCCCTTGGTCGTTGGATCGTTCGCGGTGGCGCTGATCCAGCTGTAGGCGGTGGACAAACCGAAGTCGGCCCGGCGGGCAATGTCGCGCTCGTAGGCGAGATTGCTCGACATGATGGTCGCGTTGTTGGACGCGCGCATCAGGTAAATGCCTGAAAACAGCATTACCACCAGCATGATCAGGGCGACGGGCAGGGCCACGCCGCGCTGCTTGGTCATGGTTTCCATCCGAGATTCCTCAGGGGCACGATGGTTTCGGAGACACGGTAGCGATAGCAGGTCCAGTCGACCGGATCGCCCGCGACCGCGACGTTGACCTGGATCGGCACAGTCGCGATCGCGGCCGGCTCCTGCGAGGCGAACACGGTCGGCTGCACAGTAAGGACTGGGCTACCAGCTGCGTCAAGACTGAGCTTGCATGTTGTTCCGCCCGCATCCGGCTTCTCCGATTCGCTGCTGCGCGCCACGACGGCGAGGCGCAGCGCGGTCATGCGCTGGTAATCGCCCAGGCTGCCGACGACGCCGTCGCCGTCCGCGTCTAGCATGCCCGCGGACCACCGCCCGATCCGCATGCCCAGGTCGGGCGTGAAGGCGGCGCCGAGGCGGGTATCGAAGCCGTACAAGGCCTTGATCGAGACGATGCCGGTGACGGCGCTGGCCGGCGCGGCGCTGGCGCCGGCCAATTCGGTGGCGCGCAAGCGCAGCACGCCGTTGTTCACGTCCCAGGTATGGAACAGCAGCGAATTGCCGTCGCCCAGGTTGAACACCTTGGACAGGCTCGTACCGGCGAAGGCCGCTATCAGCCCGCCGCCCTGATTGAAGCGCGTCGACGTCGTGCCGTCATTGACGATATTGAGGACGTTGGTGGTGTCTATGGGAGGGTTCGGCAGCTTTATACTCGAAACCTGGGCGATAGTGCAGCAAGAACCAGCGGGGTACGGGACAACGCAGGCGCCAGCTGGCGGCCGCGTGGTCGGCGCGATCACCACCACGTCGCGAAACTTGAAGCCGAAGGGAGGCTGGTCGATGGTCAGGGCCGTGGCCCCCTGGTTTGCGGTGACCGAAAGTCCGGCCGAACCCGTGCCGGAATCAGAGGTGCCCGACATGAACGAGATCACGTCCGGGTTCACGCCGTTGAACACGACCGATACCGGCAACAGCTGCAACGCGATGCCGCCCCCGGTATTGGAATTGATCCCGGGAGTCTGGCTGTAGCCCTGGCTGTCGAAGAAACGTGCGTTGCACCCCAGGAGCAGGCCGTCGTTGAGGCCCCAGCCGGATTGCGCCGCGTCGTTTTCCATCGAAAACAGGGCGACGACGCCGTTCTGCATCGAATCGGAACCACCGATGCTGCTGCGGCGCGCGGACTCGAAATCGATGGTGGTGCGCATGACGAACATCATCGCCAATACGCCGATGACAACGCTGATCATCAGTTCGATCAGGGAGAAGCCGGGTTGGCGTTGGCGTGTCTTGAATGTTTTCATGTCGTCGGCGCCACTGTCGCCACGATGGTGTGGCTGTTGACCTGGTCTGCGTTCTTGTCCGTGGCAACGCCGGTACGGCGCTGCCAGGTGATGGTGATGCTGACCAGGCTCGCGCTGCTGGGCGCGACCGGCGGCGTCACCGTGATCACCGCCGTCGCGTTCGGCAACATGGCTTGCGTATCCGCCATCCAGTTGCCGATGACGGCGGGAGCGCCGGCACCACCGGTGCTGTCCCAGGCGTAGGCCGGCAGATTCGCCTGGTCGGCCCACATGAGCCCGATCAGCCGCTCGGCCGCGATGGTGGCGTCCACCCGCGCGCCGGCGCCGGAAA
Organism: Pseudomonadota bacterium; assembly: GCA_026399375.1. Classification (GTDB taxonomy): domain Bacteria; phylum Pseudomonadota; class Gammaproteobacteria; order Burkholderiales; family SG8-39; genus 2-12-FULL-64-23. The sequence continues at coordinate 12,529 of JAPLRD010000213.1, forward strand.
TGGCGGAGAGCGAGCGCGCCTGCAGGCCGACCGCGCCGAGCAGGCCGATGGCCAGGATGACCATGGCGATCATCAACTCGATCAGCGCCACGCCGTGTTGTTTCGTTTTCAAGCTCTTCGTTCTCGGGTTCATGGTGAGCAGGCCCTTGCATTCCCGGTTGCCGGATCGATGTCGGGGTCGCAGCGTACCGGTATGCCGGAAAGGTTGACTACGATGGCGGCGGATCGGACGTCCTTGACAGCATTCTGGTTAAAGGACGGATCGGCGTCGAATCGCAGCATTCTCAAGTTGGGTTGCACGTTGGTATTCACCCAACCTTGCGCGTTGAAGTAAACGCTGAATACGTTTCCTACGTTGCCTGCCCGGTCCGAAAGCGTCGTCGTCACCTTGGTCGCAGGCGGCTGGCTGTCGGCCGTGCGGAACACCGAAAAACTAGGATTCGCGAGGTTGACGTCCCCGGTCGCCGCCACCGTCGGCTTCGACCAGCGCGTGTTGCCCGCGGCATCGCAGGGCCGCGTCGTCGTGGGGAAACACCAGTCGACCTGCCAATCGTACTGGCCGTTGGCGTTTTGCGTCAGCACGAAGCGGGAGCCGCCGCTCTTCTGCAGCGCGCCCTCGCGCGCGAGCCGCAATCCGTCGAGGTAGAAGTCCGCGATCGAATTGACCCTGGCGCGCTCGACGCTGGTCGACAGCATGGGCATCCCGAGCGCGATCATGATGCCGACGATCGCGATGGCGATCATCAGCTCGACCAGGGAAAACCCGGCCGCCACGGACCATCCGCGCCGTGGATTCGGGCCGCCGCCGAAACTGGCAGCTTCCGCGCATGGTCCTATTGGACGCATTGCGCTCCCTTCTTGTTGACCCAGCAGGTCGCCGAAGCGGTCCAACCCGTGGGAACGGCGGCGGTCGTCTTGTTGCCGTTCTGGTCGATGGTGAAGGCGAAGCCGGTCACCGACCCGCCTCTGCCCGTCGCCGTGAGGGTATAGGTCGAAGTCGTCTGGTTCGCCAGGCCGTAGGTGAAATCGGCGGTGGGCTGGGGAAAACCGTTGGCGTTGTTGAAACCGACGTAGGTGCGGTTGTTCGACCAGAACTGTTCCGCCGCGGTCTGTGCCGACGCCAGCGCCGAAAACGCGTCCGTCAGGCGCGCCCGGATCACGTAGTCCCGGTAGGAGGGCAACGCGATCGCCGAGAGGATGGCGATGATGGCCACCGTGATCATCAATTCGACCAGCGTAAATCCGGACTGTCTTTTTGCAACGCTATTCATGACCCTGGCTCCCCTGTTGAATTCATGGCTCTTCTTTTGATCCCCGCTTTGGATTATAAAAATCTCCGGCAGGAACGCCAGATTTCTGCGACAAACGGTAATTTTTCGCTGACGGACGGAACGGCGGCCTAGGCTGCAAGTCTGGGCCGCAGGTTCCGCCAGGCGCGGGCTCGGTGATATGATTGCCGCGTCATCCGGCGCAATGGAGTGTATCCATGTACTTGAAATATCTCGGCGTCCTCCTGCTGCTCCCCGCGCTCGCGCAAGCCCAGATGTACCGCTGGGTCGACGACAACGGCAAGGTGCATTATTCCGACCAGCCGCCCGCCGGGAGCGCGAAGAACGTGCAAAAACAGGCGGCGGCGTCCGGCCAGAGCACCGCGCCGCAACTGCCTTATGCCCTGCAGATGGCGGTGAAGAATTTCCCCGTGACCTTGTACACCGCCGAAGGCTGCAAGGCCTGCGGCCCGGCGCGCGAACTGCTGAGCAAACGCGGCATTCCGTACAAGGACGTCGCCGTCGTCACCCAACAGGACGTGGCGAAACTGAAGAGCGTCGCCGGCGTGGAAGAGGTTCCGGTGCTGACGGTGGGACGCGAAGTCCTCACCAGTTTCGACAGCTCGGCCTATCAGATCTCGCTCGATGCGGCGGGTTATCCGGCGACATCGCAACTGCCGCCGGGCGCACAGGGGCGTCAGAGCGTCAAGCCGGCGGAAAAGGCCGCACCGGCCGCCGCGGCCAACCCGGGCGGTCCCGCGGCGCAGCCGGCGTCGAAATAGCGCGCACAGAACCCGTGTCCGCGAGTCAGCCTGCCGCCGACCCCGGCGTTGCCGGTCCCGATGTTGCCAGTCCTATCGTTGCCA
>JAPLRD010000196.1:0-2001 GCA_026399375.1 Pseudomonadota bacterium
CCTACGCGCGCGCGCCGCACCCCGTCTATGGCGGCGCGAAAATTCCGGCCTGGGAAATGATCCGCTTCTCGGTCAACATCATGCGCGGCTGCTTCGGCGGCTGCACATTCTGCTCCATCCCGGAGCACGAAGGGCGCATCATCCAGAGCCGCTCGGAAGAATCGATCCTGCACGAGATCGGCGAGATCCGCGACAAGACGCCAGGCTTCACCGGAGTGATTTCCGACGTGGGCGGACCCACCGCCAACATGTACCGCATGGCGTGCAAGGACCCGAAAATCGAGTCTTCCTGCCGGCGGCTCTCCTGCGTCTATCCGGGCATCTGCGAAAACCTCAACACCGACCACGCGCCTTTGATCGATCTCTACCGCAAGGCGCGCGCCCTGCCCGGCATCAAGAAGGTGTTCGTCGCCTCGGGCCTGCGCTACGACCTCGCCGCGCGCTCGCCCGAATACGTGAAGGAACTCGCCGCCCACCATGTCGGCGGCTATCTGAAGATCGCGCCCGAACACACGGAGGAAGGGCCGCTGTCGAAGATGATGAAGCCGGGAATGGGCAGCTACGACAAATTCAAGGCGCTGTTCGACAAGTTTTCGCGCGAAGCGGGCAAAGAGCAATACCTGATCCCGTATTTCATCGCAGCGCATCCGGGCACGCGCGACGAAGACATGCTCGCCCTGGCCTTGTGGCTGAAGCGCAACGGCTTCCGCCTGGACCAGGTGCAGACATTCCTGCCGACGCCGCTGGCGCTGGCGACCACCATGTACCACACGGGCAAGAACCCGCTGCACAAAGTGTCGGCCACGTCGGAGGACGTGAACGTCGTACGAGGCGGGCGCCAGCGCCGCCTGCACAAGGCGTTCCTGCGTTATCACGACCCGGAAAACTGGCCGATCCTGCGCGAGGCGCTGCAGCGCATGGGCCGCGCCGACCTCATCGGCAACGGCAAGAAGTACCTGACCCCCTCGTTTCAGCCCGCGGGCACCGGAAAAATCGTGCAGCGCTCGGACGGCAGGCAGCCGAAGAAGCGCGCTGCGCCTGGGCCTCGGGACGGTGTGCCGGCAAAATCCGCCGCCAGACTGAAACTCGCGCGCCGGCCGTAGGACCTTCTTCCCGGCGTGTGAACAGCGTCACATCCCCGGTTGCTCAGGCTTATGAATACGCGCATTGGCGTGCTGCGTCGCAAAAAACAATACCGACGCTAGAAATTATCCCGATGGGAAGTTCCGTGACGGTCTCAGTTCGACCCTGGAGGCGACGCTCGCTGCCAGGTTTGTCGGGTGGCTGGTTTCGTCGGCAGCAGACATTGGCGAAGCTCCTTTCACCCGACGTGAATCGGATCAGGAAGGCTTCGACGCCTCCCCAACTGTCTGCGCGTTGGCGAAGCGCGCCACCGCTGCGCAAAGTTCATCCACCGTGTTGGGCTTGTAGATCAGCTCGCGTATGCCGGCGACGGGCGCCTTGGCGCGCAACTCCTCGGTGATGTAGCCCGAAGCCAGTAACACCGGCAGATCGGGGCGCATTTCCTTTAACGCCTGCGCCACGCCCAGCCCCGACATGCCCGGCATGTTGTAGTCGGTCACCACCAGATCGAACCCTCCGGGGTCCGCGCGCACCGCCGCCAGCGCCTCCTCTGGATCGGTAAATCCGCTTACGCGGTAGCCCTGGCGCTCCAGCAGCCGCTTTATCAGATAGACCAGCCCTTCTTCGTCATCCACGTAGAGAATATGCTTTCCGCTTCCCTGAATCGGGGCAGCCTCCGGGGGCGCCCCTGCTATCGCGACCGCTTGTGCCGGCACCTCGATTGCCGGGAAATACACACTGAACGCGCTCCCCTCCCCCGGGCGGCTCTCTACCTCTATGCTCCCCTGGTGCGCCTCAACTATGCTGTATGCCACCGCGAGGCCCAGGCCCGTGCCCTCCCCCACCTGCTTGGTGGTGAAGAAAGGCTCGAAGATGCGCAAGCGCGTTGCTTCGTCCATGCCCGCTCCGTTGTCGCGC
>JAPLRD010000196.1:2040-14617 GCA_026399375.1 Pseudomonadota bacterium
CCGTGAGGCAGGCATAGCGCCCCGGGCGCAGCGCGCCGCTCGACTCAGTGCGTGTGTGGCCTTCCAGGCGGATCGCGATCACCCCGGGCCGTTCCTGCCCACGCAGCGCCTGTTCCGCATTGCTGCACAGGTTGATCAGGATCTGGCTAACTTGGGTGGCATCGGCTAGCACCGCTGGCGTGTCGGTCTTGCAATCCACTTCGAGGTTCACATTCGCCAACAGACCGGCCCGCAGCAAGCGCGCCGACTCCAGCACCACCATCGACAGCGCGGTCGGCTTGAGTTCAGTCTTTTGTCGCCGACCGAAGGCGAGGATCTGCTGCACCAGGTCCTTCGCCCGGCGGCTCGCCTTGCCGATTTCCTCCAAGCTCTCCAGCGCACGATGCCCCGCACCAACGTCCTGGCGCACCAGTTCCGCATTGCCCGTGATGATCGCCAGCATATTGTTGAAATCGTGAGCAATACCCCCGGCCAGCGTTCCCAGAGCCTCCATCTTCTGCGATTCGCGCAGACTTGCTTCCAACTGCGCGCGCTCCTCCTCGCCGCGCTTGAGCTCGCTCAGGTCTTCACTGTAGATTACGATGCCGCCGATGTCACCCTGCGCGTCGCGCCACGGCAGCACTTCCCAGCGTATCCACTGCGTTGATCCGTCGGTGCGCTCGAAGGGCTCGGCGTCGGCGCGCAAGGTTTCGCCCGCCAGAGCGCGGCGATGGACCTCTCGCCAGTGCTCGGGAATTTCGGGGAAGACGTCGTAATGACGCATTCCGCGCAAGTCGCGTTCGCCCAGACCATAGTCGCTCAACCAGCGGCGACTCACGTTCAGGTAGCGCATGTCGCGGTCGAACATCGCCAGCGCCACCGGCGCCTGCTCAATGAACGGCTGCAGACGCCGCTCGCTAAGCGAAAGCGCCGCTTCCGCCTGCTTGCGTTCGGTGATGTCGCTCAGAGCGACACGCAGTTCCTGTGCGCCGTCGGCGCCTTGGGCGGCGCTGGCCGCCAGGTGCGCCCAGAACAACTTGCCGTCAGACTTCACCATGCGCAACTCGAACTCGCCCGGTTCCACGGACTCAAGAACCCGCTTGCGGTTCAGGTAGAAGATGTCCTGGTCTTCCTTGAGAATAAAGCGGCTGATCGGTTGCGTGAGAAGCACCTCGCGTGCAGTACCTAGCAGGGGGGCGGCGGCGAGGTTGGCTTGCTGAATCAGACCATTCTTGCTTACCGTGAAATAGCCCACCGGCGCCAGGTCATACAGGCTGAAATAGCGCGCCTGCGCCGCATCGAGTTTTAGCTGCGAGCGACGCAGTTCCTCGTTCTGCAGTTCCAGTTCGATCTGATGTACTTCGAGTTCGTGGAGCATTAGACGTGCTTCTTCGGGCGACAGCGTTCCGATGTTTTCCGGCGATCTCGCCGCTCTTTCCTCGAACGCCGCTTCAGCTTTTTCGCGTAAGCTGGTCCCAGCGTTTCCCGAAGGAACGGTGCGTGTGGTGCGCCTATCCTTATTGATCATTGAGCGCCTCCATTGCACTAGTCTGCATTGAGGTCTGAGATGGTGTCCTTGTGATCGTGGACTGACACGAAGACCACGCACCTGTCGGCCTGTTCCGGAAGCACTCCTCGAAGGATTCCGGCTTGCTAGCTGGAGCGCCTATTCCAACAATTCGGAAGGCATCGATTGCCGCTTCCGGCACGTCATCCATAACTGTCGGGGGGGTGGGGGGGTAGCGGCTATCCACGCTTTGCCCGTATGGCTGCATTCATGGCCCAGTCCCTTTTCGCGAAGCGAGTTCGGCGGATCGGGCACAGCATGCGTCGGCCCGAGGTTAGGAGCGTGAAACAACGGTGCGGGTTGGCAACGACGCCAACTACCCCAGGTTATACGGTAGTCCTATTCGTGCAGTAAGTACGTTTATTTTTGTTGGGGCTAATTATGCTGCGTGCCGCTTCGCGTTTTTCAGGCGGCAACCAGGACGGAAACGTGGCTGACGATCACCCTGTCTTAAAGCAGAGCGGGCCGCTGTAGGGTTATTCATGAGGGGCAGCATTAGTAGTTCTGGTTGCGGACGTCCACCGACCCGGTTTTACTGCGTCGTCAGGGGCCGTTGCTGGCCGGTTCTTCGCTCTGACGCCGGCGGCCTGCCGCAATTCCCGCCGGCGGCAGCATTTCATGAACGCGAGTCGTCACTTGCGACCCGATGCGGTCACACGGTCCGATGTATGTCGAGCGTCGGCATGCGTCAGGACCGGGCGATCACGCGCATTTGGCTAGGGGGATAGACGCTCGTACCGGATCGCTTGGGTAAGCGCCTTGATGGTATCCAACAAAAGTGCCGGGCTGAAGGGCTTGATGACATAGGCGTTGGCGCCTCGGCTCATGCCGCGATCGTAGTCATTCGCTTGCCCACGTGCTGTGACCATGATAACCGGGGTGGCTTTCAGCTCAGGGTCGGCGCGGATCGCATCGAGCACCTGAAAACCATCCATCTCGCCCGGCATCATGATGTCGAGCAGCACCAGGCACGGCTTGTGGTCGCGGACAATCTGCAGCGCCGTCATCCCCGCGTCGGCTTCGAGTACTTCGTAGGCGTTGCCTACGGTGATGCGGATCAGTTTTCGTATATCGATCAGGTCATCGACGACAAGGATTGTTTTCACTGCACAGCTCCATCATCGGATTTTGCAATGCAATTTAGCTGCGGCGATGATCTTCTCCTTTTCGAATCTGAGGAACTGAGAAGGTTAGACACCTTCACGTAAATATGCCACTCAATCGATATTAAGAATGTTTAAGTCTATCCGGTTAAATTCAATTCAAGCTGGCGCCGTCGGCTTAGCTGACTTTAACAATAAATGCGGGAGCAATTCGGCGTGATTAATCGACGCGCTTTCACTTCACGGCTTGGTTACAGGACTTGTGTACTTGGAGCAAGCCTTCGACTGTTCCGCTGAGGTAGCCTTACATGTCCAAACGCAGATGCCAAATCTCTTTGACTCCACAACTTGGAGTAGACTGACGAAAGCAAGAGTTCCGCAGCGTCTTTTCCAAAGATAGCACCATTCTTTCCTAACCGGTCTTCCGCTAAACTGATACGCAATGTTCCGCCTTCGTTGGATTGTTTCCCTCTTTCTACTTTTGCCCTCGATTGGCTTGGCAGCACCCGCGGCGTTGCGGATCGGCGTCGCGCCGCACTCAAGCGCGCGCGTCATCATCGAGATGTATCAGCCCCTGCGCCTGTATCTGGAGCTCGCTCTGGGACAGGACGTTGAAATTGTCACAGCGCCGGATTTCACTGAATACGCCCGAAGGGCTTTGGCACAGCAATACGATATCGCCGTCACTACCGGTCACCAGGCACGCCTGCTTCAGACCGACGCACGTTACCTACCGCTCCTGACCTATCAAGCCGATTTCAAGGCGCTGGCCTTGACGGCAGCCGACGGCGATTATCGCGAGCCAAAGGACTTGGCGGGGACCGCGGTATTCGGACTTTCCGCTTCGTCCCTGGTAACGCTTTGGGGGCAGCATTGGTTGCTTCGCAATTCGGTCCAAAGCACCACCATGCGCTATATCAGTGCCTCCGACAGCGTCAGCCAGTTGCTGCTCAAGCACGAAGGTGGCGTGGGATTCATGTCGCTGGCGAACTACCAAAACCTTGCTCCGGCAGTGCGTGAGGGGCTGCGGGTGATGGCCGAGAGCCTGCCGATGGCAGGGCGCGTATATCTGCTCAATGCGCGCCACTCGAAGAAATACGATTTCATCCTCGCCTCGCTGCGCGCTTTTGCCGAGACAGCGGAAGCGAAGCAGTATTTCGCAAAGCATCAACTCGGTGGATATCGCGAGCTCGAACCGCGTGAACTGATCGCCATGGAACCCTACGCGAACGAAGTTCGTCTGGTGCTGACTAAGGGCAAGTAGGCGATGCATGTCGCTCCCTGGCGTACGGTGCGCGGCCGTCTGGTATTGGCGGCATTGTTCGTCGAGCTTGTCATGCTGGCGATCCTCGTCGGCAATAGTCTCCGCCTCCTGCGTGAGGCCATGGGCGAGCAGGCGCGGGAGCAGGCCGAACAAATCGCTCCGGTACTCTCGGCCGCTTTGACTGCGCCGCTCGCGGCGTACGATTACGCCACGGTACAGGCTGTGCTCGACGAGAGCCACGCCATCCGCGGTATCGATTATTTGGCGGTGTTCGATTCCACAGGCTCTATCGTTGCCACCAGCGGCTGGCCGCGCGACAAACCCCTGCCGCGCGTCGACACGAGCTTCACCCTCGATGATGACGATGATCCGCCGCGCTACGACCTCGCACTGCCGATCAAACTGGCAGGTCAGAAGCTGGGCACGTTGCAGTTCGGCCTCGATCTTTCGCGCATCATCGTCGCGCGCAAGAACCTGATCACGCAGGGGATGCTCATTGCGGGCGGCGAACTGCTGCTCTCCGCCGGCCTGCTGACGCTATTGGGTATGCTAATCACGCGCCAGCTGTCGCTGCTCACTATCGCGAGCCTCGAAGTGGCGCAGGGAAACCTGACGCCGGCACCGGTGCCAGAGGGCGAGGACGACGTCGGGCGTCTGGGCGTGGCGTTCAACGTAATGTCGCACGCCATTGCCGAACGCGTCGAGCAGTTGACCAACGCGAACAGAGAGACCGAGCGCATCGCCGCGGAACTGCGCGACAAACACTCGCAGCTAGAGAAGAGCATGGCGGAACTGCGCACAGAGTACGCCATGCGACTCACCGCCCAGCGTGAGCTTGAAATCGCGCTCGGGCGCATTCGCGACCGTAATGCGCAGCTAAATGGCATATTTGACCTCAGCCCGGATGGCTTCATTTCGTTCGACGAGGAACGGCGGGTCAAATACGCTAATCCGGGCTTTTTCCGGCTGACCGGCATTCGCGACGAGGAAATCATCGGGCTCGATGAGGACGATTTTTCGCAGCGTCTGGCAGCTCTTTGCATCGAGCAGGCGCAATTTCCGAGCGTGGCAACGCTGCGCGCCGCACAACGGGTGGGCGCCTCGGCCCGAAAGCCGCATCATCTGATGGAAATGACAGGCCCTGGCAAACGCGTACTGCAGGTCGGCATCCGCATATCGGACGCCGAAACCGTTTCGCAGATATTGTATTTTCACGACATCACCCACGAGACCGAGGTCGACCACCTGAAGAGTGAATTCCTCTCCACAGCGGCGCACGAGCTGCGCACACCAATGACGAGCATCTACGGCTTTTCAGAGCTCTTACTGACGCAGGAGTTTGATGCAGCCATGCGGCACGAATTGGTAGAGACCATCCACCGCAACGCCAACCTGATGACTTCGATCATCAACGAGTTGCTCGACCTCGCACGGATAGAGGATAAGCGCGGAACGGATTTCTCCATGAAGCGGGTCGATCTACGCACGCTGCTGCACGAGATCATCGCCGATTTCCGGACTGCCGACGGACGCTCGCCGCTGGAGGAGTCGGACAATGGCCGCACATATTGGGTGCGCGCCGACCGCGAGAAGCTGACCCGGGCGGTAAGCAATGTTCTCTCCAATGCGTACAAGTATTCAGCGCCCGGAAGTGCGGTACGGATCGAACTCGTCGACGCTGGTGGCGGTACGCAAGAACCCGCGCGCGCAGGAATCCGGATCACCGATCACGGCATCGGCATGACACCCGAGCAGTTGGTGCACGTCTGTGAGCGGTTCTACCGCGCCGACACCTCGGGCAAGGTTCCCGGTACAGGCCTTGGCATGAGCATTACCCAGGAAATAATCACACTTCTGGGTGGAACACTCGAAGTCTTGAGCACTTCTGGCGAGGGAACCGTAGTGACGTTGTGGCTGCCACAATTATTATGATACGGGCCAATTTCCGGCGGTAGCGGACACCCGAGCGCACCTGTACTGCCAAATGTGAATCGAATCAGGCAATTCCCTTGTCTACGCGCTGTGCGTTAGCGTACCGCGCAGCCGCTTCGCACACATCTTCCAGCGCGTCGGCCTTGACAATTGGTTTCCGAACTACTGCCGCGCGCCCTTCCCGCCGCAGCGCCCTGCTGATGTAACCACCCCTCATAACTGCGTTGATAGTGGCCGCCCCCCTAATAGTCTTTGCCATCGATCTCGTCCTGCCTGGCCATTCTCCAAGCCTTCCTCCCTTTGAGCCACGAGCCCAGCAAGAAAATCATCACGAAGAAACCGAGCAAAGACAGCACCCAAGTCTTCCAGTGAGGAAAGGCTGCAGCCACCGGTCCGGACACGGGAAGCAGTGCAGGAAGGACCAGTATGACGGCCAGGACAAGTCCGAGGTAGTACAAGGTGTCTCCCCATTTCCACCAGCGGGCAGCTGGATGGTTACGACGGCGCAATTCCTTGTAGAGCGGGTAGTCAAGTGACATAGGGAAGGATTTCGAGTGCTCTTGTTGCGTGCAGCTGATTCACAATGTGCTGTAACGCCATGCTTGGCTATCGTCCTGAATCGTGCCTACGGTTTGAATATCCTCTTTGCAGCAGCGATGCCCACATGAGGAACATACACACTCGGGGAGTCGATCTTCCATCCGTGTGCTGTCTTGTTCAGGCGCAGCTCGGTGAAGTTCTCTGTGAGCGGCTTCGACAAGAACTGACTGATTGCCACGCCGTCCGCCGGAAAAACGGTGCCGTATACTGTATGGCTGACCACGATATCAGCGCTGTTTCCGAAATCCTTGCAGCTCTTAATTCTTGACTCGCTCGTCAATACAAAGGAATCCCATCCTGGAGCTTCCCTACCCCGGTAGTCGATGAGCTTGTCCATCTTTTCGCTAGCTTGCGACGGACTCTCGAGTTACCGTGACCTATGCGTCCGGAGTAGAATTCAAAACCGCCATCCGTTAGTCCCATATTCCTGTTGTTACTTCGAGAAAAGAGCGCAATGCCCAAAATTCTGATCCTACACGGTGCCGGCATGAACATGCGCGGCAAAGCCCAGCTTGACGTCTTCGGCCCCATGACACTGCCGCAGTACGATGAGCACATCCGAAAATACGCATCCGAACTCGGCATCGACATTGAAATTTTCCACTCCAATATCTAAGGCGAGGTCATCAACAAAATCTACGAAGCACACAACGGCGATGTCGACGCTGCGATCATCAACCCGGCGGGCTACACCATCGGCTATCCCGCGCTGGTGGCCGCAGTCGCGCAGGTGCGATTTCCCACCATCGAACTTCATCTGTCGAATCCGGCCAAACGGGGCCGCGAGTCGGAGGTTGCGCGTGTGAGCCGAAGCACGATTACCGGCTTCGGGATATTCGGCTACTACCTCGCAATGCGCGGCATCAAGGAGACGCTGGCGGCCAGGTAGTTAGTTTCTTTGAGCTGCAGAAAAAATCAGGCCGAATCTCCAGCATCGCTGTCTCCACCGCCCGAGTCGGCATAGTCCTCCGAATCATCCAATGCTTCACCCGTTTCATCGGTCTTGGAGGCGAGCTTTTCGGGTTCATGCGGCGGCGGCACAGTCGCGGTCTGATTGTGATGTCCCATCAAGCCCTGCATGCCCTGAAACAGCAGGGAGCCCGCCACGACTCCGGCGGCAGTGGTCGCAACCGTCCCCAGCATGCCCGATCCCCATGAACTTGCCTGCGCGGCGGCTGGCGCTGCCTGAGCGGCGGGCCGGGCGGCAGGCGTGACGGGCGACTGAGCAGTGTTAGGCGCCGGCGTTGGCCGCCCCCAGGTATTCGACGTACCCAGGAAATTGCCAGGCGCGTTTGCGCGCAGCTGATCCAGTTCGGCCTGCAATTTGGCTGTCTGCGCTTGAGCGGCCTGCAGAGCGTAGTCCAGCCCCATGGCTCGTTGCACCAGGAGATAGGCCGCATCGGGCTGACGGACGGCTGCCTCGCGGATCAATGCATCCGCTTCGGCGTCTTTCTGTCCGGCTTGCACCTGAGTCATCTGCTGCAGAAATGCGCCAAGCAGTTCGCGCTCTTGCGGAGTCATAGATTGGCCTTTATTGTGGTTCTTGCGGTTGTAGGTACGCCTTCTTTGCGTCAGAGGCGCTTTGCGTCAGAGGCGCTTTGCGTCAGAGGCGAGAGGCGCTTTGCGTCAGAGGCGGGTCGGGCGAACCATATTACGCTTCGATCGAGCCATTCTCGCAGAGACTTTTGGATTTGACCCCGGTTTTCTTGCCGACTGCCGCGTTCGGGATACCCAAGCTGCTGTTTTGCTGACGAACTACTGCTTTCCCAAGACGTGAACCGGCACCCCCGGGTCGCGCCTGTGAGAGAATGCCGACGAAATAATTCCGCGCCGATCACGGCGCCACCAAGGTAGTTTTTCAATACGGGGAGCGATACACCATGTCCACAGCGGATAGTTTTCTATCGGCACATCAGGACAAATTGATCACGGCGGAAGCTGCGGCGCGGCTGATCAAGCCCGGCCAGCGGGTTTTCGTGGGCACCGCCTGCGCCACGCCGCGCGCACTGCTGGACGCGCTCGAGGCACTTGCCCAACCGCCCGCCAACGTCCAGCTGAACTATTTTCTGACCACCAACGCGCTCAAGCGCGACGCGGACAACCGGGTCAAGACGCATTACCGGCACCGCGTCTTCTTCGTCGGCTCCGACGTGCGCGAGGCGGTGAAACAGGGCGCGGCCGAATACGTGCCCATCTCCATCGCACGCGTGCCGCAGCTGATCCGGATCGGGCGCATTCCGATCGATGTCGCGCTGATCCAGGTATCGGCGCCGGACGAATTCGGTTATGTGAGCCTGGGGGTTTCGGTGGACATCGTCGCCGCGGCGGTGGAGCAAGCGAAACTTGTGATCGCCGAAGTCAATCCCGCCATGCCGCGCACCATGGGTGATTCGACCATGCACGTTAACCGCATCCACAAGCTGGTACCGGTGGAGAGCCCGGTCATCGAATACGTCCATGCCACAGTGGAGGACGAAGTAGTGCAGCGCATCGCCCGCTACATCGCCGGCATCATCGACGACGGTTCGACGCTGCAGGTTGGATTGGGACGCATCCCGAACGAATCGCTGAAATACCTGGATGACCGGCGCGACCTCGGCATCCACTCCGACGTGATCACCGACGCGATCATTCCGCTGCTGGAAAAAGGCATACTCACCGGCCGGCAAAAGACCGAGCGGCGCGGCAAGATCGTCACCGGCTTTGCGCTGGGTACGCGCCGCCTCTACGACCTGCTAGATCGCAATCCGCTGTTTTCGTTTCAGCCGATGGAAGCGATTTGCAATCCCTACACGCTTTCCAAACAGCACAAGCTGGTTTCGGTCACCCAGGCCTTCGCCATCGACCTCACCGGGCAAGTCTGCTCCGACCAGTTCGACGGCGAGTTCTACGGCGGCCTCGCCGCCCAGAGCGAGTTTCTCCAGGGCGCGGCCCGCTCGCCCGGCGGAAAGCCGATCATCTGCCTCACCTCGACCACCGACGACGGCGAAACCTCGCGCGTCCGTCCCCTGCTCCTCGCCGGCGAGGGCGTGTCGGTGGCACGCACCGACGTGCATTACGTCATCACCGAATACGGCATCGCCTATCTGTTCGGCAAGTCGATCGGCGAGCGCGCCGTCGCGCTGATCGAGATCGCGCATCCGAAGTTTCGCGCCCAGTTGCTCGAGGAAGCCAAACGCCTGGGCTACCTGCCGGCGGACCAGAGCCTGAAGAGCATGCGCGATTACCCGGTGGAGGAGGAACGCGTCGTCAAGCTGAAAAACGGCCGCCAGATCATGCTGCGCCCCGCCCGCGCCTCCGACGCCGACGGCATCCGCGCGCTGTTCCACTCCATGCCGGCCGACGACGTGTACACCCGTTTCTTCCACCGCCTGCATTCGCTCTCCAACCGCGAAGTGGCACGTCTGTGCAACCTCAACTACGAAACGGAAGTCGCCTTCGTCGCCGTCGAGGGCCCGCGGGAGAATGAACAGGTCGTCGCCCAGAGCTGCTACTTCATCAATCCGTCAACCAACCTCGCCGAAACAGCGTTCATGGTGGACCCGGCCTGGCAGGGAACGGGCCTGGGCAGCGCGTTGCAGCGGCGCATGGCCGAGCATGCACGCGCCCGCGGTCTGCGCGGCTTCATCGCCGAAGTCTTGCCGGAAAACTCGAAAATGCTCGCGCTCGCTCGGGGCTTTTCGAACAACATCCATGTCGAGCGCGACGAGGATACGGTGCACGTCACGATGCTGTTCTGAACGGACCATCGACGCAGCGACATGCATCGCTGCTGCCGGGGAACTACGCCCCCGGGCGGTATTCCGGTACCACGTATGGCCCTTCCGGAATCACGGCGATGTGCCTGTCGCCGCTGCGCGCCACGCTCGCGCGAATAGCGTCCGGCACCGAGCCCATCTTGTGCACGCCGGTGAGACGCACCGAGTCCTCATTGAGCCCCTCGCTGTACAAATGGACCGCGCCGACCTGCATCGGCTTCAACTGCATCTGCGTCTGCCATTCGTCGATGTCGGCGAAGCGCTTGGCGTTGATGTCGGCCATGAAGCCGTCCGTACCAAGACCAAGCAGCCGCCGCTGCGCGTCCACGTACTCGGTCGACCCCATGCCTTCGGCGCACTCGGACACGATCAGCAGGTCGCCGCCGGGCGCGAGGATGTCGATCGGCGCCACCATGCCCTTGACCGTCTGGTAATAGGTCTTGTCCAGCGGATATCCCGCCGCGCTGGTGACGACCGTGGCGAACTTGCGCGCTATCGGCACGACCGCGTAGCGGCGGATGAAATCCACCGCCAGCAGGTGGCTTTGCACGACTTCGCCGAAGTTCACGAACGAGAGCTTGCGGTGCTCGTCGATGACCGTGTTCAACGCCAGCGCGCGGCCCAGCTTGCCCATGATCTCGAGCTGCTCTTCGTGCAGGGGGTTGCCCTCGAGCACGCAGTTGGCGGCGCGCGGATGCGCCATGAAGCGCGCGCTGTGAAAGGTGGTGATGGTATCCTTGTGCGCCACGCCCGGGGCGATCACCTTGCGCCCGCCGGAGTAGCCCGCCATGAAGTGCGGTTCGACCAGGCCGGTGGCGATGCGCACGTCGGCCTCGACGAAGCGGCGGTCGAGCTTCACCGGCGTGCCGCGCCTGGTGGCGCCCAGATCGACGTGATCCGCGTCGTTGCGCGCGAAATGGTTCTGCACCTTCACCGTCTGCATCACCCAGGGGTCGCCCACCAGTTCGGCCAGTTCGTCGCCTTCGTTGGGCCGGTGCAGACCGGTGGCGACGAGGACGGTGATGCCGGCGGCAGGTATGCCCGCATCCAGAAGTTGCCGCACCATGATCGGCAGGAACAGGCCGTTGGGCACGGGACGGGTGATGTCGCACACCAGGATGCAGGCGCTCTTCGCGCCACGCGCCTCCTCCGCCAGCGGGCGCGCGCCCACGGGCTGCGCCAACGCCGCGCGCACCGCGGCGGCCGGGTCGGCGAGCAGCGGCATCTCGGGCTTCCTGATCACGGTGACGTCCCATGCGGGATCCAGATCGAGACGATAGCTGCCCTTGCCGTACAAGAGGTCGATGTGCATATCTATTTCTCCGACAGTCCGACCATTGTCATTCCGAACAGCGCGAGGAATCTGCTTTTCATTTCTTCCGGCTGACAGCAGATTCCTCGGCTTTCAGCCTCGGAATGACAATTCCAAGAGGTTCAAGAAGTTCAAGCTTGCGGCGCAAACGCGCGCAGCACGCGCAGCGCGATGCAGGCGGCGCCGTAACCGTTGTCGATATTGACCACCGCCAGGCCGGGTGCACAGCTTGCAAGCATGGCGTCCAGCGCCGTGCGCCCGCCGCTGGCGACACCGTAACCGACCGAAGTCGGCAGCCCGATCACACAACCGCGCACGAGCCCGCCCACCACGCTCAGCAGCGCCGCATCCATGCCGGCCGCGACGATCATCACCGGGAAGCGGCGGAGTTCCTCCAGCCGGTCGGTGAGCCGCCAAAGGCCGGCGACGCCGACGTCATGGAATTCCACTGCGGGTTCACCGTACCATGCCAGCGTGCGCTGCGCCTCGCGGGCGGCGGACACGTCCGACGTGCCGGCGGAGAGAATCGCGACGCGCGAATCGCGCGTCCCCGCGCTGGCGTGCGCGGCGCCGAAAAAAGCGGTGCGCGACAGCGGATCGTAATCCAGCGCAGCCCGGGTATCGGCGGAAAGCGCCTCCAGTCGCTGCGCATCGAGGCGCGTGAGCAACAACCCGGCCCCGCGCGTGCGTGCCTCGCGCAGGATGGCTTCGATCTGGCCCGCGGTCTTCCCGGAGCAGAAAATCGCCTCGTCCAGGCCGACGCGCTCGCCGCGGCCCGTGTCGGGACGAAACTCAGGAACGCTCATTGTCGCGCACCAGGAACGCGCTGCCGTTGCGGTAGGGCGCAAAACTGACCGGCCGCGGGAATCCGGCTGCCGCAAAAATTCCGCCCACTTCGCCGGCCAGTTCGTCGCGCCGCTGCGGCGCGATCGCGGCGAGCGCTGCGGCGTCCAGTTCCAGCACAGAGCCTTCGGCGCGCACGCGGCAGCGCACCGTGCGCGCCGCCACGGCAGCGCCGATCAGGCGCTCGCTCTCATGCACCAGGGAAAGCGTCGCCGCGTC
>JAPLRD010000331.1:0-20644 GCA_026399375.1 Pseudomonadota bacterium
GTTATCCACCGCGCCGCTCGCCTTCCGCCTCAAGAGGGCGGGCGGCGGCACCGTGGATAACCGCAACCAGCGGCAGGGGCTCCACTTAAGAAACCCCAAAACCCGTCCTAACAAACTGGGCCACCTCTCTCTTAACCAAGCAATCGCCCAACGCCCGTCGAACCACTCCGACCGAGACGATTTCCGAGCCAGTTCAACGCTTGACTGTCAAAGATGTAGTCAGGGAATTGGCTTCGCAAAAAAGCATTGACCGCAAGCCGGATCGCTGACGTTACGCAATTGGGCGTTGTAGCAGAACGGAACCCGTTCGGCGGGCGATCATCGAGGGGTTCCTCGCGCTTGAACACCGTACCGAAGCCCCCTTCGCACTGATCACAGGAATCGCTCCCCGGCGACTGCTCCATTTCAGCAAGCTTCCAATTTCAAGCCCGTTTTGGGTAGATAAGCGGCGATGTGAGGATGTCAGCGGACTAAAAAGTACGTAGTAGTAGAGATGGGGGCTGAGGCGACCCGGTGAACCCATACTCTCGAAAGGTGCTGGGGCGATCCAGCAAACGCGCTCTATGTCCTCGTGTGAGGCGATGTGAGTGCGTCAGTCCAGGTATTTTAGATTGACGCTGTCATAGGAAGAATATGCCCGCGAGGAGCGCTTTCGAGCCTATATGGTCGGGAGTTCGATCCTCTTTATGACAATCGAACTCCCGACCTACTCGAACAGGTCCGCATGCGTGCCCGAACGCACAAAAACAATGCGCTCATCCTTGGAGGAGTTGTCGGTCTTGTAGATGAGGAGAAAGTCCCCGCCAACGTGACTCGCGGTGCTCAGCCCCAGTCGTCGGTAAAGGAATGATCAAGCCATTCCGGCGGAAGCGGCTCTGCGCTTTCTATCAGAAGCAACATCGCTTCCCTCAGCCGTGTCATATCGTACCGGCCAATATGATGCAAGCCTGCCGCGATGGGAATTCATGCACCGAACGTAGGCTAACTGCTGCGGCTAGAGCTGGGCATCGATGCGCGCGAACGCCTTGTCCCCGCGTTTGTACCGCGGCCGTGGCGCCGCGAACCGTTCGGCGAGTACGGACACCTGATGCATTTCATGGGCATGAAAGAGTTTCCACCCAACATATTCGCCCGACTCACTTCCGCCGCGTACTTGATATGCACGAAGGGCGTAGTGCCCTTTGTTGTCAATGCCGTAGCAATGGGGCTCGACCACCCGAGCATATCCATCATAAGTGAACGATAGCATTTGTTGATGTTGAATGGCTGAAGCAATAGTCATATTGTCGTCCCAAATTTCGGCATTGAATGACTCGGGTTAGCGTGTTTTGCGCTTGGCGGCTTTTTCGAGGTCATCGAACAGTTCGTTCACGGAATTAAAGCGCGGCAGCGATTTCCCCATCGCCTCATCTATTGCTGCACGGGTGGTGGCGTTGGGCACCTTCACCTCGAAAGGCAGGCCGTTCTTAACTACAACCTGGCGCAGAAACAACTGAATTGCGTCCGAAAGGTTAAGTCTGCACTCCGCCAGCACACGGCTTGCGCCTTCCTTAAGGTCGGGCTCAGTCCGAGAGCGGATCCCCGCAGATTTCATTGATTGACCGGTAGCAGTCGTCACGATCATCTCCGCCGTTGTAGCTACAATGGCGGCATTATGGCAGGTTGTTTAAAGGTGTCGATTCCCGCGTACCTATTCGATACAGGCTGCATGCACCTCTTCAGGAACGGTCAGCGGTTTCGACCGGCGTTAGTTCTTGAGTGACTATGCCTATTGACCCACGTATGCTTGCCCAGGAAATCTATAGTCATGCACTCAGCAGAGGTGTCGATCGGTCACCGTTCTGAACCTAATCCCGTCATTATTCGCCGGGATGTTCGTGCCGGCGACCAGAATCCGTCTCAACCGAATACCTCAGCCTCGTACAACCGCTTTCCCGCCCGGTCTTTTGCGGCCAGTATGGGTTCGCCCGCTAGGGGCCACTCGATAGCAAGATCGGGGTCGTTCCAGAGGATGGTGCGCTCGTGCTCCGGCGCCCAGTAGTCGGTGGTCTTGTAGAGGAAATCAGCGTAATCGGAGAGCACTGCAAAGCCGTGCGCCAACCCTGGTGGAATCCACATCATTTTCTTGTTCTCGGCCGACAATCTCATGCCCACCCACTTGCCAAATGTGATTGAGCTGCGCCGAATATCCACGGCGACGTCGAATACCTCGCCGACCACAACGTGAAGAAGCTTACCCTGGGGTTGTTGAATCTGGTAATGCAGGCCGCGCACCGTGTTCTTCACCGAACGCGAATGATTATCCTGTACGAATTCCGCTGCGATGCCGGTTTCTTTCGCAAACGCACCTTCATTGAAACTCTCAAAAGAGAAACCCTGCTCGTCGGCGAACACCTTGGGTTCGACGATCAGCACATCGGGAATGGCGGTTGGGGTGATTTTCATCGACGAATTCCGAAAGTTATCATCACGAGGGCGCAGCCCGGCTATTTTCTGGCGAACACGTGATCGTCCAGGACGCTGAGCAAATACTGGCCGTAACTGTTCTTGGCCATCGGCGCCGCCAGGCGCTGCAGCTGTGCCGCATCGATGTAGCCGAGGCGGTAGGCGATTTCCTCAACGCAGGCGATCTTGAGCCCCTGCCGCTCCTCCAAAATTTGGATGAAATTGGACGCTTTGAGCAGGGATTCGTGCGTTCCGGTATCCAGCCAGGCCGTGCCGCGGCCCATGACCTCAACATTGAGTTGCCCGCGCTCCAGATAGCATCGGTTCAAGTCGGTGATCTCGAGTTCGCCCCGGGCCGACGGCTTGAGCGAGGCAGCGAGGCCGACCACCTGTTCGTCGTAAAAATACAGGCCGGTCACCGCATAGCGCGACTTCGGCTGCTTCGGCTTTTCTTCTATGGACAGCACTTTACGCGACTGGTCGAATTCGACCACGCCGTAGCGCTCCGGATCGTGCACCGCGTAGGCGAAGGCTGTGGCGCCCGTCGGCCTATCCACGGCAGCCCGCAGGTTGGCGACGAGGTCTGTACCGTGAAAAATATTGTCACCCAATATCAACACAGAACGATTGCCGCCGATGAAATCGGCACCGATGATAAATGCCTGCGTGATGCCTTCTGGCGCCGGCTGCACCGCATAGGATATTGAAATTCCCCATTTCGAACCATCGCCGAGCAGCTGCTTGAAGCGCGGTGTGTCTTCGAAAGTGGAAATGACGAGGATATCGCGCACTCCCGCCAGCATCAGCGTCGACAGCGGATAGTAGATCATCGGCTTGTCGTAGATCGGCAGCAGCTGCTTGGACACGGCGTGCGTCACTGGGTAGAGGCGCGTGCCCGAACCGCCCGCGAGTATGATTCCTTTCAAGTTGCCGCCTCCGTTGCTGCGTCTCTGTTCGAATTTAGGCGCTGTCGGCGTCCGGCGGCAACCACCGCCGGTCGCATCCCCACTTCGTGAGACCCCTGCTCCCCGCTCATGTTGAGCACCGCGCACGGGCGACGCGCTCGCAGAAATTGCGCGGCCAACACGGCATCGTCGATATCGTCCCGGTCGAAAAAGTACCGCCCATCGCCGCGCAAGCTGTCGAGATTGACTACGGGTTCGTTCTGAGCCGCCAGCCATTGATGCACGAAATTTGAGCCGATGAACTTCGCTCCGCCGGTGATGAGAATCAAGTCATGCTCCGCGATTAAATACAGCCAGTATTATAGCCTTGGACGAAGGGCGATACATTTAGCAAACCAGAAATAGGAGATGGGTTAGCGTATTTTCTCAAACTGATTTCGAATAACGGCTCAGAAAGTCCTTGTACGCAGCGGCGATGCCTTCATCGAATCGCGTGCGCGCCTTCCATCCCAGGGCATTGATCTTTCCCGAGTCAAGAAACTTGCGCGGGGTGCCGTCGGGTTTCGAGGTGTCGAAGCGCAAACGGCCGCCGAAGCCGATCACGCGGGCCACCGTGTGCGCGAGCTCGGCGATGCTCAGGTCTTCGCCATAGCCGATGTTCACCAGCGGCGGAAGGATGTCGCTGATGAGTTCCCCGAATTTTGCCTCCGGCAGTTCGAGCAAAAAGACGCAGGCCTCGGCCATGTCTTCGCTGTACAGGAATTCGCGCATGGGTGTGCCCGTGCCCCAGATGACCGCTTCGTCGAGCCCGCCCTTCTTCGCCTCATGCATTTTCCGGATCAAAGCGGGCAGCACGTGGGAATTGTTCAGGTCGTAACTGTCACCCGGGCCGTAGAGATTGGTCGGCATGGCAGCGAGGAAACGGGTTCCGTACTGCCGGTTGTAGGACCAGCACATCTCGATGCCGGCGATCTTGGCTACGGCATAGGGGCGATTGGTCGCCTCCAGCGGACCGGTGAGCAGATACTCTTCCTTGATCGGCTGCGGGCAATCGCGGGGATAGATGCAGGACGACCCGAGGAACAACAGGCGCTTGACGCCGGCCTTCCAGGATTCATGCAGGACATTCGTCTGGAGCGCAAGGTTGTCGTGGACGAATTCGGCCGGATAGCTGCTGTTGGCGACGATGCCCCCGACCTTCGCCGCGGCGATGAAAACGTAGTCGGGTTTCTCGTTCTGGAAGAAATCGCGCACCGCGGCCTGATCGCTGAGCTCCAGCTCGGCATGGGTGCGCAACACCAGATTGCGGTAGCCCTTTTGATTCAGTTGCCTGACGATCGCCGATCCTGCGAGGCCGCGGTGACCGGCGACGTAGATCTTGGACTGCTTGTCCATCACTCGTGCCGATCGAACGTCTTGTGTCCGTGGCTCTTGACGAGCTCGTCGCGCTCGGCCGCGCGCAGATCCTCGCGCACCATCTCCGCCACAAGCTCCTCGAATTTCACTTTCGGCACCCAACCCAGTTTGGCTTTCGCTTTTGCCGGATCGCCCAGCAGCGAGTCGACTTCGGTCGGGCGGAAGTAGCGCGGATCGACGGCGACGATGCAGCGGCCGCCATGGTCGTAGCCTTTTTCGCTTTTGCCCTTTCCTTTCCAGGTGATTTGCATCCCCAGCTCGGCCGCAGCGGCGTCCACGAATTCGCGCACGCTGTGCTGCTCTCCGGTGGCGATGACGAAATCCTCCGGTTGCGGCTGCTGCAGCATCAGCCACATGGCCTCGACGTAATCGCGAGCATGGCCCCAGTCGCGCAGCGCGTTGAAATTGCCGAGGTAGAGGCAGTCCTGCAGTCCGAGCTTGATGCGCGCCAGCGCGCGCGTGATCTTGCGCGTGACGAAAGTCTCGCCACGCACCGGCGATTCGTGGTTGAAGAGTATGCCGTTGCAGGCGTAGATGCCGTAGGCCTCGCGGTAGTTGACGGTGATCCAGTAGGCGTAGAGCTTGGCCACGCCGTAGGGACTGCGCGGATAGAAAGGCGTGGTTTCCTTCTGCGGCGTCTCCTGCACCAGGCCGTAGAGCTCGGAGGTGGACGCCTGGTAGAAGCGGGTTTTCTTTTCCATGTCGAGGATGCGGATGGCCTCGAGCAGGCGCAGCGTGCCAATTGCGTCGGAATTCGCCGTGTACTCCGGTTCCTCGAACGAAACGGCGACGTGGCTTTGCGCCGCCAGATTGTAGATTTCGTCCGGCTGGGTTTGCTGGATGATGCGCACGAGATTGGAAGTATCGGTGAGGTCACCGTGGTGGAGGATAAAACGGCGGTCGGATTCGTGCGGGTCCTGATACAGATGATCGATGCGGTCGGTATTGATCAGCGACGCGCGGCGCTTGATGCCGTGGACGACATATCCCTTTTCCAGCAGAAATTCGGCCAGGTAGGAACCGTCCTGCCCGGTGATGCCTGTTACCAGCGCTGTCTTAGCCATATTTCCGATACTCGTGATTGAAGTGTACGGTATTGCAGGAGGTCCGGCCCCGGGCCGATCGGTGGTCGATCATGGCACATGTCGGGGCGAGGGCGCCCCTCCTGCGCCCCGAAGAGGGGTCCCCTTGGGGGACATTAGGAGCGGCCATAATTGTCTTCCAGGCGAACGATATCGTCCTCACCCAAGTAATCGCCGCTCTGCACTTCGATCATCACGCAATCGACTTTGCCCGGATTGGCGAGGCGGTGGGCGGTGCCGGCGGGAATGTAGGACGACTGGTCCGCACCCAGGATGATTTCATTCTCGCCATTCACAATTCTTGCATTGCCTGAGACCACCACCCAGTGTTCGCTGCGCCGATGATGGTATTGCAGCGACAGCGACGCTCCGGGTTTGACCACGATGCGCTTGATCTTGAAGCGCGGCCCCTCTTCCAGCACGGTGTACGTGCCCCAGGGGCGGTGCACGGTGCGGTGCAGGCGCGCGCTTTCGTGGCCGCTGGCCTTGAGGCGCTGGACCACGGTCTTTACGTCCTGTGCGCGGCTGCGATCGGCGATCAACAAGGCATCCGGCGTGTCCACCACCAGCAGGTTTTGCACACCCAAAGCCGCGACCAGCCGATCTTCGCTCTGTACAAAGCAATCCTTGCTGTCGACGAGGACGGCGTCACCCTGGACGCGGTTGCCTTCGGCGTCGGCGGGAACGAGTCCGCCCAGCGCCTGCCAGGAGCCGATATCGCTCCAATCAAAATGTCCGGGCACGACGGCGACGCGCTCGGCCTTTTCCATCACGGCGTAGTCGATGGAAATGTCGGCTACGCGCGCAAACGCAGCCGCGTCGATGGCGACGGGAATCTGCTCGCGTGATGTTGCCTGCCACGCCGCCAGAACGGCGTCCGAGACTTCGGGCATGGAGCGCGCGAGTTCTGCCAGGAATTCGCCGGCGCGAAAGCAGAACATGCCCGAGTTCCAGTAATAGCCCCCCGAAGCCAGATACGCCTCCGCCTTCTCATGTGTAGGTTTCTCCACGAAGCGGCGTACCGCCAGCCCGTCGGCACCGAGTTTGCGCGACTGGTCCGCTTCGATATAGCCGAAGCCCGTCTCCGGGCCGGTGGGCTCAATGCCGAAGGTGACCAGGTAGCCCTGGTCTGCGAGCCTGACAGCAGACTTCACAGCATTGGCGAAAGCGGAGAAATCCCGGATCAGATGGTCCGACGGCAGTACCAGCATGGTCGCGTCGTCGCCGAACCGCTCACGAATGCGCAAAGCGCCGGCTGCGATCGCCGGCGCAGTATTGCGGCCGACCGGCTCGAGCAGATAATCGAGCGCTATTCCGGGAGCCAAAGCCGTTTCGGCATAGGCGTCGCGAGTGATGAAGAAATAATCCCGATTGGTAATGGTCAGAATCGTGTCCGGCTTCAACCCGGCCGCGCGCAGCAGCGTCTTCTGCATCAGGCTTTGCCCGTCGGGCAGGACGATGAAAGGCTTGGGGTGCGCTTCGCGCGACACCGGCCACAAGCGGGTCCCGGCGCCGCCTGACAGGATGACTGGGATCAGCAAGGGTAGGCTAAGAATAGCATTTCGAACAACTGGAGGACTCTATTTTAGCTCACATCAGGTAATGAAAGGCGGCAGGCACCCAGGACAACTATCCTGACGGATACCCTCATCTCTGGGCACTAGAAACACGGCACCCACTCGTCCCCCGCCGACCAGACGGTCATGCCTCTTACCAAGAGCCGGCCGTCGATCACATGCGGCTGCTGACCTGGATCGTCGATGCGCACACTGATCCGATCGCCATTGACCTCGATCACCTCGCCGCGGATCCAGTCGCGCATCGCGATGCCTACCAATAGCGCACG
Source organism: Pseudomonadota bacterium (assembly GCA_026399375.1). Taxonomy (GTDB): domain Bacteria; phylum Pseudomonadota; class Gammaproteobacteria; order Burkholderiales; family SG8-39; genus 2-12-FULL-64-23. The sequence continues at coordinate 7,695 of JAPLRD010000331.1, forward strand.
GCAGACCTTTACTCTGGACTTTCCGACCGCAAGCAAGGCTTCGGCCTTGGCCCGCGCCCGGGAGATCATCATCGGTGTCGGGACCCCGGTGATCGCATCATTGGCCCACGGACCGGAGTAGCGATCACCCGAAGGCCATGCGTACACGCCCTCGCCGTGGCGCTGGTCATTCAAATAGCCGCCACTGTAGCTCTCGCCCGCCGAGGCGCTTCGCGGACCCCAAAGGTACGTGCCGGTGCCTTCTTTGCGATCATCGACGAAGTCGCCTTCGTAGCGATCGCCCGACGGCCAGGTCTTGACGCCCTTGCCATGCTTGCGGCCGGCGCGAAAGCTGCCGCGGTATTCGGAGGCGCCCCTCGCCTCGCCAAAGCCCTCGGCAAGACCGTCCTTGCACCCACCCTGATAAACTCCGGAGAGTTCGGGATCGAGCACGCTGCACAGAGTCTGTGCACTGACAATCATCGGGAAGAGCGTCGCAGCAGCAACTAGACATGCCCGCAGCAACGCCCCGAAATACATCTCCAAGAATGTCATTCCGAGGCCGAGGACCGAGGAATCTGCTTTTGGTGGCGTTTGAAAAGCAGATTCGTCGCTGCGGTCGGAACGACAATTTCCTGGAAGTCTCGTCAATTCAGTTCCCACGCCAAATTCACACCCTGCGGATGAATCATCACCCTCGGTGCGCCTTTCTGCGATCTGCGTGAGGCTTCCCAAAAAGCTTTGCCGATGCCGTAGCCGAGTAGGCTGCCGGCCACCGTGTCCGACACCCAATGCTGGCGGCTGCCAATACGCGCTATGTTGGTAATAGTCGCGACACCGTATAGCCAAGGCATGTCGTACTGCTCCGCGAATGGGGTTGCGACAGCCCAGCTGATGATCGTGTGCCCGGAAGGCATCGAATCGTAATTCGCCGTCTTGGAGAATGGCTTGAACGCGTGATTGCCTACCTCTACCTCCGGGCGCGCGCGGCCAACCACAGATTTCAGCGCGGTCACCGCGAGAAACGCTGTGCCTCCCGCTTCCATGGACGCGTAGCCGGTGCGGGCGCGCACGGGATCGCTGCCGTCCATAGCCGCCACCGCACCTCCGGCAATCGCGAGCCACGGAAGCGCATTGCCAACATTGTTTATTCCCTTCAACCAGCGATTTTCTGCGTGATCCTTAGCGAATTTGTTGCCACTGCGATCAAGCGCAGTACTCGCAAGCACCAACCCAGTACCAACCACACCCGCGCGCAGCCAGTTCGCATCCGCCGCGATGTGCGCCGCGGCGCCAAAGTCGCTGGTTAGCCTATCGACCGAACCGCGCTCGGGCAGGACCACATCAGCGAGACGTACCTCCTCCGCCTGTGTATCCATATCGTCCAGCCGCGCGAGCGGATCGCGTTCGCGCGCGGACGGATTCAGGTAATCGATGGCGACAGAATCCGCCAACTGGGCCACGTTAATCTTGCCATTGAAATACTGGTCCAGTCGCAGCAGATCGATGAACTCGTAGGTCACGACCGGATGAGTGAGTTGCGCCAGCGTGACGCGAAGCTCGCGCATGTCCAGGGGTCCCACGCGCAGCGCGGTGCGCGCAGCCCGGCCGACGGCGCGACTGACCGGATGAATGATGTTGTTCGACAGCGCAATCGTCAAGCGATGGGAGCTGTCGTACGAAACTTTGATACTTCGAAACTGCTGCCGATACAAGGCCTCGACCAGGCGTTGCTCGTAACCCTGCGCATTGCCAGTCCATTGCTCAGCCACTGGCTTGACCGTGACCTGCGTGTACGGCTCGGTGCCCTTGAGCGGGGGACTCCACGCGTCGCGCCGGTCAGATGGAATCGTTTGATGGTTCGGCGGCGGAGCAGCTCTCTTGCTCAAAGCGCGATCGTCGCGCGTGCTGGTAAGGCCGTAAAGATCAACATAGCGGTTTAGTTTCGCGCCGCCATCGCGCGTGAGCGGTTTCCACATGACATTGGCTGCACTATTGCTCGTTCGCGTGAGGAAGGCATCGAAAGGTACGCTCAGGTACACCCCTTTATCAAAACTGCCTTCGCCAAATTTCTCCGTCGATACGTTGGTCTTGGTGAAAAACGCGCCGAACCTGACGCCGTTGTCGAATATACGCGACACATCAACCGTCGCGCCTATGTCCTTCGCCAAATAACGCCCGATGCTCAGATTCGCCTGAATATTGTTCCATCCAGTATCCCAATACAGAGTCGCATGACCAGTGCCTACACGATAGCTGGTCTGGTTGGCGGCATTGCTGAAACTGAAGTCTTGCTCAAAACCGCGTTGCTGCACGAAATTCGCATCCGCGCCAACTGCGACCCGGCTCGCGAAGGGCCGGTACAACCACTCGCCGCCGATACCTGCGAACATCGGTTCAAGGTAACCCCCATAAGCGCTGTAGTACTGATTTTCGCTGAGCCTGCCGACATGTGTCGCCTGCAGATTTGGCAACGTGAGCTTTGAGGTCGTCACATATTCGCGCAAATAGGTACGTACCCTGGGCAAATCACTGGAACCGCGATTGTTGTATTTGTCGTAGTTGTCATATAGACCAAGCTGCAGCGTGCCCTGCAGCCAGGTATCGTCCCGAAACCGTAGTTTTGCATGTTCTGCCACCCCGACCTGGAACATCACAAAGCCGTCCGGCCCGCCGAGCGTCTGTTGGTAGTTTGGTCTCAACCCGGATTCGAACATCGGCCGAGCGTTTTGGTAGAGCACGCTCTTACCAGTTGTCGCAGTGGCAGGCTGAGCGAGCACCGCGGCACGCTGTTCGCGCGGTGGTAAAGGCTGCGTCTTCTGCGCAACCCAGGCATCGCGATCAATCACGTGCTCGGCGACATCCACCCCATTCTGGCGATAGGCAAGCGCAAAGCGATCCACACCTTCGGGCGCATCTCGGTTGAGCACCGCCGCCGCCCGGTCTGCGCGCTCGCTCCAAAATATGGCTTCGGCATCATCCAACGTAACTCTGAGATCGCGATCACGCTGCTCGATCCTGCGCACGTGCCAATCGGTCTGGGCCGTAATATCGCGACTAGTGACAGTCCAGTCTGGAATTTGTTGCGGACGTTTCGCCAACACCGCCACGCGCGGCGGATCACTTAGCTTTGGCATTGAAAGTCCATCCAATTGGGTATGCACGGTTACCCCAAGCATGGCCGTATTGCCTCGCTCAACGCCAACAGTGACGTCCATCGCACGTCCGGCCCGATATACCAGACCAAAGTTCCAAGGGGAACTTTGCCTTTGGTTGTTACCCAATCCCTCGTGCTGATAGTCGTTACCGTCGTACTCTAACTTTAGGATCAGCGATGACCAGGGCGTTTGATATTGCACCCCTCCGAAAACAGCGGTTGGTCCATGAAAATAGCTCCCAAAAGCGAAACCTCCACCAGTCGCAAGATCGGGGGGCTTACGCGTATCGAAGGAGGTACGGATGCCTGCCAATGGGTTGCGTAGGCTACCTCGGGCACCCACATAACCCCACCCCAAACCGACATTCCAGTCGAAAGAACCGGTTCGCTTGCTTGCTACTACGTATTCCCCGGTAAAAAGCCCTGTCCCGGCAAAGTCGCGTAGGCCGAGCGCCACCTGAGGCCGATACGCAGACTCGGTCCACAACCGAAATTTAGCGTCGAAACTCTTGTCTTTGTAGGCTTGATCACCACTAAATGTCGAATCTCCGGTTGGCAGGCCGCTGTAAAATCGGTTACTCACGTTCGTGTAACGAAATCCAGCTTCCAGCCAGTCTAAAGGTTGAACCATGATGTTGCCCTGAAAATATGGGTAAATGCGGCTGAAGCTTACTGAAAGATGTCCGGCCTTTTCCATGCGCGCGCTGGGTGTCTGCATTAAACCAATACCGCCCCAGTCACTTGCCGTGGTCACGAGACTTCGCGAGCGCGGCGATGGGTCAGGCGACGGAACCGAAAAGACACGCGTACTACCGACGCCCGAGGCATTCCCTGCCGAAGATACTTCTTGACCGCGCAGTCTCGCAACTCCACTACGTTCGAGCAGACTCGACGGAGCCCACGGGTTAGACGTCCCACCTGGCAGCGGCTCTCTTGCATTCATAGAAAAATTAGGTGTGGTGCGGACAATGTTAGCAGCAACATTTGCACTAGGATCGGGCGCCGGTCCTTGAGTAGCCAGGAACGCGATGAGCCTTTGCGATAAATTATTCGGCCATCCATCATCCCGAGGCGGCGCCCAGATCCAGGCGCCTGGCGCCGGCTCGTCCTGCACCTCGCGGTTCCACTCGGCGACACCGAATCGCTGGATCCGCCCATCAGGTTGGGCCACCCACACCCAATCGATCCCATGCGCACCGAAATGACTGCAGGCTTGAACATATGCAACGGACTCACGCCCTGTAGAATGATTCACGGCGCAAAGTTCGCCGCGCGAAGTAATCACCGTGACCGTACGCGGACGCTTGGGCAACACAACGCTATTCCCTGGCTGGATTATCGGATCGCGCGCCGGGTTCGCTTGCAACCAACGCGCGTCAGGTGTGGCAACAAGAACTCGGCCTGTGACCGGCAGCATTTGCACCCAATCGCGCAACCGTGACAACGCCTCTCGATCGACCCGCACGTCGCGATCAAAACCAGAGAGACTCCTCAGAAGTTCAAGTCGCAATGCGCTCTGTGATGGCACCTCGCCCGGTACGCGCCAACTAAGACCCAGCGGATAGGCATTGGGATCAGCCGGTTGTTCCAACAACCAATCGCTAAGCCGTTTAGGGGCAACCTGCCCATATAGAAGAGGAGGAGCAAGAAGAAATAACCCGACCAACGCTACGCCAAGCTTTCTCGCAAATGCCCCCCCTCGTCCAATGCCAAAAACCTTTCCGCCACTATCATTCCGAGCAACGCGAGGAATCTGCTTTTTGGATTGGGTCGAGGCTCGGCTATTGGTCACCATCATCGTACCCAAATACTGAAGCGACCCCGACCTCATCACTTCCTTTCAGTCGAATTTTGAAGCTGCACCGACCATCGCTGCCAGGTAAAACACAAATCCGCTGCAAGACACTGCTCACCATAGACCACGGTCTCCTGACCATCACGAAGATCGACCGCATACCGCGCCGGCGGAAGTATAAGATCGGCGGCGACTCCATTCCCAAGAGGCCCCGCGACCGGCCCAAGTTCAAACCGCTCCTCAAACCAAGTTAGCTGATTCGGATTCAGCCCCTGCAACTCACCCCGTTTCAGTTCTTTAACAACGCTCAATGAGAGAATGTCAATTACCCCATACCGGTACCCAGGCATCACATCACGAATCCGCGTCCAACGAAAGGCCTTGTCTCCGCCAGCAACCGCAGCCCACGAAGGGAGATCGGGCAGTACAACGTCACGCCATTCTGTAGTAAGGCCAACCGCCCCAATTAGCCGCCCATTCTGAAACCTAAGCACCTCGCGTTCGGCGCTGTACCAGACCTCAATGGGCCCGCGCGGGTCCGCATCTACATACCCCAAGGCTAGCAGTGCAACTCTGCCACTAGTGGTGACCCTGATATAACGAAAATTTGGATTCAGCTTGACGCTGTCGATGGCCGAGTTGCGACCATACGCGTGGGGCAAAGTTTGCAGGATAGCGTTGCTACTTGAGGAGCAGGCAGGTAGCGTAGCGACCAGAAAAAGCGCTATAACTACCACTGGTATTTTCGCGCGATTGGCGACGATGCACAGTTGCGCTAGATCAAACAAATTGATCGTCACAACCAAGGTACTCCCGCTTTAGGGAAAGGAACCGGGGGAATTTCGCTGCGAGGATAGTCAGATAACCGATAAATCCAGCGCTCAATCAAACGCTGGCTCGCGCCAACGATTAATCTTCTACCAACTCAACCAAAAAGCCAGCAAGATATCGATGCGGAAACCCTAGAAACAAAAAATCCTTGGCTTGTCGCCAAGGATTTTCTTAAAACGAAAAGTCGACTTACTTTGTCGTAGTAGTTGTAGTAGTTGCAAATGTCTGGTTGTTGTTATCACTAGAGGACGAAACGGCTGCCGCGACTGCAACGACTGCCACCGCCGCAGCGATCATACCTGCAGTAACGCCACCAGCCGCTGCGGCAGAAGCACCGCCCGCGCCAGCACCACCGGAGCCACCCGCTCCTGATTGTTGTTGACCCTGCGTCGTTTGCGCCAAGGCGCTGCCTGCCACAAATATCGACGCAACCAAAACAGCCAGCGCTTTCTTCATTTTTCTCTCCTGTATTAGCAAAGGCAAAAAACCGATTTATTTGATAGTTAATTCAAATAACGGATCAATCATTATCCACAAAAACAGAACACATGCAAGCTTAAGTCTACCAATAAGCCGCTGCGCCCTCCCTACCTGACCGGCATTATCCCAAAACAATTATAAAGTTGCAACGCGCACAGCTGCGCTATTTCGGGAATAGTTGGCAATTGTATCAAAAATACAACAAACCGGGGGGGGGGGGGGGGGGGGGGGGTGAGAATTTTAGCCACGCGGTCCTGAACGTCGGTTTGTGGGTGTCGCGCGTGCGCCAACCCGATGCTTTCTTCTTGACCATCAAAAACTCCCTTTCGCCAGGTTTTCCGCCAAGCATCATGCCCTGAGCTTCCACTTATCGCTCTGTTAAAATTTGCGGTACCACTTCTGTACAAGTTTTGCCCAAGCACAACGCAAGGGCTATCGTAGAATAGCGGCATAATTCGATATAACGCACAAATTATTGACCGCCAATCCTCGACTATCTTGCCAGAATTAGTGAATTCATTTTCTCCTATACCATGAGCAGCAGACTATTTCGCCTATCTATAGTTTTGACCATGTTTGCGCTCGTTGCCGGCATCGGTCACTATGTACGCAACGCGGCCTATTACCCGTTCGTCGTTGTTGACGCAGCCGATCAACTCACGCTGACCTTCCTGCAGCAGCCAACTTCCGACGGCGAAGCATGTGCTGTTTTGGCCACGACAATCGCTAGCCTGATGCAAGCCAACTGCCCAGCGTGCAAAGTAGCCAATCAGCAATGCTTGACGGAGCTGCCACCCAATCTAAGCGACTTATTTTCTGAGAAGCCCCTCTCTGTCTCTTCTGCACATATTCTTAACGGAGTCATAACCTACGCCCACCCCAGTCCACCCGTAGCACTCGCGACTTGCATGGAAAGCCAGCGACAAGCTGCCGCCAGCCGCCAGCGCATCCAAGTAATCTGCAACCCTGCCGGTGCGCCTCGACCATTTCCTCCGAACCATTTCTTAGCAATCGAATGGACAAAAACACTAATACGCGACCTCGTTCAAACCGCTTTCGTTTTTGGCGTGGCACTTTTGATATTTCTTGCTGTACAACTTTCTTCTGTTCGAAGTCCTACGGACACTCTCGGCGTAGCTACTCCGACTGATAATAGATTCAAATTATCTAATATCGTCAAACGAGTCGCTGACATCGTAATATCCATTCTTGTGCTTTTACTGCTTTTTCCGGTTCTCTTCCTAGTCTCAACCCTTATTTTTATTTTAGAAGGTTACCCAATATTCTATATTTCGAGACGATACATTTCATTAGATCAGTGCGTGTCAATACTAAAATTTAGGACGATGGTCACTGACGCCACGTCGCCTAAGTTTCGCTTGCGAGAGCGTTATATGAGAGATGGCTATCTTGACATACCACTACATTGCGAGGTTTATACACCGATTGGAAGGCTTTTGGAGAGGACTCAACTGGTGGAAATATTGCAATTGTTCAATATTATTTTCCATGGAATGAGTCTCATTGGGAACCGACCGCTTCCCAAAGAAAACATTGAACTCCTAAAGAAGTTTAAAGGCTGGGGGGAACGATTTGACAGCCCTGCAGGACTTACGGGGCTGTCACAGATTGTTGGAAAATTGAATCAAAGTCCGCAAGAGCGCCTTGAGTTGGAGTGTTTATATTCCAGTTTATACAAGAGCGAGAACGGAAATATCCTACTGTGCGATTTATATATTGCGTACTACACGATCCGATTTCTGGTCTTTGGGAAACCTCTTTCAATCGAAGGCGCCAAGCGACTGGTATCGATTGCGTCCGGAAAATAGATTTCAAAACCATCGGTCACCACCTTTCTCACCTACAGCTTGATCTTGCCATGAATATACTTATCCTTGGCGCCTCATCCTTCGTGGGAACAGCCCTTGCGCAAGCGTATTCGCCGAGAAATGATTTGATTCTAGTTGGCAGAAATTTTGCCAAACTGGTTACAGCCAAAAATGCATGCAGCGACGCAGGCGTCGCTAGCATTATTCTTATCGAAGAGGATTATTCTTTAGGCACGGATTTGACACTAAAGGCAATCGAAGAAAAGCGGATCGACTTAATTATCGACGCCGCATCTGCAAGTTCAAGCAAAAAAGATTCCGAAATAGAGAGGACGCAAATGTCTGATCTGGTATCGGCCGATTTCTTGTCAAGAATGCGAATATTGGACTATATACTACGAACCCAAAATACGATTCCAGCGGTGATTTTCATATCTACCGTCCTAACATTAGTTAAGAGCCCGGGGCGAACGGTATATACGGCCCTTAAGGGGCTTTATGAAATTTATCTACATAGGCTGAAATGCGATCGCTCAGACTTTAGGCTGCTGATCGTTCATGTAGGCACCGTCATTGATACCAAAATTGCATCGGACAAACCAGCACAACTTGCATCGGCTGTTATTAAGGCCTTCGACAACCGCAAAGAGAGATTACTTTTCGGTCTGAGTGGAAGACTGATTCTGGCTTTGTTTTATGTCCAACCTGGGATATTTTACTTGGTTACCCTCATGCAGAGAAAAATCAGGCAATTGTTCGGCTAGAAGAAATATTGGACCTCGTTCTCAACGTTCCGCTAACGCAGGACAGCTACCAAGTCCGACTCGACGCGCCGCAGCACTGCTTCCTTACTCAGATTTGCCAATGCGTACTCCCGGGCAGCCTGCCCAAACTTTTGCCGCATTTCAGAGTTGACAGCAAGCGCACCAACAGCGGCGGCCAACGCTAAGATGTCTCCAGGCTTAACAATAATGCCACGCCCTCTAACCACCTCCTCGACTTGAGTGCCAACTGCGGCAGTCGCCACCACGGGTCGACCACTAGCCAACATTCCAGTTAGCTTAGAAGGCATTACTAGGTCAGCGACATCGGCCAATTGGGGTAGGAGATGAATGTCTCCCAGGTTAAGCAAATCGTTGAGCTTTTCAATAGGCTGAAGCGGTAGAAACATGATGTTGTCCAAACCAAGCGCCAGATCCTGTAATCGCGCCTTTGCGGGCCCATCGCCACATATAATAAATCGTATCGACGCATTCCCCGCAAGTGACCGGGCAGCCTCGATAAGTATTTCAAGACCCTGCTTCGTGGCCATATTGCCGGAGTAAAGGGCCACCACTAAGTCGTCTGAAAGACCCAATTCCTGCCGGATTGAACTGACTCTGGACAAAGGAAATATTGCCTCGGTGTCCACCCAATTTGGAAATAGGACACCTTTCGCCACACCTTTCGCCTTCAATCGGGTCAGCATATTGACGGAAATTGTCGAAACCTGATCGAAACGTCTTAGCAAAAATCGTTCGACAGCGTAAGCGAACTGGCTCAATAGGCCAGATGGCAGCAACCCCATCTCGAAAGCTGCATCCACCTCCAAATCCTGTATATGCAGCCACGCGCGTGCACCTGACAACCTTGCCACCAACCAGGCTTGGGGTCCGCAAAATAATGTCGGCTCGATCACCAGCACCACATTTGGTCGCCAGAAGCATTGCATCAACATTACAGGGAAACTGCACAGAGCAAAGCTGACAAAATGCAAAATCCGTTTAATGCCAGTTGGTTTGGCCGGCACCCATATAGGGCACCTGCAAACTGAAAGGTCGCCTCCCGCTATCGCGGGAACACGTTTGGGTAAGACAAAACCGGTCTTCTGTCTCGTGAATCTCCACCAAGAGTACCCCTTCGCGACTTTCCATTCCGGATAGAAGGGGGGCGCCACTACCACTCGCACTTGATGTCCTTGGAGCGCCAACCACCAGGCCATGTCGCCCGTAAATCTGCCTATACCGATCAAATCAGGTAAAAAATGGATGCCGTGAATTAGAATGCGCAGAATACTTCTCCGACTTGAGTTGCAAAATGGAAATCCAATTGCACCGGGATCCTAGTGCCACTAGGAAACCTCTGGCATACGCGCGTCATTCAAAGTCTTTTTTTGCAGACATAACACACCCTATTCGCGGGTGCATGACTCGGAATAGTTCATCTAGAAATTACGAAATCTCCAAGTACGAGTACATCCATCTGAGTGCGTAGGAAACAGTTCAATGCTTCCTCTGGCCGGCATACCACGGGTTCGTTTTCGTTGAATGATGTATTGAGTAACATCGGCACGCCCGTTAGGACACAAAATTGTTCAATCAGTCGGTAATAGCGAGGACTAGTGTCTCGTTGCACTGTCTGTAACCGGCCCGATCCGTCCACGTGGGTCACAGCTGGAATCAATGCACGCTTTTCCTTCCGAATCGGATATACCTGCATCATAAAGGGCACGTCGTCATCTGTTTCAAACCATTCCGGCACTGATTCACGCAGGATCGATGGTGCAAAAGGTCGAAATGATTCGCGCCGCTTTATCTTCACGTTAAGAATATCTTTCATATCACCGCGACGGGGGTCGCATAGAATCGATCGATTGCCCAATGCGCGGGGACCCCATTCCATTCGGCCCTGAAACCAACCTATCACCTTGCCTGCTGCGATGGCCTCGGCGGTCTCTTGGCATAATTGAACTTCGTCATCGATGCGCCGTATCTGACACTTTGCCGCGCTCAACTCCGCCCTTCTTACTTCCAACAAGCTTCCAATCTCCTGCGCCGAGAACTGCGGTCCCCAATAGGCGTGATCCATATGGAACCTGCGTCGAAAGCCATCTGCACCAGTCCCCGCGCAATGGGCACTATGCCATACCTGGAATGCGGCACCGATTGCACCACCTGCATCACCAGCGGCAGACTGTACATAAAGCCTCTTGAACGGTGTATTCGCTAGAATCTTCCCGTTGGCCACGGAATTCATCCCGCAGCCACCGGCCAGTGCGAGCGCGTCGAGTCGATGACGGCGATACAGCGAGTTCAGCAAATTAAGGAACGCTTCCTCGTACATCGCTTGGATCGAACGCGCGATATCCTTGTGACGCTGGGTCAGGTCATCTCCAGACTTCCGCGCCGGGCCGAGCAAGTTCTCCAACGCCGGCGCAAACAGTTGTCCCACAGAGGGCGCGCCCCCTTCCCATTCGTAGGCGACTTTTTCCATGTGATGACGGAAAAAGCCGAGATCAAGGCGATAAGTACCATCCCGATCCAACAAGACAATCTTGCGCATTTGTTCTAGAAAGCGCGACTCGCCATAGGGCGCTAACCCCATGACCTTATACTCATCGCCGTAATTGGGAAACCCAAGATACTGCGTCAATGCCTCATAGAAAATTCCAAGCGAATGTGGAAAAAACACTTTTTCCTCGATTTCGATATTTCCGCCGCGCCCTATCCCCCACGCAGCGCTCGCGAAATCCCCGAACCCATCGACGGAAACCACCACCGCCTCCTCAAATGGGGAAACCAGAAAAGCTGAACTGAGATGCGCCAAATGGTGCTCGACATGGTGAATCTTGCCTCGAAATCCGGCTCCCACGGTGTGCAGCAATTCCTCCTCGACGTTCGCCTGTTCTCGCTTGTTTCGGATTCGATCCAGTACTAGAGATAGTTCCGGCCTCTTGGTCAAAGTAAAGCTAACCTTCTTCCATAGATTGGCTTTAGCATCATGGTTAATGGCCACATGGTCAATTGATTCCAGAGACGCGCCGGCCTCCTCCATGCAGTAGCGGATCGCCTCGGACGGAAAGCCCGCCCAATGTTTGATGCGGCGGAAGCGCTCTTCCTCCGCAGCCGCGATCAACTTCCCGTCGCGAAGGAGGCATGCAGAAGCATCGCCGTGGTATGAGTTGATGCCGAGAATGACTGTCAATGTTCTTCCTTAAGACATGATGCGAAAGATACCGGAAATGACGTTGGTTCTTACCGTTTCATTTCTCGAGATTTTGTTTGCTCTTTGCCAAATGACATAGCTCGACGACCTCTTGAACAAATAGATCCCATGAAAATCGCTGAGCCTGCCGAGTGGAATTACCTTTCATTTCATCTACCACTTTTTGTGAGCTTAGAAGCATGCCAATCTTTTGTGCCATGCCCTCTGCGTCAAGCGGATTGAAGTACTCTACGGCTGGACCGCCAAACTCCGGCATTGGTTGCAGGCTGCTTGCCAAGACGGGCGCACCAGCCGCCATCGCCTCGAGCAGGATATTGGGACAATTCTCGATCAGCGATGGAAATACAAATAATCGCGCCCTCTGGTAGAGATGCCGTAGACGCTCCCCACTCACCCCACTAATCACGACCACGTCACGATCAAGTCCCAAACGGGATCGAAGCTCAAGCACCTCGTCGAAGTAGCGCCGGTCTGCTGGTTTTCCGACGAGTACCAGCTGATGGGCGGCACGCGTCGAAGCGGGAAGCATTGCGTATGCGTGTACGAGCCTTTGGTGGTTCCTGTAGCGATAAAAATGTGATACATAAAGCAGATAGGCTCCTGCAATCCCATTTTCATTCAGTATGTTGCTAGCGGTTGATGGCTGCGACCAGAATGGGTCTACTCCGTTTGGGATTACGGAAATTTTTGAAGGTTCGATCCCATGGCTGGTCAAAACATCTTTGCATGTCGCCGAAATCGCGACCACCTTATTGGCCCGCCGCGTGGCAGCGATAATCGAGTGCTTAAGTAGAGTCATCTTCAGCCGTACTAACCAAGACTCGACATCCCGCGCATTGTCAGAAAACGGAGCAAGATTCGATACTCCGACGACTGAAGGCAAGGACGTTGGCAA
>JAPLRD010000331.1:20658-22187 GCA_026399375.1 Pseudomonadota bacterium
GTAAGTAGTGATGGAAGGTCAAATAGACGTCAATTTTGTTTTCGCGTAGCAATCCGGGCATGACCCAGTTTTCCCACGCCATTCGCCGAACCGCTCTGAATTTTTTCAAGTCGATTGGCACGTCAATCACTCGGTAGGCATTCGAGCTCTTGCAGTCTGTCAGGACACCCTTTACCTTCAGAACTGTCAGTTCTGCGCCTCCCGCGTAGCGACTGAATCTCTCCAAAAATGCCCGTGCCCGTGTTAGATGTCCACCAGCTGTTGCGGCAAGCAAATTCAAGCATACCCGCATCGAATTTGCCTTTCGGTCATCATCGTTAAATCTTTCTACCTTTGCCGATGACCCCGTTGGGGCCACGCCTCACTGCAATTTCAGAAAATCCTGCGGTCTCGAACCAGCGTTGCACCGCAGACATGCTTTGCGGATGGTCGTGCGCTGGGGAATACATGTCAAACGTATCGAGTACCGCCCATTCCCTGTTGATCTCAGGCGACAGACCCAAGTGTGAATACTCAGCTATCGGCACTAGCCGAGCACCAGCACGGCCCGCGACAGCGCGGAGCACGCGCGCGACGGGAATCAAACGGGGCGCCCATTTGGCAATGAAACGATAGAGCATATCTTTTTCCATGCGACGAGTAATCGGCCGCAAAAGGTAATACCATTGCATGCGCGCGATCACCGTGTTCGCATAAACGTCAATTACCAACTCGCCCCCGGGGCGCACCATCGTTGCCAAGCTCAAAAAGGCCCGCGCCGGTTCCGGGGTATGCTGCAATACTCCGAGGCAAATAACTTTATCAAAGCTGCCTGGCAAGATTGGAATATTGTAAATATCGCCTTGGAAGAGCGTCAGATTGGCGCTCTGCCTATTATTTTCGAAATTCGCATCTACAGCGTTGGAGTAATCAAAGGAATAGACAGAGGCCCCCGTCTGGAGCAGTATCTCCGTAAAGCGGCCCGCCCCTGACCCTGCCTCAAGTATCCGTTCCCCCTGCAAATCCTCCTTCCATTGGGTCACTGAAAAGAGTCTTGATCGTGATATCGGGACACCAGAATAGCTGTCCAGTTGCGTCCTTCGATGGCGGTTCCACTGAAAGCCGAACGAGTTTGCATAGTTGCTTTCCGGCACAAATCGCGGAATGCCATTCCTTATCGGAACCAAATGTCCGCACGCTTCACACGCGATCCGCGGCCCGCCTAGTTCGACTTCGGCTTGAGCTGGCGTATGCGAAAGTATTAATTTTTTGCTCTTGCATTCAGGGCACCGAAAAAGCCTGACCCATTCTGATTCCATAGAAACCTTGATGTGATAAATGCTTGATACCTATACAAGCCGAAAGGCCATCCTTAAGCGGAAACACAATTCCTTTCTTCAACGCCTCTTGTATTGAATTAGCCGTAATCCAATACAGACTTCCACTCATAGCGAAACTGCATATTCCCGCCGCCAGAGTTCAAACATCAGTAATCCAAATAACCGCTCACCGGTATTTCTTCCGGAGGCCACGCCTTTGAACAGCTGAGT
>JAPLRD010000331.1:22268-29440 GCA_026399375.1 Pseudomonadota bacterium
GATCTTTTCGCCAAAAAGGCATTGCCTGTCGAGAAGCACCTCTCGGAAATACTCTCGCCATCGCCCTGCTTTAAGCCATGCGGCCAGCGGAATCGAAAACCCCTGCTTTCGCTGTTGATCAAATTCCGGGGGCAATACACGGGCCGCAAGTCGCTTTAGCAATATCTTGCGCTGATTCGCTGACGCCTTCAGTGAGGAGGGCACCCGACCAAAGGCGAACTCAACGAGACGGTAATCCAGTAAAGGGGCGCGGATCTCGAGCGACGCCAGCATGCTGGCTCGATCTACTTTCACCAGAATGTCTTCAACCATATAGTTTTCAAACTCCATTCGAGTGGCACGCTGCAGCAGATCGGCGGAACTGGGCATGCGCTCATGCCGAACTTGTTCCGCCACAAAGGGCCAGCCCCCCCCCATTTCACCACCAATCAAACAACGCCGCTCCTCTGGGTCAAAAAAGGTTCCAATGAACGGCAACTCGGACTCCAAATCGCCACCGAGGGCCTGCAGCCAATTGCGGCCTTTAAATCCGATTGGCAATAGGTGCTGTGCTGCATAGCTAACCGCACTTCTGAATGGCCTCGGAACACCGCCAAATCTCTGCTTCGTCCAGAGCTCCCCGCCTAGGGCAACGGTGCAATGTTGCCGCACTAGCTGGCTAACCAACCAAGTTGGGATCATGGAGGAATCAATGACAGGTTCGTCATATTGCCGAGCCAACATTGGCAGCAGATCCGGGCCTACATTGCCTGCGTGAAGCTCGGTGTGCTCTGTACCAAAGTAGTTGGCGATCAAGCGAGCATACGGGCCTTCGTCGTACTTTCCGAAACCTGGAAATCCTATCGTAAACGTTTTGATCTGTGTGGAAGCGCGCACAGCCATCGCTGTAATCAAACTCGAATCCACTCCCCCACTAAGCAGTATGCCTACGGGAACATCGGCTACCATTTGTCGGCGAACCGAATCCTCGAGCAAACCCTCAAGCTCGTCCAATAACATCAACTCATCTATTTTCCGGCTGTTCGCTTCCATCATAGGCAATGACCAATACCGCCAAACCTTCATACTCCCTGTTTGACACTCGAACAACAGCGCGTGTGCCGCTGGAAGCTTGCTAACACCATGAAGAATGCAGCGATCGCCCGGTATGAATCCCATGGCCAGATAACAATCCAACGCCTCGCGATCTATCTGTCGCTGCAATCCAGAACCGGCCATTAAACCCTTCAGTTCAGAGGCAAAATGCAACTCGCCATCCATGATCGAATAGAACAATGGTTTTTCACCAGCCCTATCGCGAGCTAGAAATAGAGAATGCTTTCGTCCATCGTAGAGAGCGAAGGCAAACATCCCATTGAAGCGCGATAGACATTCAACACCCCACTCACTATAGGCCGCTAGGATTACCTCGGTGTCGCTCTGCGAGCGAAAAGAATGCCCTTTGGCAGTCAATTCCTTCTGCAAGTCACGGTAGTTATAGATCTCGCCATTAAAAGTAATCGTCAACAATCCGGTGGCGTCATGCATTGGCTGATGACCACCAGCTGACAAATCAATAATGGCTAAACGCCGATGACCTAGTCCTACATGGCCATCTTGGGACCACCATACACCCGCATCATCCGGACCCCGATGTACCATCGTATCGCGACCCCCAACCAGCCGATCACGGCGATCAAGACGTCTTTTCCCAGCTACTCCAATAATTCCACACATTTACGACACAGCCACTCGCATCACCTTTTGATAAAATGACTCGTACGCGTCCGCCGCTCTTTCCACAGTAAGGGTTCCAACGCGCCTCGCCGCCAGTAGCGCCCGTCCACCTGCGCCTTGAGGGTCGCTCAACACCTTCATGATTGCCTCCGCCAAGCGATTGGCGTTATCAAGTGGTACAAGTAGCGCGGAGGATTCATCAAGAAATTCCCGATGTTCTGAAATGTCGCTCACAATCAACGGACAGCCAGCGGCCATCGCCTCCAGGACGACGTTGGGATTTCCCTCGTACCGACTCATACTAATCAACATGGCGGCACCTGGAAGCAATCCCCACCAATCATGCCTGTAAGGCTGAATGACGACACGGCCAGACAGTCCACAGGCACGAATATTCTCTTCCAAAGACCATTTCATCGGCCCTTCACCGATCACAAGCGCATTAAAATTACTACAATCCATTAACTTAGCGAGCGATTCAAGAATTATCGAATGGTTTTTTGATTCAATCAGCCGTCCAACGATTAGAATCCATCGGCCACCATTGCTCACTCTTGGAAAAAACGCTGCAGGATAATGTCGAATCGAGTCCACGTCGATCGCATTGGGAATGACGTCAACTAAGTGTTTAGCTGAATAGCAACGCCCCCAATACTCTGCGCCAGCCACTGAATTGGCTACCACCCCCTGACTGTACTTCACAGCAATTCGGCGCGCCAAAATCATAAGGCTACGGCTTTTGTAAAATAACGACGAAGTGCGTTCGGAGACAATCCAGGGCACCGAACAATGCACCGCGGCTACGCCGCCGATAACATCCATTTGTGATAACCACGTTTGAACAAAGCAAGGTTTAAGTGAACCGATCAGGGACTTTATCTTCAAATATAAAAGTGGATTCAAATTCCGATGATCACCTAAGTAGTGAACAAAAGCCCCCGAGTCTCTTACAGCTTGATCATATAAACCTAGGCGGCGAACACCGACGTGAACCGACCAACCACGCCTCGCCTGCACACCTGCAAGCATCATAAGTTGCCTCTCCGCCCCGCCTCCCTCAAGCGTCGGGATCAAATGTACAACTCGCCTTATCACAATTTGCCCCTATACCTCTCTCGACATCCAAAAGCATAGCCGAAAAGCATCCAAAAGGTACTCGCCGAGTGCCATTGCTGGACCAGGCCGAAAATAACACCCTGCAATAGCCAAACGGACAACACGAAGGCCAGAATTGTTGTTTCCTTGTGCCGCCAAAACGATCGGATCGTTCGATACATAGCAAAGAACATCGCACAGACAACTAGAAGAACTGGCAACCCTCCTTCTAGAGCCCAAGTCATGAAAGAATTGTGCAGGTTAGCGCCTTGCGTCAAGTTCCCTCTCTGATCGAGGAGCGGATACGGTATATCATCCCTAGTGATAAACGAGAAACCGCCAAAGCCAATTCCCCTAGGGAAATATTCGGAAAGAAGTTGAAAGGACGTGAGTTGGATCAGCGATCTAACCGTGTCTTCCTCGTCCGTGAGAAGGAGTCTGTCAATGGTAGATTGAAAATTTGATGCAATAACTATAAACAGAGCTAACACGCATACAACTACAGCCATGCGAGCAAGGACGCTATGCCATGTACCATGGTTGTCGCCAGTAGCGAAATCGCGGCTAATTATTTTGCTATTGCGATATTTATACCACCAGGATAGGCCAAAAGATAAAACGGCAATAAATACGATTGTCTTCTTGATTGACGCAAACGCAATAGCAACCAAAATTATTGCAAATAATGTTTTTCCAAGTATGATTGCTACCGGTATCACCATGGGTAGATCTAAAGATGTAATGTATCTGGATTTATCCGGATTCGCCAACATATCGATTACTGAATAGACGAACAAGATAACGCCGATTGAATAAAAATATGAAAATAGTTTTCGCTCGTGAAACTTATAACCTGCCACAAACGCGACAAAAAAGTCAAACATAGAAAGCGGCTGATAGAGTACAAGGTACTCAGAGACAGATGTTTCGAAACTCACACCAAAATACGAAGCAGCGATTAACGCTACGGCATACGCAATTACAAACAATTGCCACTTTAGTTGAACTATCGTTATTTTTACGAAATCACGAAAAACCAATGCCGCGGCGATAACCAAAAATAATTTGTAGATATAGTAAATTTGATTTGGATATTCCGAATAGCGTCCAGCGACGAAAGAAACTAGTGGACTGAGCAGCCAAAGCACAAGATATCCTGATTTTGTACTAAACGTCAGCCAAGTATCGGACCAACGCATCAATTCTTCTCCAATGGCCGCAAATTGTGCACGGCTATAGAATATTGATAGTCACCAATGGCGGTTTTGCTAGCCGCTACATCAAACCGCCAATGAAACTGAAACTTGATACTCCACCCTAGCCGCACTGCGCGGAATGTTTCCATATCCAAAGCGCGCGAGGTGTAGTCAAATCGGGTCTCCATCCGCGCCAGAATGTCCGGAAAGCAGGACGCCTTAGCCGTCGCCAACAATTGCATCTCTTTGCGGAACGTCAACACTCCGAATAGACCAGAGCCGGGACCCGGGGTAGACTGTTCATATCAAGACTTGTAGGCATTGGAACGCGACAGTTTTACCGCAGCCTCGATTGCCACCTCTTGCGTCGCTTCTAACTCAACCCACAATGGCAACCGCACGAGTCGATTTGCCATATCGGTCGTCACATGCAGCTCGCCGTGCGCGCGCCCATAGCGCTGGCCTGCTGGCGACGAATGTAGCGGTACATAGTGGAATACCGCACCAATGTCGCGCTGCTTGAGGTGCCTAATTAATTGAGTGCGCGCGGCAATATTAGGAAGCAAAAGGTAATACATATGCGCATTGTGCCGACATTCAGGCAAAACCACCGGGCGCCTGACCAGTTGTCGACTTTCCAGATCAGCGAACGCCGCATGATAGTGCTGCCAAATGTTCAATCGTTTTGCTGTAATTGATTTCGCCTCTTCCATCTGCGCCCATAGGAAAGCTGCGCTAAGATCGGACATCAGGTAGGAGGAACCGATATCCACCCAGGTATATTTTTCAACTTCGCCGCGGAAGAACTGGTTGCGATTAGTCCCTTTTTCACGAATGATTTCAGCGCGCTGCGCCAATTGTGGATCATTGACTAGCAACGCCCCGCCCTCGCCACAAATAATGTTCTTCGTCTCGTGGAATGACAAGCAACCCATATTGCCAATTGATCCCAGCGGTCGTCCTTTATAGGTTGACATGATTCCGTGAGCGGCGTCTTCAATGACAAGGAGATCATGGCGCCGCGCAATATCCATGATCGTGTCCATCTCACAGCCGACACCCGCATAGTGCACAGGAACAATCGCGCGGGTTCTTTCCGTGATAGCCGCTTCGATCAGAGACTCATCGATGTTAAGGGTATCGCGACGGATGTCGACGAACACAGGCACGGCTCCTCGCAGAACGAACGCGTTGGCGGTGGACACGAAGGTATACGATGGCATGATTACCTCGTCGCCCGGTTGAACATTTGCGAGGATTGCCGCCATTTCAAGTGCCGCAGTGCACGAGTGGGTGAGAAGCGCCTTGTGTGAACCGGTTTGTTCTTCCAGCCAACTATGGCATTTCTTGGTGAATTCACCGTCGCCAGCCAGGTGTCTGTTGGCATGCGCTTGCGCGATGAAACCAGCCTCATTGCCGGTCATGTAAGGCTTGTTAAAGGGAATAGTCACACCTCGCACTCCATGATCCAGTGTGTATAAGGAATCCAGCGGCGATGGCGGAGTGTGCCATTGATCTCTCTGAAATAGGGCTTTGCCAGTTCATCATATTCTTGGCCAAACCGGACATTTTGGCCACGATCGCGACTGACTAGCAGATAGGAAAACCAGTTCTGGTCCTTGCTGTAGGTTGGATCGATGGAAATAAACCGCCCCCCTGGCAGTAGAACCCTCCTGGCCAAGGCAATAAGTTCCTGCGCTTGAATATCGTCGAGATGGTGAAGTACTCCGCAGGCGGTTACCAAGTCGAAGGGTTGGCTGGCTGCTGCTTCAGCAGCATTGAACTGGCCAAGGTGGAACTCGCCCCGATCACCGTAACGATAGCGCGCATGCGCAATATATTCCGGAGAAGGATCGTAGCCAACGTAAGTGGCGTCGCCTGGCAGAAACTCCAGTAGCTGAGCCGTGCCACAACCGATGTCAAGCAGCCGCGCGCCCATATGCGGACGGATAAATTCTTCGACGAAAGTTCCGCGGCGGCGCCCGCCCATTAGGTTTTGGAACGCATCATAGACTTTGGGAGAGGACAAAAGCGCCCGCCATCCTGATGTGATCTGTGCCAATCATTCCTCCCTTCTGGGTTCCCGGCTACCAACCAGCGTCAACGTGCAATCCATGATCGGCTGCATTGCCACCGGTATGATGCCTGCCAGGCGATGAAGCCTGAGGCGCACTACAATGCGCAGAAAGCCCATAAGCCAGCCGGATCTGCGCGACGAGAATTCCGGATCATCGATAGCGCGCGCCAGCGTCGTCACCAGAGTCTGCTTATTGAAGCCAATCCGGATGCCCGGCATCCGTCGAACTGCCGCTGACACAGCGGGAAGGGTAATCCAATTCAAGGAGAGCCAAGTGCCCTCAGGGTCGGGCATGCTTCTGTTCCCCCATATTCGCGAGCCCAGCACCAGCCCGGTGAGCCTTTTTGAAAAAAGCGTCGGGATGTTGAAGTGTGGCTCATAGGGGAACAGGTAATTCGGACAGGTGAAGCGATAGTGCGCGCCCGTTTTCAGGCAGGCCATCACCCGCAACAATACCACGTGCCAGTCCGCCACATGTTCCATCGCATTGATTGAAAAAACATAATTGAAAGCGCCCGGAGCCACAAGCTTTTCTGCAGGACAGACAAGCAGATGCGGCAGGCACGACTCGATTTCGGCGCATTCCTTAACAATCTCCTGCAACTGGCCGAAGTGAGAAAACCCTTGGCCGATGGGCTCCAGAGCCGTAACATCGAATCCTTCTCGGCAAAGCTGACAACTCAACAGCAGTGCTCCAGCTCCAATCTCAAGCACTCGTGCGTCCGCCGGCAATCCCGACAGGTCAGCCTCGACAAAAGATCTACCAAAGCGCGCCTCGCCCGCGTAGGTATCGAATAAAATAAGCAGTTGTGGAGCGCGCTGCTCAACCCTTATTCGAACGAAGTCCAGCCACTTGCCGATTGCCCCCCTGCCTGCGGCGGGCCAAGCGGTCAATCCTGTACCCCGAGGATGACTCCCGACAAAATCAGCAAGATCGCCAACATCTTCATTGGCGTCAATTGCTCGCCAAGCAAGATCCAACTGCACGCCACGACAAGGGCGAAGGTGATCCCCTGATAGACCGGGAACGCCCAAGCGAGGGGAAATCGCGCCACCACCAAGATCCAGGCGAAGGAGGCCATCAAGGC
>JAPLRD010000268.1 GCA_026399375.1 Pseudomonadota bacterium
AGCGTATCGTCTTTCTCCTGCTGCCGCTCACCCTGACTTTCGCCGTCAACGCCCAGACCGACTCCGGCGTCCTCGCGCCGGAAACCGGAATTCGCCCCATCACGTTGGGCGAAACCATCGAGCAGGCGCTGCGGCATAATTTCGACGTGCGGATCGAGCGCTACAATCCGTGGCTCGCGACCTACGATTTCCGCATCGCGCGCGGCGGCTACGACCCTTTGTTCTCGGCGTCCGGCGAACACAGTTATTCCAAAAGCTTCACCAGCCTCCTGACCAACTCTACCAGTTACTCCGACCAGTTCCGCGCCGGACTCACCGGCTCGCTGCCGTGGGGCATGACCTACGGCTTGCAGTCCGCCCTCATGGACAACGACGGACGCAGAATCGCCGGAACCTCCACCCCGTTTCAGAATTCCAGCGGCTCGGAGGCGTATGTGAGCCTGACCCAGCCTTTGCTGAAAAATTTCTGGACCGACAGCACGCGCCTCTCCATCTCGGTGGCGAAGAACCGCATCAAATTCTCCGAGCAGGCGCTGCAACTCCAGTTGATGAGCACCGTCACCGACGTGGAGAAGGCCTATTACGACCTCATCTTCGCACAGGAAAACGTGAAGGTGCAGGAAAAGGCGCTGCAACTCGCCGAACAGTTGTTCACGGAAAACAAGAAGCGCGTCGAAGTCGGCGTGCTCGCGCCGCTCGATGAGAAACAGGCGGAATCCCAGGTCGCCGCCCGCCGCGCCGACCTGCTCACCGCGCGCCAGGCGCTCAACACCCAGCAGAACGTGCTGAAAAATCTCATCACCGACGACTACGCCAAGCTGCACGACGCGACGCTGCAATCCAGCGAGCCGCTCACCGCCATCGCCCAGACGTTCAGCCTCCAGAACAGTTGGAACAAAGGCCTGACGCAGCGCCCCGACCTGTTGCGCGCCAAGCTCGACCTCGAACGCGCCGGCATCCAGTTGAAGTATTACAAGAACCAGGTGTTCCCGCAGCTCGACCTCTTCGGCACCTACGGCCAGGCCGGTTCAAAATCCGAATTCAGCGGGGCGCTCGATGACATGCGCGACCGCAACCAGCCGTTTTACAGCTACGGCATCCAGCTTTCTATCCCGCTCGGCAACGTCGCCGCGCGCAACCGCTACAAGCAGGGCAAGGTCACGGTGCAACAGGCGCTGCTCACGATCAAGAAACTGGAGCAGGATGTGATGGTGCAGATTGACGACGCCATCAAGAACGCCCAAGTCACTTTCGAGCGCGTGGACGCCACCCATCAAGCCAGCCTCTACGCCGCCGCCGCGCTCGACGCCGAGCGGAAGAAACTGGAGAACGGCAAGAGCACCAGCTTCGTCGTCCTGCAACTCCAGCGCGACCTCACCGCCGCCAGCTCCGACGAAATCCGCGCGCTGGCCGATTACAACAAAGCCCTCGCGCAGGTCGCCTTCGTCGAAGCCACCACCCTGCAACGCCGCAAGATTGACGTGACGGTGAAGTGATTTGGCCTGTAGCAGCCGAGGTAACGAGGCTCTAATTGATTTCAACCTGTTGGCTTGAGCCTCCTCACGTCGGCTGCTACGAGAACTGAACTCATTCAACAACCGCACCGCCGCCGCGATTTCCGCCGCCGCGCCTTCGCCCTGCACGCGGCAGGGGGCGAGGATGATTTCCAGCCCCGGATGCCGCCGCTGGATGACGTGCAGCACGTCGCGAATCGCCGCGCCCGTGGGCGAGGTGACCAGGCCGATGCGTTGTGGGTAGCGCGGCAGCGGACGTTTCCGTTCCGGCGCGAAGAGGCCTTCCGCCGCGAGCTGCCGCTTGAGTTTCTCGAAAGCGATTTGCAGCGCGCCCACGCCCTGCAATTCCACCGCGCGCACGATGAGCTGGTATTGCCCGCGCGCCTCGTAAACCGTCACGTCGCCCTGCAGCAAAACCTTCTGCCCGTCCGCCAGCAGCCGGCGTTCGCCCGGCGCTGCGCCGCGAGCGGAGTCAAATTCAATTTCGGCAGCGGCGTGGCGCGCATCAAGACTGCCGGGGGCCGTGTCGCGGGCGTCCTGTTGACATCGGGCGGGATCGTCGAGGCCGATGCCTACGTCATGGCGCTGGGCAGCTACAGTCCGCTGCTCTTGCGCCAGATCGGAATCTCGATTCCGGTCTATCCGCTGAAGGGCTATTCGATCACCATCGACCTCGCAGATGGCGACGTGGCGCCGCACATCAGCCTGAGCGACGGCGCGTACAAGCTGGTCATGTCGCGCCTCGGAAACCGCCTGCGCGTGGCCGGGACGGCGGAATTGACCGGCTACGACACGGCGATCAACGAAGTGCGCTGCCGCGCGATCGTGCGCCGCACCTTCGAGTTGTTCCCGCAGGCGGGCAAGCCGGAAAATGCGCAGTTCTGGACCGGGCTGCGCCCGGGAACGCCGGGCGGTGTGCCCTGTATCGGACGCACGCGCTATCCCAACCTGCTGCTCAACACCGGCCACGGAACGCTGGGCTGGACCATGGCCTGCGGCTCGGGCGCCGCGATCGCGGAGATCGTCAGTGGCAGAAAGCCTGAGGCGGATTTCCGATTTCTATAGGAAACATGTTCCCTTGGTTCAGCGCAGCTATTCTTGGCGAAACGCTGCGGTCATCTCCGCCATGACGCCGTCGATCAGGCGGCGCGCGATCGAAATCCGGTTCGGCAGTTTCGGCAGTGCATCCAGCGCAAACCATTGCGCGTCTTCAATCTCGTCCGGTGCGGGTGTGATCTCGCCGCCGGCGTAGTCGGCAACGAAGGCGATCATCAGCGAATGCGGAAACGGCCAGGGCTGGCTGGCGAAATAGCGCGCATTGGCGATCCGGATCCCGGTTTCCTCCAGCACCTCGCGCGCCAGGCACTGCTCCAGCGATTCGCCCGGCTCCACGAACCCCGCGAGCGCGCTGTACATGCCGGGCAAGAAGTGCGGCGAACGCGCGAGCAGGATCTCCCGGCCGCGCCGGACCAGGCACATGACGGCGGGCGCGATGCGCGGATAGGCGATGAGCTTGCATTCCGGGCACTCGCGCGCGCGCTCGTGTTCGCGCTGCCGCGTGGGTGTGCCGCAGCGGCCGCAGAACTGGTGGGTGCGATCCCAATCGACGTATTGCAGGGCGCGCCCGGCGAGCGCGAACAGGCTGTCATCGAGTTTCGCGTAAAGGGCGCGCAGGCCCTTCCATGCCATGTCCTGCGGCACCGGCGTGTCGACCGGGAACTCGAAGGCATAGCAGGCGCGCTCGCCCAGGGTGCCGAGGTAGAGGCGGCGCAGGGGCTCTGCCCCCAGGCGGGCCAGGTGCTCATGCGCAGGCAGTTGCGCGCCCGCCGCGCCGTCGGCGACCAGCAGCAGGGTTTGCTGGAAGGCGAAGCACAGGCTGTCGGCATCGGGTTCGCCTGCGTCTCTTACCGTGCCGAGATAGGACTCGGGCGCGGTGAAGGGCATCGTACCGAACGGTGGTGCGTCGAAACTCATTGCTCGCGCCCTCGAAACATCATTTCTTCTGCAAGCGCCGGATCAGGCTTGAGGTGTCCCAGCGTCCGCCGCCCATTTTCTGCACTTCACCGTAGTAACCGTTGATGACTTCAGTGGCCGGCAGCGGCGCGCCGTTTTTCTTCGCCTCCGCCAGCGTGATGCGCAGGTCCTTTCGCATCCAGTCCACGGCGAAGCCGAAATCGAACTTGTCGTCCACCATGGTCTTGCCGCGGTTGTCCATCTGCCATGACTGGGCGGCGCCCTTGCCGATCACGTCCAGCACCTGTTTCATGTCCAGGCCCGCTTTGACGCCGAAGTTGATCGCCTCGGCCAGGCCCTGCACCAGACCGGCGATGCAGATCTGGTTGACCATCTTGGTGAGCTGGCCCGCGCCCGCCGGCCCGAGCAGGGTCACCGCCTTGGCAAAGTGACTGATCACGGGCCTGGCGGTTTCGAACGGCCCCGCTTCGCCGCCGCACATCACCGTCAATGTGCCGTTTTCGGCCCCCGCCTGTCCGCCCGATACCGGCGCGTCGATGAAATGGATGCCCTTCCTGGCGGCGGCGGCGAACAGTTCGCGTGCGATGTCGGCCGAAGCGGTGGTGTGATCGATGTAAATGCTGCCCGCGGCCATGCCCTCGAAGGCGCCGTCTGCGCCGACAGCAATGGCGCGCAAGTCGGGATCGTCGCCGACGCAGGAAAACACGAAAGTCGCGCCTTGTGCCGCGGCTTTCGGCGTGTCGGCGGCCTTGCCGCCGTGTTTGGTCACCCAGGCATCCGATTTGGCGCGCGTGCGGTTGAATACCGTGACCTCATGGCCGTTCTTGGCCAGGAAGCCCGCCATCGGGAAGCCCATGACGCCGAGGCCGAGGAATGCGACTTTAGCCATTGCCTGTCTCCTAAGTTGTACCGTTCAGCCGTCCGCCGAGTACGCGATTATAGAGTGTCGCGAGTGTCGCGCGGGGTGTGGCCTTTCCCCGGAATGGAAAAATCGCGGCGCTTCGACGATAATTACCGCTTCCCGTCTTCCCTCCCGCCATGAAAACCACATCCGCCGAACTCGCCAACGCCATTCGCGCCCTTTCCATGGACGCGGTACAGGCCGCCAATTCCGGCCATCCCGGCATGCCCATGGGCATGGCCGAGATTGCCGTCGCCTTGTGGAACCGCCATCTGCGTCACCATCCGGCCAACCCGAAGTGGGCCGACCGCGACCGGTTCGTGCTGTCGAACGGTCATGGCTCCATGCTGCTCTACTCCTTGCTGCATCTGACCGGCTACGATCTGCCGATCGAGGAACTGAAGCGCTTCCGCCAACTGCACTCGAAAACCGCGGGTCACCCCGAAGTCGGCGTGACGCCGGGGGTGGAAACGACCACCGGCCCGCTGGGCCAGGGCGTCGCCAACGCGGTGGGCATGGCGCTGGCCGAAAGGCTGCTTGCAGACGAGTTCAACCGGCCGGGCCTCGCCATCGTCGATCACCATACGTACGCCTTTCTCGGCGACGGCTGCCTGATGGAAGGCATATCGCACGAGGCCTGCTCGCTCGCCGGCACGCTCAAGCTGGGAAAGTTGATCGCGCTCTACGACGACAACGGCATCTCCATCGACGGCAAGGTTCAGGGCTGGTTCACCGACGACACGCCGAAGCGCTTCGAGGCCTACGGCTGGCACGTGATTCCCGGTGTGGACGGCCACGACGTCGATGCCGTGGATCGCGCGATCGCCGCAGCCAAGGCGGTGACCGACAGACCCAGCCTGATTTGCTGCAAGACGGTCATCGGCAAGGGTTCGCCCAACAAGGCAGGTTCCCACGACGCGCACGGAGCGGCGTTGGGCGAGAAGGAAGTCGCGGCGACGCGCGCCGCGATCGGCTGGAATCAGCCGCCGTTCGAGATACCGAAACAGATCTACGAGGGCTGGGACGCGCGCGCGCGCGGCGCGGCGTTCGAGAGCGAATGGAACCAGCGCTTTTGCCGCCGAATGGCAGGCGAACTGCCGGCCGGCTGGAAGGCGCACTGCGAGGCGCTGCTGGCGAAGATAGAGAGCAAGGCCGAGACCATCGCTACGCGCAAGGCGTCGCAGAACGCGATTGAAGGCCTGGCGCCGGCGCTGCCCGAATTCCTCGGCGGCTCGGCCGACCTCACCGGGTCGAACCTGACCAACTGGTCGGGCGCGAAAGTGGTGGGCGCGACGGGCGGGGGCAACTACGTTTCTTTCGGCGTGCGCGAATTTGGCATGGCGGCGATCGGCAACGGCATCGCCCTGCACGGCGGACTGATTCCCTTCTCCGGCACCTTCCTCACCTTCTCCGATTACGCGCGCAATGCGCTGCGCATGGCGGCGCTGATGAAGCTGCGCAATATTTTCGTCTACACCCACGATTCCATCGGCTTGGGCGAGGACGGGCCGACGCACCAGTCCGTCGAGCACATCTCCAGCATGCGCCTCATGCCCAACCTGGATGTCTGGCGGCCGTGCGACACCGTCGAGTCGGCGCAGGCCTGGATCTGCGCGGTCGAACGCGGGGTTTCGTCGACGGGCGGACCCAGCGTCCTGGTGTTCTCGCGCCAGAACCTGCAATTCCAGAAACGCGACGCGAAGGCGACGGCCGGCATCGCCCGCGGCGCCTACGTGCTGGCCGATTGCGCCGGCGCCCCGCAGGCGCTCCTGCTCGGCACCGGTTCGGAAGTGCAACTCGCACTGGGCGCGCAGGCGAAACTCGCCGAAGACGGGTTGCGCGTGCGCGTCATCTCCATGCCCTCTACCAGCGTATTCGACCGCCAGGACGCCGCTTACCGCGAAACCGTATTGCCGCGAGGCGTGCCCCGGGTCGCCGTGGAGGCGGGGGTGTCCGATTATTGGCGCAAGTACGTCGGTCTGGAAGGTGCCGTCATCGGCATCGATCGCTACGGTGAGTCCGCGCCGGGGCCGGAACTGTTCAAGTACTTCGGATTTACCGCTGAGAAGGTGGCGGCTGCGGTGAAAAGCGTAATCTGAGGGTATGCTCGGGGCTTGATTTTTCTCAAACAATGCCGGCATCGTTCCGTGTATACCTTCAATTCTGCCTGAACCAGTAGTTTCAATTTTCTGCTAGGAGAAGTCATGACTATCAAGGTCGCAATCAACGGCTACGGCCGCATCGGACGCAACATCGTGCGCGCACTCTACGAGAGCGGCAAGAAACACGACATCCAAATCGTCGCCGTCAACGACCTCGGGAACGCCCAGACCAACGCCCACCTCACCCGCTACGACACCACGCACGGCAAATTCAACGGTACGGTGGTGGTGGAGGGCGACTACATGATCGTGAACGGGGACAAGATCCGCGTCTGCGCCATCCGCAATCCGGCCGAACTGCCGTGGAAGGAACTCGGCGTGGACGTGGTGATGGAATGCACCGGACTCTTCACCAGCAAAGAGAAGGCGGGCGCCCACCTGAAGGCCGGTGCGAAGAAGGTGATCATCTCCGCCCCGGGCGGCAAGGACGTCGACGCCACCGTGGTCTTCGGCGTGAACCACAACGTGCTGAAAGCGGCGCATACGGTGATTTCGAACGCCTCCTGCACCACCAACTGCCTCGCGCCCATGGTGAAACCGCTGAACGACAAGATCGGCCTGGTTTGCGGCCTGATGACGACCATACACGCCTATACCAACGATCAGGTTCTGACCGACGTCTATCACGAAGACCTGCGCCGCGCGCGTTCGGCCACGATGTCCATGATCCCGACCAAGACCGGTGCTGCGGCAGCAGTGGGGCTGGTGCTGCCGGAATTGAACGGAAAGCTGGACGGTTACGCGATGCGCGTGCCCACCATCAACGTTTCGGTCGTCGACCTCTCGTTCGTCGCGCAGCGCGCGACCAGCGCCGAAGAAATCAACAAGATCATGCAGGAAGCGGCTGAAGGCAACCTCAAAGGCATCCTCGCCTACAACAAGGATCCCCTGGTTTCAGTGGACTTCAACCACAATCCGCATTCCAGCATTTTCGATTCCACCCTGACCAAAGTGTCGAACGGCACGCTGGTGAAGGTGTCGTCCTGGTACGACAACGAGTGGGGCTTCAGCAACCGCATGCTCGATACGACGGTTGCCTTGATGACCGCGAAGTAGCAGCCTCGCGGCCATGCCGCCGAACGCCGAAGCCGCCGTTCTGATCGAGCGGCGCGGCTCCGTGGCGCTGGTCCGGCTGAACCGGCCGGCGGCGCTGAACGCGGTCGACGCCCGTTTGCGCGCGGAGCTGACCGCCGCAATGGGTGAGCTGGCTGCCGACGCTGGCGTCACCGCGGCCGTGATCGCAGGGGTGGGCGAGCGCGCCTTCTGCGCCGGCCAGGATTTGCACGAGGCGATGCAGCTTGCGCTCGGCGAGGTGGAAGGCTGGCTAGAGCGCCAGCACGCCATGTACCAGTCGGTGCGCGAGTTCGGCAAGCCGCTCGTCGCCGCACTGAACGGCGTGTCGGCCGGTGCCGGTTTTCAGATCGCACTCTGCTGCGATCTTCGTGTCGGCTATCAGGAGCTGCGCATCGGGCAGCCCGAGATCCGCGCCGGCCTCGCGAGCATCGTCGGCACCTATCTCATGACCCTGCAGCTGCCGCTGTCGCTCAACCAGCAGCTGTCGCTCGCGGGCGAACTGCTCACGGGCCGTCGCGCGTTCGATCTTGGCTTGATCAACCATCTGGTGCCGCAGGGCGAAGTGCTCGATCGCTCGCTCGCGCTTGCGCTGGACCTGTCACGCCTGCCCGCGGCCGCCTACACTGCGACCAAGAGCCGCCTGCGCGAGCTGTCGCAGCCGGGCTTCGACGACGCCCTCGTGGCGGCCAAGCGCGCGCAGAGGGCGCTGTACGCGAGCGGCGAGCCGCAAAGGGTGATGAAAGAATTTTTCGCGCGCAAAAAATGAATATTGCAAGGAGAAGCACATGACATTCCTGAAAATGGCCGACCTCGACCTGAGCGGCAAACGCGTTTTCATCCGCGTCGATTTCAACGTGCCCGCCAAAGACGGCAAGGTGACGGACGACACGCGCATACGCGCGGCGCTGCCGGGCATACGCGCGGCGCTGGCGGCGGGCGCGCGGGTGATGCTGACCTCGCATTTCGGCCGCCCGAAAGAGGGCGAATGGAGCGAATCGGAATCGCTGGCGCCGGTGGCGCGCCACCTCTCCGGCCTTCTCGGCGCCGAGGTGCCGCTGGTGCGCGACTGGGTCGACGGCGTCACGGTCGAACCGGGCAAAGTGGTGCTGCTGGAGAACTGCCGCTTCAACAAGGGCGAGAAGAAGAACGACGACGCGCTGGCAAAGCGCATCGCGGCGCTGTGCGACATCTACGTCAACGACGCCTTCGGCACCGCGCACCGCGCCGAAGCCACGACGCACGGTGCGGCCAAGTATGCGCCTGTCGCCTGCGCCGGGCCGCTGATGGCGGCGGAACTGGAGGCGCTGGGCAAGGCGCTGGCGCACCCGGCGCGGCCTCTGGTCGCGATCGTGGCCGGGTCCAAGGTGTCGACCAAGCTCACAATACTTGCGGCGCTCGCCGAAAAAGTGGATCAGCTGATCGTCGGTGGCGGCATCGCCAATACCTTCATGCTCGCCGCCGGCCTGCCGATCGGGAAATCGCTGGCAGAGGCGGAACTGTTGGATGAGGCAAGGAAGATCATGGCGGCGATGAAGGCGCGCGGCGCCGAGGTGCCGATACCGACCGACGTTGTGGTGGGGAAGGAACTGGCCGCGACGGCGGTGGCGACGGTGAAACCGGCTGCGGCAGTCGCCGCGGATGAGATGATTCTGGACATCGGCCCCGAGACATCCGCGCGTTTGGCAGAGAGCCTGAAGCGCGCCGGCACCATCGTCTGGAATGGGCCGGTAGGCGTGTTCGAATTCGACCAGTTCGCCGCGGGAACGAAGACCCTTGCGCTGGCGATCGCCGCATCCAAGGGATTCTCCATCGCGGGCGGCGGCGATACCGTCGCCGCGATCAACAAGTTCGGCATCGCCAAGGACATCGGCTACATTTCGACCGCGGGCGGCGCGTTCCTCGAGTTTCTAGAAGGCAAGAAACTGCCGGCGGTGGAAGTGCTGGAGGCGCGGGCCGCCGGTTAAATGAACTTGCCGGAATAGGCAAGAGGACGCGCCTGTATTCCAGGCGGAGTCTCGATTCCGGATATCAATAGCTCTGAAATCTGGCCCAATCGCCGGCGCCGGATTCCGGTATTCCGGCGAATCGCCGGGATTCAGCGCCAACACGGGTAAAATGGCGCCCTCGACCTTGGCAGGTTGCAGCGATGGCGCCGTGTCCGGGCCTTGCTTTCGGCGGTATCCGATTCGACAGGGATGGTGATGAAAATCTTGCTGGCGCATATGCGATGAGCTCTCCTTCGACCGAGAACCTGAACGTCGCCTCGTTTGAGGCCATGCCTTCGCCGCGCGAATTGCACGAACGCATTCCGCTGGCCGATGCAGGCGCGCAATTCGTCGCCGCCGCGCGCACGACCCTGTGCCGGGTGCTGGATCGGTCCGACCCGCGCCTCTTGGTATTCGTGGGCCCCTGTTCCATTCACGACCCGAAAGCGGGCCTGGATTACGCCCGGCGCCTGCATACACTCGCGGCCGAGGTCGCCGACAGCCTTTATCTGGTCATGCGCGTCTATTTCGAGAAGCCGCGGACGGTCACCGGATGGAAGGGCTTCATCAACGATCCGCACATGGACGATTCCTTCCACATCGAGGAGGGCATGGAGCGCGCGCGCCGCTTTCTAGGCGATCTCGCGGCCATGGGCATGCCCGCCGCGACCGAAGCCCTGGACCCGGCCTCGCCGCAATACCTGGGCGATCTCATCGCGTGGTATGCGATCGGCGCCCGCACCAGCGAATCCCAGACGCATCGCGAAATGGCAAGCGGCCTTTCGGCCCCGGTCGGGTTCAAGAACGCCACCGACGGCAACATCGCGGTCGCGATCAACGCCATACGCTCGGCGCGCGAGCCGCACAGTTTTCTCGGCATCACCTTCGAAGGAACGCCCGCCATCGTGCGCACGCGCGGCAACGGCTATGGGCACATCGTATTGCGCGGTGGCGAGAGCCCGAATTACGACACGGCGCAGGTGGCGCTGACGGAACAGGAGTTGTCGGAGGCGGGGCTGAGCCCCAATCTGGTGATCGACTGCGCGCACGCGAATTCGCGCAAGAAGCCGGAACTGCAGCCGCTGGTGTTCAGGGATTGCATCCACCAGATCATCGAAGGCAACAACTCCATCGTGGGCCTGATGCTGGAGAGCAATATCGTGGCCGGCAACCAGCCGATTCCCGAGGACAAATCGAAACTGATCTACGGCTGCTCGGTGACCGATCCCTGCATCGGCTGGGATACGACCGAAAAGCTGATCCGCGAGTCGGCCAGAGCTGTGGGGCCGGCGCTGCGCGCGCGCGCCGGAACGGCGTAGCGGTCTGCGCGCGTGTCCTGCAAGCAGCTGCGAGATAGGTGAGTGCATGAACCTGGATCGAACCGATATTCTGGATATCTACGCCCCGACCAAGAACGGGGCGAGCGAGCTGATGGGAGGCTCGACCCAGATTTCGTCGACGGCGTTGCAGCTCCTCGTGCTGTTCGACGGCAAGCTAGCAGTTGCCGAAGTGGCCGCGCTGGCCAAGGGCATATCCAGCAAGGAACTGCAGGAAACCATATCGATGCTGCTCAAACGACGCTACATCGAGCTCAAGCTGCCGGGCGCGGATGTGAGTCCGGATTTCCAGGGGTTCTTCAGCTCCGCGTCAGCCGCTCCGATTTCGAAGGAAATTCTGGAAAAAGGCGGCGTGGAGGCAGACAAGGCGACCGCCTCGCTGCGGCAAAAAGGCTATTACGTCAATATCGCCCGCCGCGCCGAACAAAAGAAAAATCCGGCGAGCGGGGTGCAGTATTCGATTCTCGTCATCGAGGACAACGTGGATTTGCAGAAGGTGCTCGGTTTCCTGCTCAAGTTCGAGGAGTTCAAGCCCAGCGTGGCCAGCACCCGCAGCGAAATCCTCGCCGCCCTGCGCACGATCCCCTCCCCGGACGTGATTCTGCTGGACGTGAATCTCCCGGACATCAACGGTTTCGACGTTCTGTCCAGCATCCGGCGGCATCCGATGCTGAAGGCAATACCGGTGATCATGCTGACCGCGCAGTCTACGCGCCAGGATGTATTGCGCGGCCTGGCCGGCGGCGCCGACGGCTACATCACCAAACCGTTCGAGCACGACATCCTCATGATCGCAATTCGCGCGGTCCTCGGGTACGAGTAGCCTCGCATTTTTATTCCAGATTGCAGTGATCTCTGAAGCTGCCGCACCCTCGCTCCGGTCCTCTCCCCCGTTTTCGAGGGGGAGGGAGTGTTCCCTCGCCCCGCTTGCGGGGAGAGGGTTAGGGTGAGGGGAAGCATATCGCGCATTTCCGCCAATTCCGCTAGATGCTCAGCTACCGCCACGGTTTTCACGCGGGCAATCATGCCGATGTGCTCAAGCACACGGTACTGGTGCAGCTGTTGCGCTATCTGAGGCAGAAGGAAAAACCGCTCTGGTTTGTCGATACCCACGCCGGAGCGGCCGCATACGCGCTGGACGGCGATTACGCGGCCAAGAACGCCGAATACGAAAGCGGCATCACACGCCTGTGGACCCGGGACGA
>JAPLRD010000115.1 GCA_026399375.1 Pseudomonadota bacterium
GAAGGACCAAGGTCTGCTGTGCGATTCCGACCTGGCCCTCTGCGAACAGCGCCTCGATCGAGGTAAATCGTTCCGGCTGTTCCACGCACAGGCGCAGGCGAGCATCGAGGCTGCCGATCGATAGTCCGACGATTTCTTCTGCCGCAATGCCGGTCATGTTGTGAAATGCAGGATTGGCCAGCCGGATGGTGCCATCGGAGCCGAATGCGACAAAGCCGTCGGGACTCAGCTCGAACAGCATAGCGAGCAATGCGGTCCGGTCCTTGAGTTCGGCGCCCTGCGTCTCCAGTTCCGCTCCCTGTCGCGTGGCTTTTCGCTCGGCGGCGGCGGCCTGGCCGGTAGTGACCAGCAACAGCACCAGCAGGAGCGCCGCCAGCAGCACGCCGACCGCGCCTGTGCCCCAGGCGACCCAGGGCCGGTGCGCCGCATGATGCGCGGCGGTAGGAAAGACGCTGAGTTCCCAGGTGCGAGGCCAGCATCAGGGGAATCTTCAGAGTGGACGCACGGCCCTCGGGCTGAGGCTCGTCTTCAGACTGGTACACCAGGCCGCTCTTGCCCGCGGCGAGATCGGCGATGCGAAAGGCAAGGCCGTGCGTTCGCGTGCCTTCGGTGGCAATTTTCGCCATCTGGTCGAGCTTGATCACGCCAACCGCGAAACCCAGCAAACGGCCATCGGCTCGCATGCCCGCACTGCTAGGCCTGGCTTCATAGGCAGGATGCAGCAGCAACGCGCCTACGCGCTTCTGGTTTTCCTGAACCAGCTGCAACGGCGCTGTGACACTGGGGCTGTGCGATTCCCGCGCGCGCCCGATGGCGTCCTGGCGCACCGGCTCCGAATTGATGTCGTAGCCTATGGCCGAGCGGTTTCCCTCCTGCGGCGCGATATAGCCGACGACGACATAGTCGGGGCGTACACCGGCACGCACCAGGCGCCGTTGCGCATCGCGTTCCTTGATTTCGAAATCCGGCTTTTGCGTGGCGCGCGCCATGCGGCGCTCGATCCTGGCACGCTCTTCCAGGCGCACGTAGGGATTGAAGCTCAAGGCAAAGATGTCCGGGTTATCGCGCAGGGTGAGGCGGGTGAAGTGATCGAATTGCTCGTAGCTCATGTCCGGCGTTACCTCGATCAGGCGCTTCAACGCGGCCAGCGCCTCCTGGTGTGCGATGAAACGTTGCTCGAGCTGCTTGGCCAGCCGCTCGCCATGGCTTCTCACCTCCGTGTCTTGCGCCGCGCGTTCCCATTTCGAGACGGCGACGTATCCCGCGGCAATGACGCCGAGAGTGATCAGCATCGGCAGGCCGAGCGTGGCCCGCCGCTCGCGCCACGGCGATTGAGAGCGCAACAGCCAGGTCAGGCACAGGGGCAGGGCGACAAGCACCCCAAGGGTGTCGCCGGTCCACCAGTTCCACCAGCTGAACAACAGGTCGGCTGTTTGCGTCAGGCCGTTCCCATAGAGAGTGGCAACCCCCACGCTTGCCGAGATGAGGCAGGCCAGCGGCCCCGCGACGATGAATATGCGCACGATGTCGCGCAGGGTTTCCATCGCCTCCCAGGTGCGTCCCGCCGCGCGCTCGACAAGCAAGGCGGCCACATAGGCCTGGACAGTGGAGCCGGCACCGACACCGAGCGCGACGAGCACCGTGGTCGTGCGTACCGGCTCGCTCAGGTCTCCGACGCTCAGATTGAGCACGACCGAGCCCAGTGCAATTCCAAGCCAGGCACGGCGGCCGGTCCAGAGCATGATTGCGACCGCAAAACCAGCCGCCGGAAAAATCGGGCTGGCGTAGCCGGGCGGAATCGCCAGTGCAAGCCCGGCCAGACCGAGCCCGAGATAGACGAGCGCGGTCAGCGCGATCTGCCCGGCAAGGTGCGTTTGATGTGGAGAGTGGTTTTGGTCGGTGTTCGTCATGCCGTTCTTACGTCAGTCGTACCCGCCGCGACAGAAGCTTGACTACATTCCGCCCCCGCCTGGTCCGGCAGGCAATCGCCACATTGGCACTGACTCCGACCCTTGGGGGAACGCCCCCGGGCCGGTCACGCCCATTATGGGCCAATCAAACGCTCGAATCATAAAATCGGCAAGCGTTGCCTTCGATTTGCGCATGATGCCTCGCCTTATCGGCCGCGCGAGGCGGTGTCGGCCATGGAAAAGCGCATGCCGGGCAGCGTGGTGAAGATTGCGGATCGCGGGGCCGCGCCGCAAAGCGGCGCACCATGCAGGCGCGCTCGATCAGCGGCCCTTCTCCTTGCTCGTATCGACGCGTTCGATGCGGTAGCCGTATCCGTACACGGGAATGATCTGCCAGCCGTTCTCGGGCGCGATGCCGAGCTTGCGCCGGATGCGGCTGACGTGGGTGTCGACGGTGCGCGTGTCGACGTTGGCATTGAGCCCCCACAGCTTTTCCAGCAGGTGTACCCGCGACAGCAGCTTGCCGTGGTTCTGGAACAGGTAACAGGCGAGCTCGAATTCCTTTTGCGTCAGTTCGACTTCCTTGCCGTTGACGCGGATCTGTCGCAGGTCCTGGTTGATCTCGTAGGCACCCAGCTGCACCACGGTGGGCGGCTTGATCCTGCGCCCCAGCGATTCGATCCGGGCCAGCAACTCCAGGTATTTGGCCGGCTTGACCACGTAGTCGTCGGCGCCGGCGCGCAGCACATTGACGATGTCCAGCTCCGAGTCGCGTCCGGTGACGAATATGACCGGGACCTCCCAGCCGATGTTTTCCCGTATCCACTTGAGCGAGGTCTCGCCCGAACTGTCGGGCAGCATCCAGTCGAGGATCAGGATGTCGAACGTTTCCTTGCCCAGCGCCTCGAGGAAGGCCCTGCTGGTGCCGTAGCACTTGCAGCTGTGCTGCGCGCTTGCGAACCAGAGCTTGTACAGCTCCTGCTGGGCCAGGTCGTCTTCAAGAACACCTATGCGCATTGTTCTTCTTTCGGGGTTTGCTGGGCATTAGAGTCGGAATCCTTGCGGATATTCTAACCCAAACCCCGCACGAAGCCCGGATGCGCGCACTGTGTGTGCGCACTGTTTGCCGGCGCTATTTGCGCGCCGCGGCCGCCGTCGCGCCGAAAGTCATGAAGGACAGGCCGGGCAGCAGCTGCCGCATCACGTAGCCGACGTCGGCCAGCCCGCGTTTCGGGACGTAGATGATGTCGCCTTCCTCGAGCGCGTAGTTGACGCGCTTGCCGTCGGTCAGCAGCGAGGCGAAGGGAACCTTCTGCACCGCGTCGCGCCCCGGGCGGTAGAGGCTGATCTCCTTGGTCTCCGCATCCTCGGTGGGGCCGCCCGCCTGCGCCAGCGCATCGAGATAAGACATGTTCGGCGTCAGCCGGTAGGCGCCGGGTTTGGCGACCGCACCCATCACGTACACCGTGGTGTCCGAAGAATCCGGGATGTAGACCAGATCGTTCGGCTTCAAGCGGATGTTGTAGGCGAGGTCGCCGCGGTTGAGCAAGGTCTTCAGGTCGACCCAGATGATTTTTTCGCGGCCGCGAAAAACCGCGGCGCGGGTCAGGGTCGCCTGCTTGTCGAGGACCGGCATGCTGCCGGCGCGGGCCAGCACGTCGAGCAGCACCGGCGGCTTGTCGAATTGCAGGATGCCCGGCGTCAGCACGCGCCCGAGGACGGTGACGCGGTTGGCCTGGTATTGGTCCACCCCCAGGTCGACGATGGGGTTGGTGTAAAACTCGTTGAGTTTGACCTTGATGTTGCCCGCAGCCTCCTCACGCGTCATCGCCAGCAGCTTCTGCGGGCCGATCAGGGGGATGGTGACCTGGCCGTCCGGCCCGAGCACGTGCTTGCCGCTCAGCTCCGGGCGGTTCCAGACCTGCAGGTTGAGGTGGTCGCCTTCGCCCAGGCGGTATACCGGCTCGACTTCGGCCTCGAATTCGGCCAGCGCAGCCTTGTCGACGTAGGAGACCTTGTCGCTTTTTTCGGCGACGCTGAAGCTTTCGGTCTTGCGCGGCGTGTTCGGGACCTTCAACCCTGCGCACCCGCCCAACAGCAGCGCGGCCAACGCGTAGCCGAGGTATCGCATCAAGAACTTTTCCATTGCGGCAATCTCCCAATCAGTTTTGTGCAACGTTCGGTCAGGCGCAGGCGCTCTTCACCGGTAAGGACCT
>JAPLRD010000297.1 GCA_026399375.1 Pseudomonadota bacterium
CAGCCTGCGCTCGATAAAATCATGCTGCCATGTGAAGAGCTATTTGCGGATCGGGAATCAATGCTCGCGGTGCTACTCCATGAGATTTGTCATTCAACGGCGCATAAGAAGCGTGCGAACAGAGATTTATCCGGCAGGATGGGAAGCCCATCCTATAGTTTTGAGGAATTGATCGCGGAATTGGGAGCGATGATGCTCTACTCATCCACGGGGCTTACGCCATCTGAACATCAGGTGCGTCAAAGTGCCGCATATATGAAAGGATGGGCAGAGGTTTTGAAGCAAGACCCATCCAAGATATTGAAGGCAGCGAGCGCTGCGCAAAAGGCCGTGGCCTATATCGAGGAACTTCTGCCAAAGCCTGTCGTAGACGAATCTGCGAACGTGCGACATGTGGTCAGATTGGCTATGTAGCCGAAATTCGATCAAAAATTTGTGCGTGCAAATCCCCGATTGAGGATGCAATGGCGTGAGTGTAGACTGTTCCATATGCCAAAGAAGCGCACATTTAATTCTCGGATACACTAAAATATGGAAGAGCAAACAGAGGGAGAGCAACATGAGAGGTTTTGTTCGTGCAAATCCGTCATTAGATGCTATCGAAACTAGCTCGACCGGAGAAGTGTCAACCAAGAAAAGACAGGAAACCAAGAACGCTAAGTCAAAAACAAAGAATCCTCAAGTCGTCTATTCAACTGTTGAGCTTACTGATGAGCAGGTTAAAGCCATGTGGGCCGCTCACCCTGGAATAGAAAAATACGAAGTTATTGACTCGTTGTAATAACGGTCTTTACTATGGTTTCAGAAGCCACGCCCAGACCGTTTTCTGGATTGATAGTATCGTGTTGGTTCCCTCATGAAGGGGATATCACAATACCGGGTCCTGATCTACGCCCAGTTCTCGTTGTTGATATATTGAAGCTTGGAAATAGTGAGAAGGTTGTTTGTGCTTATGGCTCTGCTGCAAAGTCAACCGGAGTCAATATTCCAAAACTGCAAGGTTATCAAATCGAAGTGCAGCCTAGCAACACATCAGGATTGAAGGAGATTACAAGGTTTGACTTTGTTAAAAGATTTCCTCTTGACTGGTCTGACAAATGGTTTATTCCTAGCGATTGCAATCCAACAGCAAGAATGGGTATTTTGAATGCAAGCGAAAAAGCTGCCGCAATCGTTGCCAAACAGGTAGCGGACAATTTGATTGCAAGCGATCCACAAAAGAAGTGGCCAAGACCAAAAGTTGTTCTGAAGATAATCAGAAAGCGCAAACATCAATTCGGGATTGAGTCAGGACAGAAGTAAATAGATTCTTCAAGATATTCTGATTGGTGACGTAGGGTTTCGAGTTGCAGCCGACTTCGACCGTGCTATCAGATCCTCGTCAGGAATACCGGTGTTTGTTCTCCCACCCAAGCGCCTACGATATTGAAATCATAAAACTCCTCCGCCTCGTCTTTGGACATGGAATCCCGATTTCGCAATATTTGAATGACCTTTCGCGAGTCGTAAATCACAATGGTTTCACCATTGCGAATGCCGATGCCAATAATGGCGTTGTCGTAGCCGTCTGCAAACAACAGGCCATCAACGTCGCCTGCAAGCTCTATACAACGCTGCTTGGTGGAATTCTTCCTTGATTTGGCCATTAGAGGTCACCCATCGTCCTTCTCGGCGATAGTGCTAACGAAATCGCCTGATCCAGTCATAGCGCATGCAATTGCCGGTCGTGCGACCTTCAATCGGATTGCGCTGCAGTCGGGAAAATGGTTTCACGCCCTACCGCTAACGAAGCCGTGGACCACCGGATTTTCGAAAATTGTCAATCCGCTGAGTTTCCTGCTGACGGCGAAGCGCAAGTTTTCTGGAAATTTCATCGCCAAGAGCGGAGGCGGCTGGGGCAGGCTCAGTTGGTGTCGGTGGCCGTGGCAAAGTCCGCGCTAGGTCAAGCGATCGCTCGGGCGTTGGGTTTGGCGGAGGAGATGGGGGAGAAATCGCTGCGGTGTGCAGTGCCGGATTCGCACAATCTGATAGATCGCCGCTTTGCGCAGCTAGTAACGCAAGCAGCATTTCTTCCTGCATTTTCGACGTTGGCACAATCCGGATTCCCTGAGACAGGGCCAATTTCATGCCTTCTAGAACAAATTCAGGTGAACCAGATAAGGAAATGCTCTTCCATGCGCGAAGATTGCAGAGCTCAATTATCCGTCGCGCCGCCTCCTTTGGGGCCATCTTGTAGGCGACGATTCTGTCGCCGTTATCGTGAAGACGACCACCGTCCTTTGTGTAGATTACAAGCCCGGAGCCGGCACGGTAGATGTGTCGGACTTCATCCCATATCAGTGATGAGCAGTCGATCACCTTCGATAGCGCTTCGCAATTGCTGGATGAGCGTAAGCGCTCTTTGATATTGACCGTATCCAAAGGGACTTACGAAAGGACAAAAGATTACTATTTGATTGGCCGCGACGCAAAAACCAAAGTTGAGGTCATCCGAGTTCCGGTTAAGGTGGATCTCGCTTTCAGTAACGATTTCTAAGGCCGCACGATGGCAGAAAACCAATCACAGATCATCGATAACAGTTTAGACACTCTGCTCAATGCGCGGTTTGCGGGCAAGGTGGTGCGCAAGGATCTGACCAAGCTCATCAAAGAAGGGGCAAATGTTCCAGTCTATGTGCTCGAATATCTACTCGGGATGTATTGCGCATCGTCTGACGATGAGACTATTCGATCGGGACTGGAAACCGTCAAGAACATTCTGGCTGAGAACTAAGATCCGCGAGCGCGGTTCATTCAAGATCATCGATAAGGTCACGGTAAAGCTCAACGAGAGCCGCGATTCCTACGAAGCGTTGCTATCCAATCTGGGCATCAAGAACGCGGAAGTATCGGATACGTATGTCCGGCAGTTCGAGAAGCTGTTGGTCGGCGGCATCTGGTGCATCGTTACTATTCCATATCGCTTCGAGGAAAATCAGAAGGGCTCATCGCCGTGCGTCGAACCGTCTCCGGACTGTTGAAGCTCATTTGCCCGGATGGCAGCTACACCAAAGAGACTGTTAGAAAGTGTCTTGAATACGCGTTGGAAACAAGGCGGCGGGTAAAGGAGCAGCTCAAGAAAATCGGCGGAATGGAGTTCTATGACGTTCATTTTTCCTACATCGATCTCGAAGACAGTCAGGAAAAATTCATCGGCGTGCCCGAGCAAGGTGGCGGGGGGCTTATTCCAGATGGGCGACTGAATCCTGGCACGCTTCACGTTGTCAGCATTGGAAACGGCGGCATGCCCGGCGCCTACCGCCTTGAGATCCAGAGTATCGCCGGAACAGGAAAGCTCTCTGTCTCGGGCTCATTATCGCGCGAGCCAGTGCGCGTCGCTTTCGACTATTTCAAGGCAAATGCCTCACGCGTAAGCGTATCGATCAAGCCAACAGAAAAGGACTTCCATGTGCATCTGGTCGAACTACAGAACACCGGTCATCCAGAGTCACTTACATTGGCTAGCTTTATTGCGCTGTGCTCGGCGGCACTGAGCAAGCCTGTTCAGAGCCAAATGGTGGTGATGGGCGACATGAGCCTGGGTGGCACGATCACCAAAGGGGGGAATCTCGCCGAGACGCTGCAAGTGGCGTTTGAGGCTGGCGCCAAGCGAATTCTGTTACCTATGCCTAGCGTAGCCGACATCCCCACGGTTCCAGGGGAGCTTTTCGCGAAATTCCAGACTAGCTTCTACTCAGATCCGACGGACGCTGCATTTAAGGCGCTTGGAGTGGAGTAGAGACTGCGCATTGCTTGGGCTGCTGTTATGGGCGAACGCCCACCAACCCAGACGTTCAACGCTGAGGATATGACGATGGAAGAAACTAAAGAGTCTATTGATGCTGCGAATATCGTAAGAGCTTTGATAGATGCTGGAGCAGATATAGAAGCGCCAGACTTAGAAGCGCCAGACTATCGCGGTTGGAACCCTTTAATCAATGCTGCAAAATCCAACTCGACAGAAACAGTTAATGTTTTGATACAAGCCGGAGCTAATCTTGAAGCACGAGATGTGTCTGGATATACCGCGCTGTTTTGGGCCGCGCACTACAACTCAATGGAAGCAGCATTAGCTTTGATCCAAGTCGGAGCGGACATAGAGGCCAGATCTGAAAGCGGACAAACAGCGCTTCACCTTGCCGCTCATTGGAACGCTGTTAGAACGATAGAAGCGTTGATTCAGGCAGGAGCCAATATTGAAGCTCGGGACAAATATGGGCGTAGGCCACTTCATGCGACAGGCAAGACAAACGCAAAGGACGCAGCCCTAACGCTTATAAGTGCAGGAGCAGACGCTCAAGCGAAGGACAATGATTTTAATAGGGCATACGATCTCGCTTACAAAGCGGGAGCCGAAGAAACCAAGCAAATCATTTTTGCTGAAATTCAAAGGCTTTATAAATTAGAGGAAGAACATGAGCTTTTGAAGGCTATGAAGAAGAAAAAGACCAGCAAGACAGCAAAGACAGCAAAGACAGCAAAGACAGCAAAGACAGCAAAGACAGCAAAGAAAGCAAAGAAAAAAACAGTGAAGAAGCCGTTCGCACTTTAAGCCGCGTGGCTTCGGCCTGGGCGGCAGGCTCGCAGCAATCTGTTCAAGGAGAGCGGTTGTTCTACAGGATAAGGGCTACCGGCAAACTGGTGTAGCGCTGGGACTTAGTCCTTGCTTTTGTCCTTCCTATCTAGCGCTCGATATCTAGCCTCAGCAGCGATTGCATTGATGTAAAAGTCTTTCAGACTACCCGCCGCGATGGACGCCTTGCGCCATGCAGTAGCCTTCTGGGCAAACTCCCGCATTGCTCTTGGCCTTCCTTTCTCCAACAGACGCAGCACCATAGAGAACTCGTTGAGGACGAAGTTCATTTGCTTAATCATTTCGTCCTCGATCTCCTCGGTCGGATCCGTATTTGCTTTCTTGGTCTTCATTTTGGCAAGAGATTGGTTGCTGCGTTGGTTAGTTGCTGCTCGATTGTCGATAGACGAATTACACACACCTGGCTACATACCGGTCCCTGTCACTGGAAGCAGTAGGAAATGGAGCCAAATTAGAGCCAAAAGCAGACTATTGTGTTGCAATGCACTGCTAATACTAGCTATCAACGATAATGCTGCATCATCGGGGTGTGGGCGCTGCCCGCGGTCAGGTCCTGCTTGCTCATCGGCGCAATTCTAACCGAGACCTGCGAAGCCACACTCGAACTGCACCCGGCCAGGCGTCACGAAACTGCCGCCCCTTTCGAAAGGAAATCGGCTGTCATCGGCTCAGCGCCAGCTTGATACCGAAGCCGATCAGAAACAGACCGGCCAGCTTTTCCATGAGTCGCGTGACGAGCGGATTCGCACGCAGACGCTCGGCCAGAAAGTGGGTCAGCAGTACTGCCACCACGCCATAGAGGAAGGTCAGCACCGCGATGGTCACTGCCATGATGGCGAATGTCGTCAGGCCCTGATGCTGTGCGGGATCGACGAACAACGGAAGGAACGCCATATAAAACACGATCGCCTTCGGGTTGAGCAGCGTGATCATGAGCGCCTGGCGCAGATACTGCTGTGGCCGGATGTGCAGCACCGGCGCGGAGCCCCGTCTGGCCAGCAGCATTTTGGCGCCCAGCCAGGCCAGGTAGGCGGCGCCCAGCCACTGCACACCGTAAAACGCAGCGGGGTAGGTGCTCAACAGCGTTGCGACGCCCGCTACCGCCAGCCACATCAGAACCTGATCGCCCAGAATCACGCCCAAGGTGGCCGCGATGCCTCCGCTGACGCCGCCTTTGCCGGTCGAGGTTATCAAGGCCAGGTTGCCCGGACCGGGAAGCA
This sequence comes from Pseudomonadota bacterium, assembly GCA_026399375.1. Taxonomy (GTDB): domain Bacteria; phylum Pseudomonadota; class Gammaproteobacteria; order Burkholderiales; family SG8-39; genus 2-12-FULL-64-23. The sequence goes on from JAPLRD010000297.1 coordinate 5,854, forward strand.
GCAGAAATACGATGATTGCGACGACGAAAGCGCCGTAGTCGGTAACGCCTGGCATGGTGGGCCTTCTTGACGGCAATGAGCGATTTTACGCTAAGCACTGGCGGCAGCCAGCCCAAGGGACGGGTGCATCCGGCGGGTGCGCCGCCTGCCGGGTGCAGTTACAGGCAGGAGCCGTCGGCGGAGTTCAGTTCCACCGGCCAGACGTAGTCGAATGCACCGCGCGTGCACTTCTCCTGGCAGTCGCTGAACGATACCGTGAAGCGACCGCCCTGCTGCCACATGCGGACGGTGCACATTGATCCGTTGCTCGATATCAATTCCACGTGCGGTTCGGTGCGCGTCTGTCGAAAATCGGCCAATCGAAAGCCGCATGAACCGCGCCTGGGAATTTCGATTTTCGCTTCCAGCAGTCCAACGCGGCCCTCATCCACCGCAAGTCTGATCGACTCGGTGTAGCCGGTCTCGTCGCGGGCCGTGCAATTTGAGCGCAGGCTGAGGGCGCCCGCGGGACTTGCCGCAGAGGTCTTGGCGCGGGCTGTGGTGGCGGCCGGAGCGGTGGCTGCAGTCGGAACTGGTGGCGCAGATGGCGTCACCGATGCCGTCGGTGTGCCCGGCGAAGTTGGCGGGGGCGGCGCTTGTTGCCTGCTTCGCGTTGTTCCGATTGCATCGCTCGTCTGGCCTGGCCTGTCCCTCATTACGGAGCAGGCGCACATCGTGCAAACAATAGCGGCAACGGCCGCGAGCCTGGCCGTATTGCAGAACTCCTCATGTGCAGAATCGCCCCGCATTTCTGACTCTCCCCTCTGCGCAGCCCGCGGTAGAGAACCGGAAACAGGATTCCGCTCATTTCGCGATGGACGAACGGCGCGCGCGGCGCCTGCTACAGTACCTGAGGGTACGCCGCTTTGTGCCAGGCGACACGCCAGGAATAGTTGAGGCTGACATACATGCGCCAGGCGAAATAAAGTCTGCGGGGCATCAGTGCTCTCCTTTTTCGGCGCGGTGATCTTTGGCCCATGGACTGGGCTTCAAATGCGGTTGCATGATTGCTTCTATTTTGTGAGCCTGTTTTTCTTACGCAGTTTCATAACGCATATTGCGTGCCCGGCGGGGACGGTTTCCGTCGCGAAGACGGGGACGCGAAATGCTCAGCCTGTTTTTACAGGATGAAAGCTGCTGCGAAAAACCATATGCATGGAACAGTTCCGCGAAACAGCTCATCCAAATTCTTCATGGAATTCCATCGCGGAAACAAGTCGCGCAGGGAACCGCCGCGCAGTACCGGGTACGAGCGCGGGCTGATGTGAGGAAATCTGTTGACGGCAATTCAACGCAATGTTGATACGGCGTCAGCGTATTCTCGAGTCCGGGATTGATCCCGGATTTGCGGTCGGTCTGTACCTCGTCAGGCACTGCGCGTGCGATTTTGGATCGGGGTGATATCAGAGAGGCGCCGCGACTTGCGCGCTGCAAATCGATATGCCATCATACTAACATTAGAAAGAGTGGCTAACATGACCCAACTCAGCTTTGCTCCTGCGATTTTCGACGCGAAACTTCGCCTGAGCGCGGTGAAACGCCTGCGCGAACTGAACGTCTCTCTGCCCACCCTGACGCAGCTTGCCAATCCCGCCACCATCCCGGCACGGCAGCGCGATGCACTTGCCGGCGTGAATCCCGATGAGCCGCAGTCTGCCAATCTCTGGCGCGTTCACTGGTTCAACGACGTGAAACGCAGCGGATTCGCCGATGTGCCGGGTTACCTCGTCTTGCCCGATGCGTTGACCGGCGTGAAGGCGAAAATCGTCGTCGCCCTGGGGCGGCGCTTCCCGATGATAGGCGCGCACAAGGTGCTGGCCGCCTATGGCTGCCTGGTGCCGCGTCTGGTGACCGGCCGCTTCGACCCTGCGAGCCACAAAGCGATCTGGCCGTCGACCGGCAACTATTGCCGCGGCGGCGTGGCGATCTCGCGCATTCTGGGCTGTCGCGGCGTCGCCGTGCTCCCCGCGGGCATGAGCAGGGAGCGCTTCGACTGGCTCGATCGATGGGTGAGCGATCCATCGGACATCATCAGGACGCCTGGAACGGAGAGCAACGTCAAGGAAATCTACGACGAGTGCGCGAAACTGTCGCGTGACCCGCAGAACGTGATCCTCAACCAGTTTTCCGAGTTCGCCAACTACCTCGTCCACTACCATTGCACCGGGCAGGCTCTGGACCGCGTGTTCGACGACATGCTCGCCAGGACGCCGGAGTTGCGGCTGGCTGCTTTCGTTTCGGCCACGGGCTCGGCGGGCACCATCGCCGCAGGGGACTATCTGAAATCCCGCCACGGCTCCAAGATAGCGGCGGTCGAGGCCACGGAATGCCCGACCATGCTGTGCAACGGCTATGGCGAGCACAACATCCAGGGGATAGGCGACAAGCACATTCCGCTCATACACAACGTGATGAACACCGACATCGTCGTCGGCGTGTCGGACAGGAGTTCCGATGCGCTGAACCTGTTGTGCAATTCCGACGTCGGCCGGACTTATCTTGCCAAACGGCAGAAGCTGGAACCGAAATTGATCCGTGAACTGGACAATATCGGCATTTCCGGCTGGGCCAACATCGTCGCCGCGATAAAGATCGCGAAGCGCCTGGAACTGGGTGCCTCGGACGCGATACTGACGGTGGCAACCGACAGTGCCGAACTGTACGGCAGCGAACGCGAATCCCATCTCGCGCGCACGTATCCGCAGGGCTTTGACGAAGTGAACGCGGGTGAAATATTCGGGCACCACCTGCAGGCGGTGGAGGACGATCACCTGATCGAACTGACCCACGTCGACCGGCGGCGCATATTCAACCTGGGCTACTACACCTGGGTCGAGCAGCAGGGCGTGTCGGTCGAGGATTTCGACAGCCGCAAGGAAGGCGCTTTCTGGAGCGGGCTGCAGGCATCGATTCCTGCGTGGGACAAGCTCATACAGGACTTCAACGCCGAGGCGATGCAGGCAGGCTGAGCCTGCACGGCGAGCCCAATCGGAGATTACATGGCAGATCAACCTTATCTCGAACTGCGGCGAAAGCTCGCCGGGCGCGATCGCAGTCTCCACGAGAAGGTCGTTTCCCTGGAGCAGGCGGCATCGCTGATCAAGGACGGCGAGACGGTCGGCATCAGCGGCAGCACGCTGTCGCGCACGCCCATGGCCATGATATGGGCGCTGATCCGCGCGCGAAAGAAGGGGCTCACCTGCGCGCGCAGCATCACCTCGAGCGAGGGCGACTGGCTCTACGCCTCCGGCGTCTGCGACCGCATCATCACGAGCTGGTTCAGCCAGGGGATCGTCTGGGGCGTGTCGAAGGTGATGCGCCATTACGTCGAGTCGGGAAAAACGCGCTTCGACGAATGGAGCCACATGGCGATGGGCATGCGTTTTCGCGCCGGCGCCATGGGCGTGCCGTTTCTGCCGATGCGCTCGATGCTCGGCTCCGACGTCGTGCGCCTGCGCCCGGAAGTACGCGAGATCGACTGCCCCTTTACCGGTGACAAGCTCCTGCTAGTTCCGGCGCTCAACCCGGATGTGGCGATCATCCACGTGCAGCGCTGCGACGCCTACGGCAACGCGCAGTTCGACGGTCTGCAGTTCATGGACGTCGACCTCGCCATGGCCGCGAACAGGGTCATCCTCACCACCGAGCGCATCGTCTCCAACAACCAGATCCGGCGCGCGCCGGACCAGACGAAGATTCCTTTTTTCGCGGTGGAGGCCGTGGTCGAGGTTCCCTACGGCTGCGCGCCGCACGAATGCAGCGGCAGCTACGAACCGCTGTACCAGCACATGGACTACTACACCTCGCTGGTCAACAAGGATCCTGTCAAGGGAATGAACGAATACCTCGAGCGCTACGTCTACGGCCCGAAATCGTGGAACGGGTATCTCAATCTGCTCGGGCTTGACGACTTGCTGGATGCCTCGCGGCGCGGACGGAGCATCGCCAATGAGTAGCCTCGAGAGTTACACCGCCAGCGAACTGCTTGCGGTGATGAGTTCGCGCCTGCTCAAAGACGGGCAGGTCGTGTTCGCCGGTGTGGGGATTCCGCTTCTGGCGGCGACCCTCGCACAGGCATTGCACAGTCCCGGCCTGACGATCCTGTTCGAAGGCGGGGTCATCGGCCCGGTGATCGAGCCGGGCAAACTGCCGCCCTCGACCAACGAGCAGCGCTGCACCAAGCGCGCCAACATGGTGCTCAGCAGCACCGACGTCCTGCTCCTGTTGCAGCGCGGCTATATCGACATCGGCTTCATGGGCGGCGCGCAGATCGATCAGTGCGGCAACCTCAATTCCTCTTTCATCGGCGACCCAGCCCACCCGAAGACGCGCCTCCCCGGCACCGGCGGCGGCAATGACATCTCCAGCCTCACCCAGATGATCGTCGCGATGAAGCACGAGAAGCGCCGCTTCGTCAAAGCAGTCGACTTCGTCACCAGCCCCGGTTTCCTGCGCGGCGGGACGACACGCAGCGAGGCGGGCCTCACCGCCGGGGGCATGTATCGCGTGGTGACGGATATGGGCATCTTCGGCTTCGACGACGTGACGAAGCACATGAAGGCGGTCGCCCTGCATCCGGGCGTTACGCCCGCCCAGGTGCAGGAGAACACCGGATTCGAGCTCGAGTTCGAAAGCGGGATCGAAGTGACCGAGCCGCCGACCGAGCGCGAACTCGCCGTTCTGCGCAATCTCGACCCCGATCGCCTTTACATCGCGTAGCGTCCGCCGCTTCAAGAAACAAGACTGAATTTACAGGTTCCCCGGAGAAAACACATGACCACCTTGCACAATACGTACGGCATCGCCGCCCGCAATTTCACCGCCTATCCGGAGATGCCGGACGCCAGGGCATTGGTCGATTTCGGCGTGAAGATGGAGGAGATGGGATTCGACTCGCTGTGGGTCTGGGACCATATCCTGCTCGGCGTGGAGCCCAACTTTCCCATTATCGATTCGCTCACGCTGCTCACGGCCATCGCCGCGCGCACGAAGAAGATCAAGCTCTCGACGGGGATTCTGGTACTGCCGCTGCGCAACCCGGTGGTGCTGGCGAAGCAACTCTCCAGCATCGATCTGATCTCGGATGGCCGCCTGCTGATGGCCATGGCCGCGGGGTGGTACAAGCGCGAGTTCGACGCCGTCGGCGTGCCCTTCGAGCAGCGCGGCAAGATCATGGACGAAAATCTGGACATCCTGAAGCGCTTCTGGACCGAGGACATGGTCCAGGGCAACTGGACCAATCACAGGATTCCGGCCGGCGTGATGTATCCGAAGCCGGCGCAAAAGCCGCGTCCGCCCATTCTGATCGGCGGTTATGTCGATCGTGTCCTCAAGCGTGCGGCGGTCGACGGCGACGGCTGGCTGACCTATTTTTACAAGGCCGACAGCTTTGCCAAGTCCTGGGCCAAGGTCCGCAATTTCGCCAAGGAAGCGGGCAAGGATCCGGACCAGCTCATGAACGGATCGCAACTGCCCATCATGATAGGCAAGTCCCGCGCCGCGGTCGAAAGCCAGATGATGGAGTGGCTGGGCACGGAATGGGATTACGCGTCCTGGAGCGACTCGACCAAGGACAGCGCCATCATCGGCACGGTGGACGAGTGCGTCGCACAGCTCAAGGAGCACCTCGCCGTGGGTGTGCAGAAGCTGGTGTTCGTGCCGTACAAGTACGAGATGAGCCAGATCGAAATCATCGCCAACCAGATCATTCCGCAGCTGAAGGCGTTCAAGCGTTAGAGGAGGCTGTTGAAATTCGCTTCCCGGGGGAAATGCCGGGCCGACCGGCATTCTCCCTTGAGTGCGAAGCGGGTTTCGACGCCGCCGTCGACGAGCGCCAGACGCTGCCGCAGTACGCCAAATTGCGCGGTTCTGCGCACCGGTCCGGTGCGGCGCGCACGGGCATGAAGCATCGAATTTTGCGTCGCCAGAATAACGCGCAAAGGCTTGCGTCCGCGCAATTTCCTATGCTAACGTCCTAACATTAGGACTAGTTGAAAAACAGATCGGCTAGGGCAATTCCTTCCGTGCAATTAACCCGCTGCGAAACCGTTTAGGAGAACAGGATGAATCGTACTATTTGGGCAACAATCGGAGCCGGCCTTGTCGGCTCGGCGCCGCTGGCGGGTCCGGTGGCCGCGCAGGACACCATCAAAATCGGCGTTACCCAGCCCCTGACCGGCGCGTTTGCCGCATCGGGCAACTACGTGACCGAAGGCGCCAAGATCGCCGAAGCGCAGATCAACGCCGCAGGCGGCGTGCTGGGCAAGAAGATTCAGCTCGTCATCGAGGACAACAAGTCCAATCCGACCGAAGCGGTTGCGACGGCGGAGAAGCTCATCGGCAAGGACAAGGTGCCGGTGATGCTGGGCGCATGGAGCTCGACGCTGACGCTGGCCGTGATGCCCAAGCTCATGGAGTACGGCGTGCCCATGCTGGTGGAAACGTCGTCCTCGGGCAAGATCACCACCTCGGGAAATCCGTGGGTTTTCCGCATCAGCCCCACCTCTGAAATGGAAGCCAAGGCGTTCATGCCTACGGTGAAGACCATGGGCATCAAGAAGGCGGATTTTCTGTCCATCAACAATGATTTCGGCCTTGGCGCCGCCAAGGAATTCTCCGCCATGCTGAAAGAGCAGGGCGTGCCGATCGGGGTGATGGAAACCATGGACCCGAAGGCGACGGATTTCTCGGCGCAACTTGCAAAGATCAAGGCCTCCGGCAGCGATACGCTGTTCGTGACCACCGCGGTGGAGCAGATCACGCTGATTCTCAAACAGGCCAAGGAACAGCAGCTCAAGACACGCATTATCACGACCGGTGGTTCGAGCTCGCCCGACCAGTTGATCCAGCAGGCGGGTGATGCCGCCAATGGGTCCTACCACCTGGTGTTCTTTACGCCGTGGTTTCCGGAAGCGGTGAAGAATCCGGAAGTGGCGAAGAAATTCGTCGCCGACTGGAATGCGCGCAAACTCGCGCCGGGCGGACTGACCGAGGGATTCCGCGGCTGGGACGGCATCAACACCATCGTCGCCGCGATCAAGGCAGCGGGCAAGGCCGAGCCGCAGGCGATCCAGAAGGCGATGTGGAACGTGAAGGTCAAGGGCATCAACGGCGACATCGCCTTCATCAAGCAGGGTCCGGCGGGCAACGAGAGCGCGCAGAACGTGCCCAGCGTATACATGGTGAAGATCGACAACGGCAAAGTCACAAGAAACTGACGCTAACGCAGTATAATTCGCGGTTTTC
>JAPLRD010000164.1 GCA_026399375.1 Pseudomonadota bacterium
TTCCATTCTCGCGCTATCCGCCATGGCATCGGCACCTGCCTTGGCGCAGGCGCAAGGCTACTGGCACAGTTCGGGCACCATAGTCAAAGATCCCTACGGCCTGTGCTGGCGCGCCGGCTACTGGACGCCGGCCATGGCGATCATGGAATGCGATCCGGATCTGGTGCCCAAGCCTGCGCCCGCACCCGCGGCAGCGGCGCCCAAGCGCTGCGATGCCACTATCACCTTGAGCGCCGACGATACGTTCGAGTTCAACAAGGCGACGCTGAAGAAATCGGCCCTGTCGAAAATCGACAGTGACGTCGTCGCCAAGGTTCCGAACTGCGGCAAACTCGAGATGATCCTGGTTTCGGGCCACACCGACCGTCTGGGCTCGCAGCAGTACAACCAGAAGCTGTCGGAGAAGCGCGCCGACGCGGTCAAAGCCTATCTGGTCAAGAAAGGCATCGACGGCTCCAAGATTGAAACCATGGGCATGGGCAAGACGCTGCAGATCAAAGCCTGCCCGGACGGCAAGGACCGCAAGGCGCTGATCTCGTGCCTCGCGCCTAACCGCCGCGCCGTAATTGAAATCAAGGGGCCGGCGAAGTAAGCAACTTGCCCTCCTAAGAAAGCCCCGCTTCCTACGCGGGGCTTTTTTTATGGGGCGACACCACCCTCACCCCCTCTCCCGCTGCGAGGGCGAGGGGAGCTTCGTGTCAGCGCGCGGACGCGTGCTGAGTTGTAACCTGGGGATTTTTTTGGGCGAAACGTGATATGGAATCTGCAGACCTGCTGATCGACGCCCGCTGGGTGATCCCGGTCAACCCGGCTGGGCTTGCGCTGGAACACCACAGCGTCGCCGTGCGCGACGGGCGCATCCTGACCGTGCTGCCCAGAACTCAGGCGCACGCGGCCTACGCCGCCTCCGAGTACGTATCTCTGCCCGCGCACGCACTCATCCCGGGACTGGTGAACCTGCACACCCACGCTTCGATGGCGCTGTTGCGCGGCTACGCCGACGACCTGCCGCTCGCGCAGTGGCTGCAGGACCGCATCTGGCCGGCCGAAGCCAGGCACGTGTCGCCTGAGTTCGTCTACGACGGCACCCTGCTCGCCTGCGCCGAGATGCTGCGCGGCGGCATCACCTGTTTCAACGAAATGTATTTATATCCGGCGGAAGCGGGCCGGGCGGCGCTGGACATGGGCATGCGCGCCGCGCTGGGAATGATAGTCGTCGATGCCCCGACCGCGTACGCCACCGACGCAGAAGATTATGTCGCCAAGGGCCTGTCGCTGCGCGACGCACTGCGCGAACAGCCGCTGCTTTCGTTTTGCATGGCGCCGCATGCCCCCTATAGCGTCAGCGACAGGACGTTTTCGCGCCTGATCACCCTGGCCGAGGAACTCGACCTGCCGGTGCACATGCATGTGCACGAATCGCCGGGCGAGATAGAGCGCAGTTTGACGGCCCACGGGCTGCGACCGCTGGAGCGGCTGCGGCGGCTGGGTCTCGTCGGCCCCAATCTGATCGCAGTGCACGCCGTCCACCTGACCCAATGGATTTGCGCCGGTGACCGGGATGCTGGCGCACGGGATCAATATAGGCCTGGGAACAGACGGATCGGCCAGCAACAACCGCCTCGACCTGTTCCAGGAAATGCGCCAGGCATCGTTGCTCGCCAAGGCCACCAGCGGCGATGCAAGCGCCCTGCCCGCCCATATTGCGCTGTCCATGGCCACCCTGGACGGCGCGCGCGCGCTGCACCTAGATCACGCCATCGGCTCGATCGAGCCCGGAAAATTTGCCGACCTCGCGGCGGTCGAGTTCACGGCGCCGGAAATGCTGCCTTGCTACGACCCGATCTCCCACATCGTCTATTCCGCCGGCCGCGAGAACGTGAGCCACGTTTGGGTCGCCGGTCAAGCCTTGGTGGAAAACCACAGCCTCAAACGAGTACCCAAAAATGACCTAGAAAAGCTGGCTGGTTTGTGGCAAAATACGCTTTCAATGGAAACAAGGGCTTAATCAAAGGCCTGCGGCACGCTTTTCATAGCGCAAGACGATCGAATTTTTTTGAGGGGAACAATATGAATAAATCAGCAAAACATCTCGGCCTGATTTTCGCGGCCACGCTTGCGCTTGGCATGGGAACGAGTGCGGCATTCGGACAAGTTGGACAGGCCAATTGGGGTTCCAGCGGCCTGAACGTCAAGAATTCGACCGGCCTTTGCTGGCGCGCGGGTTATTGGACCCCGGCCATGGCGACCGCCGAATGCGATCCCGATCTGGTGCCAAAGAAAGCCGCTCCGGCTCCCGCACCGGCCCCCGCCGCCGCACCGAAGCCGCCCGCGCCTGCGCCTGCGCCCGCCGCCTCACCCAAGCCCGTCACCGAAAAAGTGACCATGGCCGCCGATTCGCATTTCGACTTCGACAAAGCCGTGCTGAAGGCCGAAGGCAAAGCGAAGCTTGATGACTTGGTGGGCAAGCTGAAAGCGGTGAACCTGGAAGTGATCATCGCCATCGGCCACACCGACAGCGTTGGTAGCGACGCGTACAACAAGAAACTGTCGCTGCGCCGCGCCGATGCGGTCAAAGCGTATCTGGTGAGCAAAGGCATCGAAGCCAACCGCGTCTACACTGAAGGCAAAGGCAAGTCACAGCCGATCGCCGACAACAAGACTGCGGCCGGCCGTGCCAAGAATCGCCGCGTCGAAATCGAAGTGGTGGGCTCGCGCAGCAAGTAAGTTTTCCGCAACCCTTCAAAAGCCCCGCGCCAGCGGGGCTTTTTTGTTTGGAAGGTCCGATACCATGAATGCCGACCCGCAGGAACTTGCCAAATTCAGCGACCTGGCGCACCGCTGGTGGGATCCCACCAGCGAATTCCGGCCGCTGCACGAGATCAATCCCCTGCGCTTGGGCTGGATCGACAAGATCGCGAGCCTGAAAGGCAAATCGGTCCTCGACGTTGGCTGCGGCGGCGGCATCCTTGCCGAATCGATGGCTGCGCTCGGCGCGCGTGTCAAAGGCATAGACCTGTCCGAAAAAGCGCTGAAGGTGGCGATGCTCCACCTGTTCGAATCCCGCCGCGAGGTGGACTACGAAGAAATCAGCGCCGAAGCCCTGGCGAAGCGCGAGAATGCGCAATACGACGCGCTCACCTGCATGGAAATGCTGGAACACGTGCCCGATCCGGCCAGCGTCGTTCGCGCCTGCGCGCAGTTGGTCAAACCGGGGGGGCACCTGTTCTTCTCCACCCTCAACCGCAACCCGAAGTCCTATGTGTTCGCGGTGATAGGCGCCGAATACATCCTGCGCCTGCTGCCGCGCGGCACGCATGATTACTCCAAGTTTCTCAAACCGTCGGAGCTGGCTCAGTACTGCCGCGCCGCCGGGCTCAACCTGAACACGGTCATCGGCATGGGCTACAACCCCCTGACCAAGGTCTACTCCCTCAATGACGATACCAGCGTCAATTACCTGATGCATTGCGTCCGCGATGCCTAATATCCGGGCGGTGCTGTTCGATCTGGACGGCACCCTCGCCGACACCGCGCCGGACCTCGCCCGGGCGCTCAATCGCGTGCGGGCTGAAAACGGTCTTGAACGGATGCCAGCGGAAACCACCCGTCCCTACACATCCAGCGGCGCGCGCGGCCTGCTCAAGGTCGGGTTCGGCCTGAACCCGGGGGACGAGAATTACGAGGCGCTGCGGTCCCGGTTTCTCGATTTCTACGCCGCGGAAATCTGCGTCGAAACGTGCCTGTTCGAGGGCATGGCCGAACTGCTTGCCCGATTGGAACTGGACCGCATCCTCTGGGGTGTGGTGACGAACAAATCGGAACGCCTGACCATTCCGCTGCTCCAGAGCCTGCAACTGGCGACCCGCGCGGCATGCATCGTCGGCGGCGACACCACGTCCCGTGCCAAGCCGCATCCGGATCCATTGTTGCACGCAGCCGCCACGCTGCGTCTTGACCCAGCCGACTGCCTGTATCTCGGCGACGATCTGCGCGACATACAATCGGCCCGCGCGGCCGGCATGCGGGCGCTGGCGGCTCGCTACGGCTATCTGGGCGACGGCGGACCCATCGAATCCTGGCAGGCCGACGCCATCATCGACCATCCGCGACAGGTCCTAGACTACCTCTGAGCGGCTTGATTTCCGCCCGGTTCCGCCCCATATGCGATAATGTGGTTGTAGTTCGGGATCGACGGGCGCATGACGGAGAGCATTTTCACCTCGCCATGCATTCATCGATCCACACCAGATACCGGGGGCGACCTGGTTTCGACGTGGGTTACAAAGCAGCGCAGTGCATACCGAGGATCAGCTACCTCGTAAATCCAACTGAAACGCAATAACCGCGAACGACGAACGTTTCGCACTAGCCGCTTAATACCGGGACGAACGTTTCGCACTAGCCGCTTAATACCGGCTAGCTCTGCACCGGTTGGTTCATGGGCCGGGTAACGCAAGTTACGGCAGAGTCATTCACATGAGCTCGCGTGCCGCAGGGTCACTTTGCGATGCGCTAAAAAATAGGTGACTCGCCGTTTGTCAGCCTGCCGGTTGGCGGGCAACCGGTCAAATCTAACAACCTGGCTAAGTATGTAGATCTGTCTGTAGAGGGCTTGCGGACGGGGGTTCAATTCCCCCCGCCTCCACCAATAAAAAACACCAACCACATCTGCGGTTGGTGTTTTTTTTCGTAAGCCCGCGTGTGTTCGCGGGTTCCTACGGGCTCTTGCGGACTTCGCGATTTCGCACTTGCCCCGATTTGGGCCCGATTCCACTCTCTCTGAGCCGTAATTCTCTCCGCCCTGCCCGCATCGACGAGAGACAAGTCCACAAGCACCAAAATTCAGTAGCGTTAGAATCAATGAGATACGCGCGGACTAATCAACCGGTATTTTCACAGCATTGGGTAGCAGCGGAACGCCCCGGTTCCTTGAGAGCAGAGGTGTCGATCAATCATCGCTCTGAAGCCGATCCCGTGATTATTCGTCCGTATGTTCGCGCCGGCGACCAGAATCCGGCTCAATCCGGCTCAATCTGGCTCAATCTGACTCAATCGAATACGTCGGCCTCGTACAGCCGCTTTCCCGCCCGATCTTTTGCGGCCAGAATGGGTTCGTCCGCGAGGGGCCAGGCGATGGCGATTTCCGGGTCATTCCAGAGTATCGTTCGCTCGTACTGCGGTGCCCAGTAGTCGGTGGTCTTGTAGAGAAAATCGGCGTATTCCGACAGCACGGAAAATCCGTGCGCCAACCCAGGAGGAACCCACATCAATTTCTTGTTCTCGGCCGACAAGCGCACACCAACGGATCGACCGAATGTAGACGAACTGCGGCGAATATCCACGACGACATCGAATACCTCGCCCGTCACTGCGCGAACGAGCTTGCCCTGAGGCTGTTGAATCTGGTAATGCAGGCCGCGCAGCGTATTCCTTACCGAGCGCGAATGATTGTCCTGCACGAATTTCGCAGTGATTCCGGTCAGTTGCGCAAACGCGCGCTCGTTGAAGCTTTCAAAGAAAAAACCTCGCGCGTCTCCAAACACCTCGGGTTCTATCACCAGCACATCGGCAATTGCGGTTGGAGTCACTCGCATCAGAACACCTGGTCGCGCAGCACGCTGAGCAGATACTGACCATAGTTGTTCTTGGACATAGGCGCCGCCAAACGTTCAACCTGCGCGGAGTCGATGTAGCCGAGACGGTAGGCTACCTCCTCGACGCACGCGACTTTGAGCCCCTGCCGCTTCTCGATGATCTGGATGAAGCTGGACGCCTCGAGAAGGGACTCATGCGTTCCGGTATCGAGCCACGCCGTACCGCGTCCCATGACCTCGACCGTCAGTTGACCTTGTTCCAGATAACGACGATTCAAATCGGTGATTTCCAGTTCACCTCGGGCCGACGGTTTGAGCGACGACGCGATGTCTACCACCTGCTGGTCGTAGAAATACAGGCCGGTCACAGCATAGCGCGACTTTGGCTGCTTCGGCTTTTCCTCTATTGAAATTACCTTGCGCGACTGATCGAATTCGACTACGCCATAGCGTTCTGGATCGTGTACCGCATAGGCAAAAGTAGTAGCCCCGGTCGGCCTCTCAGCCGCCGTGCGCAAATTGGCCACTAGGTCGTGACCATAAAAGATATTGTCACCCAGAATCAGCACCGAACGCTTGCCGCCGATGAAATCGGCGCCAATGATGAAGGCCTGTGCGATGCCTTCAGGCCCCGGCTGCACCGCATACGATATTGAAATTCCCCATTTCGAACCATCGTCGAGCAGCTGCTCGAAGCGCGGCGTGTCTTCGGGCGTCGATATCACC
>JAPLRD010000125.1:0-10691 GCA_026399375.1 Pseudomonadota bacterium
CCTCATACGCTTCCTCGAATCTCATCTTCCGTATCTCCTGCAGCACTTGCGTCGGCGTCATTTCCCACCCCCTTCGGGGCACTATGACAACCGGACAGATGTCGTGCTATAGAACCGGACAGATCATGAACTCGCGACAGTAATGCATAAGAAATCTTGATCAACCCGATCACATCTGCTATACATATATTGAGTGACTCGGCGAAAGCCGGGCGCCCCTCCAAAGGGGAGTAGCTTCGGCAGCTGCCGGCTGCCGTGACGCGGTCGTCAATACGGGCGCATGCAATCGCCCCGGTCGCGTCGGCATGGTGACAACGTGCAAGCGAGACCTTTGCCCATCGGGTGAAGGCTGGTATTCAACAGCGGTCTTCATCCTTGAGGTGAAGGCCGCTGTGCATTTAGGGCACGGCGGCATGGCAACCAGATGAAGGAGAAATCGCCATGCTGCAATCGAATATCCGACGCTACCTCAAGCACGGAACACTGCCGCAACTTCGCGTCTTCGAAGCAAGCGCGCGCCTGGGCAACTTCAGCCTGGCCGCGCAGGAGCTTCACATGGCCCAGCCGACCGCCTCGGTGCAGATCAAGAAACTCACCGAAACCGTCGGCCTGCCCCTGTTCGAACAGGTCGGCAGGCGCAGCTACCTCACCGACGCGGGGCAGCGGCTGTACGCCGGCTGCCAGGAGGTGTTTCGCGCGCTGTCTACCATAGAAGACACGCTGAACGGCCTGCGCGCCGCGGAAAGCGGGCATCTGCGCCTCGCCGTCTGCTCCACGGGCAAGCATTTCGCGCCGCGCATGCTCGGCGCGTTCATCCAGCGCTACCCGGGGGTGCAGGTATCGCTGGAGATCCACAACCGCAAGACGCTGCTGGACCGGCTCGCCAACAACGAAGACGATCTGTACGTGTTCGGGTCGCCGCTCGCACGGGACGACGTCGTGACGCAGGCCCTGCTGCCGAACCCGCTGGTGGTGTTCGCGCGCAACGACCATCCTCTCGCCGGCGCGCGGCAAATCAGCTTTGAGCGCCTCGCGGCCGAATCTTTCATCATGCGCGAACCGGGATCCGGCACGCGCTTGATCGCGACCGAACTGTTCGAGCGGCACGGGATTGCGCCGAAAATCCGCATGGAGCTGAACGACGACGAGGCGATCAAGGAGGCGATCCTCGCCGGCATGGGCGTCGCCATCATGTCGCGATTCACGCTCGGAACGGAAGCGGAACAAACACCGCTGGTCTGCCTCGACGTGGAGGGCTTCCCGCTCGAAAACCACTGGTACTTCGCCTATCCGGTGGGCAAGCAGCTCTCGCCCACGGCCCGCGCGTTCACCGATTTTGCGCGGCTCGAAGCCAAGGGCCTGATCATGCAGGGCATGGCCCAAGGCCGGCAGTAGCCTGGACGCAAGCAGCGGCGGCGCAGCCGCGGGGATGCGACTGCGCCGAGGTAGAATGCGCCCATGAAAAAACTCGTCCTCGCTTCGGGCAACGCCGGCAAGCTGCGCGAAATCCAGGCGATACTGGCGCCTCTGGAGTGCGAAGTCCTGGCCCAGTCCGCGCTGGGGATCGCCGACGCGGAAGAACCCCACCACACCTTCATCGAGAACGCATTGGCGAAAGCGCGCCACACGGCCGCGCACGCTGGCATGCCTGCGCTCGCGGACGACTCGGGCGTGTGCGTGCCCGCCCTGGGCGGCGAGCCCGGGGTGCATTCGGCGCGCTACGCCGGGGACTCGGGCAGCCGCGAAGAACGCGATGCGCGCAACAACGAAAAACTGATCAGGGCGCTAGTCGTTTCTCCTGACCGCCGCGCCTATTACTATTGCGCCATGGTGCTGGTGCGCCACGCGGCCGATCCGCAGCCGCTGATCGGCGAAGGCTACTGGTGGGGCGAAATCCTGGACGAAGCTCGCGGCGGCAACGGCTTCGGCTACGATCCGCATTTCTTCCTTCCCGATCTTGGCAAGACCGCAGCCGAACTCGATCCCGAACAGAAGAACCGGCTGTCGCATCGCGGCCAGGCACTGCGCCAGTTGTTCGACAAACTGCGCAGCTTTCCCTGATCGATGCTCGGCGAAAACCTTGTCGTCGCGTCGCCTCCGGGCGCGGCAGGATTGAGGGCGCTGCCACCGCTCGCGCTCTACGTGCACATCCCCTGGTGCGTGAGGAAGTGTCCGTATTGCGACTTCAATTCGCACGAAGCGCAGGGAAAGACCCAGAACGAAGCACCGGAACAAGACTACGTGCAGGCGCTGATTACGGACCTGGAGCTCGCCCTGCCGCAGATCTGGGGTCGCCGCGTGTATTCGGTTTTTTTCGGCGGCGGCACTCCCAGCGTGTTTTCGGCGCGTGCCATCGAAGAGCTGCTGGCGGCGTTCCGCGCCCGGCTCAATCTCGCGGCGGACGCGGAGATCACGCTGGAAGCCAATCCGGGCACCTTTGAATCGGCGAAGTTCCGCGACTACCGCGCAGGGGGCATCAACCGCCTGTCGATCGGCATCCAGAGTTTCGATCCGGCGAAGCTGCAGGCGCTGGGCCGCATCCACGACGGCGAGGAAGCACGCCGCGCCATCGGCATCGCGCAAGAGCACTTCGACAACGTCAACCTCGACCTGATGTACGCGCTGCCGCAGCAGACGCTCGAGGAGGCCGAACGGGACATCGAAACGGCGCTGGGTTTCGGCACCACGCACCTCTCGGCCTATCACCTCACGCTGGAGCCCAACACGCTGTTCTACCGCCACCCGCCGCCGCTGCCCGACGGCGAACTCGCCGCAGACATGCAGGACATGATCGAAGCCCGGCTGGCCGGAAGCGGCTACGCCAATTACGAAACATCGGCTTTCGCCAAGGCAGGGCGGGAGTGCCGGCACAATCTCAACTACTGGCGTTTCGGCGATTACCTCGGCATCGGCGCCGGCGCGCACTCCAAGCTGTCCTTTCCCGATCGCATCCTGCGCCAGGCGCGCTACAAGCAGCCGCGCGAGTACATGCAGAGGACTGCGGCGGGTGCGCCGGTGCAGGAAGAACACCCGCTGTCGCGCAATGACCTGGGCTTCGAGTTCATGATGAACGCCCTGCGCCTCGCCGCAGGTTTCGAGGTGGCGCTGTTCACCGAGCGCACCGGCCTGCCGATCAACGCCGTGGAGCAGCCCTTGCAGCAAGCCGTGCAGCGTGGTCTGATTACGCGGGACCATATCCGCATCGCACCGACCAGACACGGGCAGAGGTTCCTCAACGATCTGCTGCAGCTGTTTCTGCCGCCGGACCCGGACACGGCGGACCGGGATTGAAAACTGCTTCGAAAATCAACTTCAGGGAGACAGCATGGCAAAGCGACTGACACCGGCGCTGCAGCAAGTCAAAGCGCTGACCTTCGACGTGTTCGGCACCGTGGTGGACTGGCGCGGCAGCATCGCCCGCGAAGGCCGCAAACTGGGCACGGAACTGGGCGTACGCGCCGACTGGACCGCGTTCGCCGATGCCTGGCGCGCCGGTTATCAGCCGGCGATGCACGAAGTACGCACGGGAAAGCTGCCATGGACCAATATCGACGGCCTGCACCGGCGCATCCTCGACCGCATCCTGGAAGAATCCGGCCTCGACATGCTGAGCGAGGAACAGAAGGATCACCTGAACCGCGCCTGGCACCGGCTTTCGCCCTGGCCCGATGCGGTGCGCGGCCTGAAGCGGCTGAAGAAGGGCCTCCTCGTCACCACCTTGTCGAACGGCAATGTGGGCCTGCTCACCAACATGGCGAAGAACGCGGGCCTGCCCTGGGATTGCGTACTCTCGGCCGAACTGTTCCATCATTACAAGCCCGATCCCGAAGCCTATCTCGGCGCTGCGGCCATGCTCGGCCTGAAGCCGCATGAGGTGATGATGGTGGCGGCGCACAAGAACGATCTGCGCGCGGCGCAGAAGACGGGCCTGCGCGCGGCGTTCGTGAAGCGGCCGCTCGAATTCGGCGATGCGGTGAAACCGGACCTGAAGCCGGAGAAGGAGTTCGACGTCAACGCCGCCGATTTCATCGATCTCGCGGCGAAACTGGGTTTGTAATTTCGAACAGCCGCATTGCGCGGCACGTGCTGCGCCGTTGACCGACCCGGTGCGGTGTTCGAATGCCTGCGGTTACAGCACCTGATTGACCAGGCGGTCGATGCGCACGCGCGTCAGGCGCTTGAGCAGGCGCTTGACCGGCACCGGGTAGGATTCGACGGCTTCAAGCGACCGGTAGTGATCCAGCCGCTGCGTGTGCGCCAGCACCCCTTCCAGCTCGGCCCGGTGCCGGTCCTGCAATATCCCGTGCGGATCGTGGATGAGCAGGCCGTTTTCGAGATCCAGGTTCCAGGCCCGGGGATTCATGTTGTTGCCCGTGAGCAAAGCGTAGTCCCGGTCCACCAGCAGGCCCTTGAGGTGGAAGCTGTGGTGCTCGTGGCGCCACAGCTGCACGTTCAGCAGCCCCTGGTCCATGGCGGCCTGGTGCGTATTGCAGAAACGGCGCAGGTTGCCCTCGTAGAGGTAGGGCAAAGCGCCGATCGCCTTGAACGGTTCTTCCGGCGGGATGTAGAAGTCGTTGGCGACCTTGTCGCCGAGGACGATGGTGATCCTGCATCCTTCCTTGATCTTCGCGCCGATAACCCGGCGCAGAGGGCCGGGAAGGTTGAAATAGGGCGTGAACAGGACCAGGTGCTCTTTCGCATGGCGGATCAGCTGCAGCAGAACGGCGTTGAGTTCGTTCTCCCGGCCCCCGATGCCGAAGAGCGGCGTGATGCCGACTTCGTCCCGTCGGATGAGGCCACCGGCGAAAGGGTAGCGCGTCTTCGCCAGGACGCGGCGGAAGCGGACGATGGGGGCACGCAGGGAGGCCGTTCTCGGCACGGACTCGGTATCCAGGGGATGCACCGCCGGATCGGCGCGAATGACATGGAGCAGCGGACCTGCCAGGCTGTCGGCCAGCTGCCGGTCCTGCAGCAGGTGGTATCGATCCAGCCGGTAGCGCTGGTGCCGATGCAGGTAGACGTCGTTGAGGCTGGCGCCGCTGTAGAGGACCGCATCGTCGAGGATGAAGCCCTTCAGGTGCATCACTCCCATGATCTCCCGCGTCTGCACCGGAACGCCGTACACCGGAACGCCGGGCCCCAAACGGCGGGCCAAGTCCTGATACAAGGCTGCGTTGCCCGGACTCTTGCCCTTGCCTATGAGTCCGCGCTGGGCGCGATGCCAGTCGACGAAGACCGCTATCTCCAGCTCCGGCCGCGCCGCCTTGGCGGCATACAGGGCCAGCAGCACTTCCCTTCCCGCGTCGTCATCCTGCAGATAAAGGGTCGCGATCAGGATCCGCTCCCTCGCGCGGGCAATCAGCGCGAGCAGGGTTTCGCGGAACTCCGCCGGACTCGCCAGGGTCATGACGCGATCGGCCGCCATCGGAATGCACGGCAGGTCCGCAGGCAGGGGACCCCGGTCGGCGCCATAGCGCAGGCGGCGCCAGGCCTTGGCCAGGGCCGAAGTCTTGCGCGGAGGAGGCGCTGCGTTTTGCATAGGCGGAACTATACCGGCAAGGCGTCGGGGATGATTTCTATAGTTTGCGAAAAATGACGTCCCAGACGCCATGGCCGAGTTTCAGGCCGCGGCTCTCGAACTTGGTCAGCGGCCGGTAATCCGGGCGCGTCGCAAATCCCGGCGCGGTATTGGCCAGGCCCGGATCGGCCGCGAACACGGCGAGTATCTGCTCGGCGTACTCCTGCCAGTCGGTGGCCGCGTGCAGGTAGGCCCCTGGCGCAAGGCGCGAGGCGAGCAGTGCGACGAAGCCGGGCTGGATCAGGCGGCGCTTGTGGTGGCGCTTCTTCGGCCAGGGATCGGGAAAGAATATATGCGCACCGGCGAGCGACGCGGGAGCGATCATGTGCTGCAGCACTTCGACCGCGTCGTGCTGGACAAGGCGCAGATTGGCGAGTCCGCCTTCGGCGATGAGTTTGAGCAGGCCGCCCACACCCGGCGTGTGCACTTCGATGCCGAGGTAGTTGTTCTCCGGATGCGCCTTGGCGATCTGTGCCGTGGTTTCGCCCATGCCGAAACCGATCTCGAGTATCGTCGGCGCGCTGCGGCCGAACACCTGCGCAAAATCGAGCGCACCCGGCGCGTAGGCGATGCCGTACAGCGGCAGCTGGGTATCGACGGCGCGCCGCTGCGCATTGGACACGCGGCCCTGGCGCAGGACGAAGCTGCGTATCGGCGGATGGGAAGATTCGGGCATTGAATGGGGGCCCTCGCCGTGCCCCGGATCGGGAAGCTTCAGGCGGCTTTGCCGATGATGCCTGCGGTGGGCGAACTCGGCGCGGCCGAGTACAGTTTCTTCGGCATGCGCCCGGCGAGCCAGGCCTCGCGCCCGGCCTCGACCGCTTTCTTCATGGCCTGCGCCATCAGCACCGGGTTCTTTGCCGCCGCCACCGCGGTGTTCATCAGCACGCCGTCGCAGCCGAGCTCCATGGCGATCGCCGCATCGGAGGCCGTGCCCACGCCGGCGTCGACGATCACCGGCACCTTGGCGTTCTCCAAAATCAGCTGCAGGTTCCATGGATTGAGTATGCCCATGCCCGAGCCGATGAGCGAGGCGAGCGGCATCACCGCCACGCAGCCGATTTCCTCCAGGCGCTTGGCCAGGATGGGATCGTCGCTGCAGTACACCATCACCTTGAAGCCGTCCTTGACCAGCGTTTCGGCCGCGACCAGCGTCTCCATCATGTTCGGAAACAGGGATTTCG
This sequence comes from Pseudomonadota bacterium, assembly GCA_026399375.1. Taxonomy (GTDB): domain Bacteria; phylum Pseudomonadota; class Gammaproteobacteria; order Burkholderiales; family SG8-39; genus 2-12-FULL-64-23. The sequence goes on from JAPLRD010000125.1 coordinate 6,763, forward strand.
GGTCGCCCAGCACTTCGAGTTTCACCAGTTCGTGGCCGTCGAGGAGTTCGCGCGCGAGGCGCAGCGTGCGCACCGCGTCATCCGCCGAATAGCAGCCGGCGGTATTGGGCAGATAGGTGTACTTGGACGGTGGCACCGCGTCGAGCAGCGAGGGCTCGTTCGCGTTCTGGCCGATGTTGGTGCGGCGTATCGCCACGGTGACGATCTCGGCCCCGCTCGCCTCGATGGCGCGGCGCGTTTCGTCGAAGTCCTTGTACTTGCCGGTGCCTATCAGCAGGCGCGATTGATAGGACTTGCCGGCGATAACCAGAGGGTCGTTCATATGTGCGCTCGCAATTCTTAGAGTTTAGTTCGGAATAACAACTTCAAAAATTGTCATTCCGAGCGGAGCGAGGAATCTGCTTTTACATCAAACACAGATTCCTCAGCCTTTGGCTTCGGAATGACAGGTGATTGTGAAATCACCTCTAAAGCATTTGCTTTCAAACGGCTCAACCGCCGCCGACCGCGACCACGATCTCCAGCTTGTCGCCGTCGGCCAGCGCGGTCTGCGCAAACCGGCTGCGGGGCACGATCTCGCCGTTCCTTTCAACCGCGACGCGCTTGCCCGCGAGCTGCAGTCGCTCAAGCATGGCGGCAATATCGGTGTCGGGCTCGAAGCGCTGCGCGGCACCGTTGACGTTGACTTCGATCACTGTTGAAACCTCTGGCTGACGACCCGACCGGGACGGTGCTGATTTTACGTCAGTTCCAGCCACCGGTCACGAATCGAACGTCGGTGCGCCCTCAGGCGGCCGGGCGCCTGCCGTGCAGCGCGAGCATCAGCAACGCCGCGCGGAAGCGCGGGAGGGTTTTTCAAGGGAGTTTGACCTGTATCAACTTCGGCGAGCCTTGCAACAAACAAGATGTTGGTACCGATATGAATAAAGTGCTCGGTAGAAGCAACGATGCACCGTACGATATCGAAAAATGAGTGAGAAGCGCATGCACTTTTCCAATTCGATCGGAAGGAGCGCGTTGACGCGACTTTCCATGTTCCTGATCGCCGCGGTCAGCCTGGCCACCGTGGAAGGACCCTTGGCTCAGGAAGTCGTGCGCGTTGGCGGAACCGGAACCGGAACGCTGCTGATCCAGCGCCTCATCGAGCCCTACGCGAAAGCGCATCCCGCCGTGCAGATAAGCGCAATCATGCCCCCCATGGGCAGCAACGGCGCCTTGCGCGCGCTCGCAAGCGGGGCGATTCAGATTGCAGTCGTATCGTTTCCCTCCGTTCATCCGGCAAAACCGGAGGACGCGGGGACGAGCAATTCCGTGTCATGGGTCAGAACACCCTTTGTATTTACCGGCCGCGAAGTTGGCGCCGAGACAAAATTGACGCTGGGTCAAGTTGCGGACATCTATTCCGGGCGTGCTGCCCAGTGGCCTGACGGCAAGCAGATCAGGGTGATCACGAGAACCGACAGGGAAACCGACACCAGGGTGCTGCGCGGCATATCACCGCAGATGGACGAGGCTGTGTCGCTCGGACTCAAGCGCACCGGAATGCCTTTTGCCGAAAATGACGTCGACAATCAGAAACTGCTGGAACGCACCCCGGGCTCGTTCGGCGCGATCGGGCTGGGACAAATACTGCTTGAGCAGAGTCCGCTCAAACCCGCGAGTCTGGACGGCGTGCTTCCATCGCCGGAGAACCTGCGCAGCGGCGCATATCGAATTGAAAAGCCGCTAAACCTGGTCATTGCCAAGACGCCTTCCGCAGCCACGCTTGATTTTGTCCGGTATCTGCAGTCGCCCGATGCCCTCAAAATTGCCGGGCTCTATGGTTTTATCCCGGCACGACGCTGACAGCCATGCTGAGCGTATCGGAAGGGCTGGTTCGCAACCTCGCCCGTGCGTCGGTTCTGGGCGGCGCGCTGGCGCCGGCGCTGATCTACGCGCTGGTCGGATTCTCCGGCTTGCAGCAGCTGGTCACGGATGATGCCAGGGTACAAGCGAGACGCGCCGGCAGCGCTGTTGCCGCCAATCCCGAAGTGTGGCGGTATGCCACTGACCGGCTCGTCGATCAGATTGAAGAAGTCCGGCATGTCGCAACGCATACGCATCTGATCGATACCGATGGCAAGCTGCTGGCGCAGGTCGGCGAGGAATGCACCGGGATCTGCGTCGACAGCGGGGCGCCGCTGATGGATTTCGGCAAGATCGTGGGTGAAGTCCGCGTTTCCGCTGATCTGGTGCCCGTATTGGCCCGAAGCGCGGGCATCGGGGCCATGGGGCTGGCCATCGGCTTTCTGCTGATACGCCTTCTCGACCGTCACGTGTTGCTTCCGCTGGAGCGCATCAGGGTGACCAACGTCGAACTGGCGTTCTACGACCCGCTTACCCGTCTGCCCAATCGCCGTCTGCTGATGGACCGTCTGGGCCATGCCTTGGTCGGCAGCCGGCGCAGCCGCGTGTTCGGCGCCCTGATGATGCTGGATCTCGACAACTTCAAGGCGCTCAACGACACGCAGGGCCACGACGCCGGCGATCAACTGCTGATCGAGGTCGCAAAACGGATAAGCGCCAGCGTGCGTCAGGAGGACACCGTCTCGCGCATGGGCGGCGACGAATTCGTGGTGATGCTGGAAGGCATGGGGACGGTTGAAGCGACCGCGGCCAAACAGGTGGAGGCGATCGCGGAAAAAATACACCGCGCCCTCAACCAACCCTACGCGATTTCCGCCAAGGAAAAGTCGCACCACAGCACGCCCAGCATCGGCGTCACGATCTTCCAGGGCCAGGACATTTCAATCGATGTCCTGCTGAAGCAGGCCGATGTGGCCCTGTATCAGGCCAAGGGAGCGGGGCGCAATACGATCCGTTTCTTCAATCCCCAGATGCAGGCGGCGATCGATTCGCGTTCCACGATGGAAGCGGCGCTGCGCAACGGCCTGAAGCAGGGGGAAATGCAACTTTACTACCAACCGCAGACCGGTCGAGACGGAGAGCTGACCGGAGCGGAAGCACTGCTTCGCTGGATCCCGGACGGCAAGACGCCGGTTTCACCGGCCGAGTTCATCCCGCTCGCGGAAGACACCGGCTTGATCGTGCCGATCGGGCTGTGGGTCATGCAGACGGCCTGCGCCCAGCTCAGTGCATGGGCCAAGGATCCCCGGACGAACCAATTGCAGATTGCGATCAATGTGAGCGCACGACAGTTTCGTCAACCCGACTTCGTCCAACAAGTGTATGCGACCCTGCGCGACACAGCAGCCAACCCCGCCTCGCTGAAGCTGGAGCTGACCGAAAGCGTGGTGCTGGAAAACGTCGAGAAGGTCATCCAGAGAATGCAGCAAATCAGGGAACTGGGCGTCACCTTCTCGCTGGACGACTTCGGCACCGGCTTTTCCTCGCTGTCTTATCTGAAAAGGCTGCCGCTCGACCAGGTGAAGATCGACAAATCCTTCGTTGACGAGGTCACCAGCGACCGGAACGACGCGGCCATCGTGCGCGCCATCATCGCCATGAGCCAGGCGCTGGGCATGCAGGTGATCGCGGAAGGGGTGGAAACCGAGGCGCAACTCGACTTCTTGAAGAATTGCGGCTGTGCCAACTTTCAGGGCTATCATTTCGGCAGACCCACGCCCATAAAGGAGTGGGAGCGGTTCCTCTAGCGGGACGGTCGAGTCGCGAACGCGGGCCCTGCGGCCGGGCGCGCGAACGGGCGGGACGCGCGATAATGCTCGCTTATGATCAAATTTGACCCCACCCAAAACGGGCCGCTCGCCGATGTGCGCGTGGTCGACCTGTCGCGCCTCGTCGCCGGCAATATGCTCACCGCCTACCTCGCCGACTTCGGCGCGGACGTGATCAAGGTCGAACGTCCGGGAGAAGGCGACGACCTGAGGCGCTGGCGCGAAGCGGGCCAGGCTATCTACTGGAAGGTCTAC
>JAPLRD010000125.1:10698-15963 GCA_026399375.1 Pseudomonadota bacterium
CGGCCGCAACAAGCGCTCGCTGGTGCTCGACCTGAAGGCGGGCGACGGCCTGGCCCAACTGAAAAAGCTCTTGCGCCATTCGCACATCCTGGTGGAGAACTTCGTCCCCGGCGGCCTGGAAAAAATGGGCCTCGCGCCAAAGCTGCTGCTCGAACTCAACCCGGCGCTGGTGATCGTTCGCATCTCCGGCTGGGGCCAGACCGGCCCCTACAGCCACAAGCCGGGCTTCGGCACGCTGGTCGAGGCGATGTCCGGGTTCGCCTATCTCAACGGCTTTCCCGACCGGCCGCCGGCGCTGCCGCCGCTGGCGCTGGCCGACATGATCGCCGGCGTGTACGGCGCAGCCGGCGTGCTCACGGCGCTGCGCGTGGCCGAGCGCGAGGGCAAGGGGCAGGTGATCGACCTGTCGCTGTTCGAGCCGATTTTCTCCGTCATCGCCTCCGAAGCCGCCAAGACCCGGCTCACCGGCGAAGCGACGATGCGCGCCGGCAACCAGTCGACGCACACGGCACCGCGCAACGTGTACCAGTGCTGCGACGGCGGCTATGTCGCGATGAGCGGCTCGATGCAGTCGATGGCGATGCGCATCCTCGACACCATAGGCCGGCCGGAATTGAAGACCGACGCGCGCTTCGCCACCAACGAAGGGCGCGTGGCCAACCGCGACGAACTCGACGCCATCATCGGCGCGTTCATCGTCACGCGCAGCACCGAAGAGAACCTCGCGCTGTTCGAAGCGGCCGGCGTGACCGTGGGGCCGGTGTGCTCCATGGCCGATCTGCTCGACCACCCCTACACCCTGGGGCGAGAGGCCATCGTCGAACTGGAGGACGCCGACATGGGCAGCCTGCCGATGCACAACATCGTGCCGCGCCTCTCCGTCAGCCCGGGCGGGTTTCGCCGATCAGCGCCGAAGCTGGGCGAGCACACCGACGAGATTCTCGCCGAACTGTCACTCTTAGGTTGAACCTACCCGAATATTTCGGAACGAGACTATTGAATATTGTCATTCCGAGCGCAGCGAGGAATCTGCTTTTGAGTCAAACAAGAAACAGATTCCTCAGCTTTTGTCTTCGGAATGACAGCTTATTTTGTGATAGCGATTAAGAGAATATCCCATGCGCAACACCACCGAAACCCAAGTTCTGCCCGTCTGGCGCTCCATCCTGTTCGTGCCCGCGATCAGCGAGCGCTTCGTCGAAAGCGCATTCAAGCAGCCGGCTGACCTGTTGCAGGTCGATCTGGAAGACAGCGTCGGCCTGGCGCAAAAGGAAGAGGCGCGCGCACGCGTTGGCGGCATCGCCGACCGCCTTGCGGCCGCCGGGCGCGACGTGTGCGTGCGCGTCAACCGGCCATGGCGCATGCTGGTGCGCGACCTCGAGGCGGCGGTGCGCAAGTCCGTGCTGGTGGTGACGCTGCCCAAGGTGCCCGACGCCTCGTTCGTGCAATCGGTGGCCGAGGTGATGGCCGAACTCGAACGCGAACAGGGCCTGGCGCAGGGCCACACGCGCATCATCGCCATGGTGGAGGACGCGGAAGCGCTCGCCAACGTGAACGAAATCGCCGCGGCGCACACCCGCGTGGTGGGCCTGATCATAGGCGCCGAGGACTTCGCCGCTTCCATGCACATGGCTGTGGACGACGACAGCCTGTACATACCCAACATAATGGCCGTCGCGGCCGCGCGCCGTGCGGGCATCATGCCGATCGGCTTCGTCGGTTCGGTGGCGGATTTCAAGGACCAGGACGCGTTTCGCGCGCGCATCCGACGCGCAAAAAGGCTGGGCTTCGAAAGCGCGTTCTGCGTGCATCCGACGCAGGTGCCCATCATCAACGAGGAGTTCGCCCCTTCCGCGGATGAAGTCGAACACGCGCGCGGACTGGCGGCGGAGTTCGAGCGCCAGGTGCAGGGCGGACGCGCCGCCTTCACCTACAAGGGACGCATGGTGGACCAACCGGTGCTGGACCAGGCGCGGCAACTGCTGGCGCGCCACGCGGCCGTGATGGCGAGAGAGGGGAAAGGCTGAAGAACGGCTAGCAGAGCCGATCTTCAGGCATAGATCGCTTCGCGCCTTGTGTTTCGGAACAGCGGGGCTACTGGCGACCAGCTGGTTACTTGATCACGCCTTACTGGCCAATTTACTGGCCAATCTACTGGCCAATTTATACACATATGTTACATAAACTATAATATTGTCAAATAGATATAGTTTATATAAACTGTCCATTCCTCTGTCCAAATAAGTGTCCATGAATGGCCGACTTAAGTCAGTATCAACCTCTTTTTCCTGAAGAGCGAGCGCTCGGACCTTTGCATGAGTTGGCAGCGACGCTTGTAGCAGAGTGCCACCGTCTCGGCGGTCAAGCCGGCGGGCAGGTAGCGCGCGCGCTACGCCCAAAGCTGCGCGCGATGAATTCCTACTACTCAAACAGAATCGAGGGACAGACCACCAAACCAGCCGCAATCGAGCGAGCGTTGCTTAAGGAGTTTGATGCGGATGAGTCGCTGGCGAAGAAGCAGCGACTTGCCGTTGCGCACATGGTGGTCGAAAGTCGACTTGAGCAAAAGCTATTCGGCACCAACCCGAAGGAGCTTTTTTGCGCAGATCTCGTGCACGAAATACATGGCCAGCTATATGGCGAACTGCTTGCGGCTGATCGTTTCACCGACGCAGGTAGACACATAAAACCGGGCGAGTACCGCAGCGACGACGTTACGGCAGGGCGCCATTTCGCTCCTGCATGGAAGGATGTCCCGGATCTGGTATGCGGATGGGCAGACCGCTACCGTGCTTTAGCAGGCACGGAAGCGTTATTGATCGGAGTAGCGTGTTCGCATCATCGCCTTGCCTGGATCCATCCGTTTATTGACGGTAACGGACGTGCCGCACGCCTCCACGCGCACCTGGTGCTCCATGCCATGGATCTTACGCAGGGACTGTGGTCGCCCATGCGCGGACTCGCGCGCACGCAGGAACAGTATTACGCCAGACTCAACAACGCAGATCTTCTGCGTCGAAACGACCTGGATGGCCGTGGTCCCCTATCCCAGGAAGAATTGGTTGCGTTCGCCGGTTACTTTCTTGAAATATGTCTGGATCAGGTTCGCTTCATGAGGGAGCGTCTGGATCTGGGTACATTGAAAGGCCGCCTAAGGGAGCTTCTGCTTCATCTGCAGGAAAACCCCTGGCAGATCGGCAGTCAGAAATCCCTGATCAAACTCGAAGCAACTGAAGTACTGCACTATGTGGCAATGGCAGGCCCGATCGAACGTGCACGCTTTGTTGAAATGACAGGTCTAGAAGCAAGAACCGGCCGCCGAGTGCTTGCCAGCCTGCTCGATTTCGGTGTGCTATCGGCCGAACATCACCGAGCACCTGTGAAACTGGAGTTGCCGCTTTCCTCGCTGAGATTTCTGTTTCCGAATCTATGGCCTGAAATCGAAACCGATTGATGCATTCGCGCGCCTATCGATCAGATCGCAGCTGGCGGAGGCAATGTCCAATGATCGATCTCAAGATAGGTTTTCCCGGTATCGCGCCGACAGGGGCGGGAGCCGGCACCCCGCTGCCGGATCTGCACCCCGCTTCCTGGACTACCGACCTGCTAACGGCCGAAGCGCTTCACCACGGTCATGAGTTCATCGATCGCGGCCTCGCCCTTGCCCGAACGGATCGCGGAGCGGACGCAGCCCTTGGTGTGGCTCTCCAGCAATTGCAGCGCCAGCGCGTCGAGCGCGGACTGGATCGCCGAGATCTGCGTCAGCACGTCGACGCAATAGCGGTCCTCTTCCACCATTTTAGCGACACCCCGCGTCTGGCCTTCGATCCGGTTCAGGCGCTTGAGCAGCGCCGACTTGTTCGGCTGCACCACCGCGTGATCGGAGTGGTGCGCGCATTCGCCGGCGTCAGGGCGCGACTTCAAATCCCGCCTCTTCCACGCTGCGCTTGAGCTGGGCCAATTGCACCTTGCCCGGATCGAATTCCACCACCGCGTTCGCCTTCTCCAGGGAGACGTCGGCTTTCGCCACGCCGTCCTGCGCTTTCAACACATTGGTCACGCTGCGCACGCAGCCGCCGCAGGTCATTCCGGTAATTCCCAAAGTTATGGTTTGCATTTGAATCTCCTTTCGCTAACAAAATGAAATAAACAAAAGCGCATCTCCAGTCGTCCCATTCCCGTCATTCCGAGCGCAGCGAGGAATCTGCTTTTCAGTGCGGGCAAGAAGCAGATTCCTCGGACTGCGTCCTCGGAATGACAATTCTTTGCGTCGCGCCAGCTCACGTTGAGCCCCGCCGCCAGCGCCGCAGCAGCAGCGAGTTGCTGACCACTGACACCGAAGACAAGGCCATCGCCGCGCCCGCGATCACCGGGTTCAGCATCCCGGCCGCGGCCAGCGGAATGCCGAGCACGTTGTAGACGAAAGCGAAAAACAGGTTTTGCCGGATCTTGGCGAGCGTCGCGCGCGACAAACTGATGGCGTCGACGACCGACAGCAGATCGCTGCGCATCAGCGCGATGTCTGCCGCTTCCAGCGCCACGTCCGAGCCCGCACCGATGGCGAAACTGACATCGGCCGCCGCCAGCGCCGGCGCGTCGTTCACCCCGTCGCCGACCATGCCGACGATCTGTCCTCCCGTCTTGAACTCCGCCACCGCGGCGGCTTTCTCGCCCGGCAGCACCTGCGCACTGAACGCATCCACGCCCGCCGCATCGGCGATGGCTTTTGCCGTCGCGGCGTTGTCGCCGGTCAGCATCACCACGCTGATTCCCATGGCCTTCAGCTTGGCCACCGCCTCGCGCGAGCTCGGGCGCAGCTTGTCGGCGATCGCAAGATAGCCGAGGACACGGCCGGCGCCGCCGACCGCAATCACCGTCTTGCCCTGCACGACGAGCGGCTTGATCGCCTCGTCGTCGATCGCGAGGCCCGCTTCGCGGAGAAAGTCGGGCGCACCCAGCAGCAGCGTCTGCTCTCCCCCGAGGGCCGGAACGGCCAGCACCGCCTGCACGCCCTTGCCGGTGACGGAATGAAAATCGCGCAACGGGGACAATGTCACCGGGAACTGCTTTGCATGCTCGAGCACCGCATGCGCCAGCGGATGCGCCGAACCCGTTTCCAGGCTCGCCGCCGCTGCGATCAAGTCAATGTCGGTGACACCCGCCGCCGCGACCACATCCGTCACCACCGGCTTGCCCTCGGTGAGCGTGCCGGTCTTGTCGACCACCAGCGTGCGTATCTTTTCCGCCTGCTCCAGCGCCACCGCC
>JAPLRD010000179.1 GCA_026399375.1 Pseudomonadota bacterium
ATCCGTGGCGCCCCCTGGTGGATAGGCGACGATCAGGCGCACGGGCTTGGGCGGCCACGCCTGGGCGAACGCGCCGGCGGGCGCATACAGCACAAGCACGCATGAGATGACAAACGCAAGCAGCGATTTGTAGCGCATCCTGGTATCTCCTCCTTGGGTCCTCAAGGTGCTTGTGGTGCGGCTGCGCGGGGGCAGACGCACCGTTCTTATTGTTTGACACGCATCAACGCGCCGCCGGCCTCCAGCGCCTGGATCTGCGACGGGGTGAAACCCCAATCCGCCAGCGCTTCGGCACCGCCTTCGCCGCGTTCCGGGGCGCCGCGCGCGACCGCACCCTGTGTGCGAGAAAAGCGGGGCGCCGGCGCCGGCTGGGATACGCCGCCCACTTCGACGAAGGTCTGCCGCGCGCGATTGTGCGCATGCTGCGAGGCTTCGGCGATCGTGAGGACCGGGGCGAAGCACACGTCCGTTCCCTCCATCAGCTTGCACCACTCATCACGGGTCTTGGACTTGAACGCGGCGGTGAAGGCCGCGCGCAGGACCGGCCAGCCGTCCCGATCGTGCTGGCCCGGCAGCGCCTTCGCGTCCAATCCGAGCCGCTGCAGCAGTTCCGCATAGAATGGCTTCTCGATGGAACCGATGGAAATGTATTTCTTGTCCGAGGTTTCATATACGCCGTACCACGGCGCGCCGCCGTCGATGCCGTTGGAGGCGCGCTGGTCGAGCCATTGGCCCGAGGCGATGCGGCCGTAGAACATCGCCATCAGGCTGGAGGCGCCCTCGGTCATCGCGGCATCGATCACCTGGCCCTGGCCGGAGGCGCGCGCTTCCAGAAGGGCGCAGGCGATACCAAACGCAAGGTAGATGCCGCCGCCGCCGAAGTCGCCGACCAGATTGAGCGGCGGCGTAGGCGCTCCGTCTCCTGGACCGATGGCGTGCAGGGCGCCGGTCAGGGCGATGTAATTGATATCGTGCCCGGCCGCCTGCGCGAGCGGACCCGCCTGGCCCCATCCGGTGATGCGGCCGTACACCAGGCGGCGATTGCGCGCGAAGCATGCTTCCGGGCCGAGACCCAGGCGTTCCGTCACCCCGGGTCGAAACCCTTCGATCAGGGCGTCCGCCTTTTCCACGAGCGACAGCACAGCTTCAATGGACGCGGGTTGCTTCAGATCGAGCGCGAGCGAGCGCCGGCCGCGCGACATGACATCGAATTTCGGTTCGATCGGCGCAAGCCCGAGAGCGGCGGCCTGCAGCCGGTCGATGCGCAGCACGTCCGCACCCATGTCGGCGAGCAGCATGCCGCAGAAGGGCCCCGGCCCGATGCCCGCGAGTTCCAATATTTTCACCCCTGCCAATGGACCGCTCATGATGTCTTTCATCCTCCAGTCATTGCAATAATATCGCTGCGAAAATGCGCGCTTGCGCTTCAAACTTGCTTCGTCATCCCCGCTTGCTCAAAGGCAGCGATTTCTTCCGCACCATAACCGAATTCGGCCAGGATTTCCCGGCTGTGCTGTCCGCACTGCGGCGCCGGCGGCAGGTCTTCGCCTCGTGGCACTCCCGGAATGTTCGGAATGGGCAGTTTGCCGTAGGGAGGCTGGTCCGTTTCGGCAAAATAGCCCATGTGCCGTACCTGTGGATCCTCGCGCAATTGCGCGTAGTTTTGCACTCTGCCGCAGAGAACGTCATGCTTGTCGAAAAGCGCTTCCCAATCCTTCGTGTTACGGCTACGCGTGATATCCGCGATCAGCCGATTGATTTCTTCCGCGCATGCCGAACGCTGGGTGCGGCTGGCGTAGCGGGGTTCCGTGAGCCAGGCTTCGCGGTCAAGGGCCCGGCACAAGCCCTCCCACATGGCGTCACGCAGCGTCACCAGGATCACATTTCCGTCCCGTGTGGGGAACACGCCCGAGGGAACGGTGATAGGCGGCTTGTACTGGCCGGCAAACACGAAGTCATCGACGATATGCCCGGCTTGAAACGCAATGCAGCTTTCCGCCAGCGAAAGGCGCAGGTGCCGGCCGCGCCCGCCTGGTTTCCTGTCGCGCGCGTAAAGCGCGGCGCCTACGGCCTGTGCGCCGTACATTGCAGTGATCGTGTCCGGGACCACGATGCCGATCCGGCGCGGGGTTCCCGCGGCGTCCTTGTTGGCGATGGCCATGCCGGTCATCCCCTGTACGACCGAATCGGTACCCGGCTTGTTCACGTACGGACCGGAGTCGCCGAACCCGGTGATGGATACATAGACCAGGCCGGGATTGATCGCGCTCAGTCTGGCGTAATCCAGACCCAGTTTGGTCATCACGCCGGGCCGGTTGTTCTCGATGATCACGTCGGCGCGTTCAACCATCTTTTCCACGATCGCGCGTCCCGCCGGCTTTGCCGCGTCTATGCAGATCGACCGCTTGCCGATGTTGTTGACCACGGTCAACGGGGTCATGCCGTCGGCACCACCGCCCATCAGGCGGATCCAGTCGCCCTGCGGTGGTTCGATCTTGATCACGTCGGCGCCGTAGAGTCCGAGCATGGTGGCGCAGTAGGGGCCCGCCATACCCTGGGCCATGTCGAGCACCAGCAGGCCCGAATAGGGGCGATCGTCCTGTGGCGGCATCATCGGGCGGTCTTCCAAACTGGCGGGAGCATTACGTTCACTTCGATCCTGGGCGGCATTTGCTGTCGGTTTCCTCTGATAGTCTGAAACGGGATTGTCTGGCAGGAATTGGCGCCCTGAATCCTGGCTCATTCTCAGCCTCTGCGCCATGACGAACAAGCCATTGTTTCACTATGCGAACCCTTGGTGCGAATTCTTGACACCGCTCAGCGGCCTACTCATGATCAGGAAGCCAATCCGGCTGACGGCCAGTTGTGGGCAGCGGCGTTCCCTGAAACAATTTTGCAAGCCAGATCAATGGAGGAAGCTTATGAAACTCAAGAAAACCGTCAAGGATCTTTGCGCGGCTGCCGAGTCGGAAATCGAGACCTGGGACGCCGCGACGGCGATTGCTCGCCAGAACGATCCGGATGTGCAGCTCGTCGATATCCGCGACGTGCGCGAATTGTGGCGCGAAGGCGGCATACCCGGTGCATTGCACGCGCCGCGCGGCATGCTCGAATTCTGGGTCGATCCCGACATGAGCTACGCCAGAAAGGAATTTCAGAGCGGCAAGCGGTTCGTGTTCTTTTGTGCGGGAGGACTGCGTTCCGCCCTGGCGACAAAGGCGGTACAGGACATGGGCCTGAGTCCTGTTTGCCACATCCGCGGCGGTTTCGCCGCCTGGAAGGAGGCTGGAGGCGCGACCGCGCCGGTCGAGCAGAAGCCGCCCTCGGGCTCGAAAAAGCCGGGCTGACAGAGGTGTTTCACTATGCGAACGCTACCATGCAATTCTTGACACCACCAATCAGCACGACGATGATCAATCAAGCGCATGCCGCCGGGAATCTGCTTCTGCTCCGGGAGGGGCGCCACGGCACCATTGACACGAGAAAGGAGACGGAACGATGGCAAGTTATGTCCGCTATATCGACAGGACTCGGGATTACTACCTGAGCAAGGGGTATGACAAACCCTATAAGTGGGCGCATTTTGAGGATGTGCCTTTCACGCCTTTGAAAAAACCTCTGGCGGAGAGCAAGGTCGTATTGATTTCGACCAGCGAGATCGAGGTGCGCGGCGCCGAGCAGCCGGAAGGCGATGACAAGTCCAACGTCGGCGGGATGTACTCCATTCCGTCGAACGTGTCGAAGGAGCAGTTGTACAGCCCTTCGCACAGCTATGACCGGGTCGCGACGACGCTGGAGGACGTGGATGCGTTCTACCCGACTTCGGCGCTGCATGCTGCGGTCAAATCCGGGCGCATCGGCGGCCTGGCTGCGCGTTTCCACGGTGTCTACAACGCCTACAGCCAGCGTCGTACGCGCGAGCGCGATGCGATGGAAGTACTGAACCGCTGTCGCGAGGACGGCGTCGACGTCGCAGTACTGGTTCCTGTTTGACCGGTGTGCCACCAGACCGTGAGTCTGGTCGCCCGGGTACTGGAAGAGAACGGCATTTCAACGGTGGTGATGTGCACGGCGCGCGATATCGTCGAGATGTGCGGCGTCACACGCATGGTGCACACGGATTTTCCGCTGGGCAGTCCCTGCGGCGAACCGCACAATCCGGCGCAGCAGCGCGAAGTTCTGGAGATCGCGTTCAAGCTGCTGGAGACGGCATTCGTGCCGCGGACGATGGTGCAATCGCCGTTCAAGTGGTCCAAAGGCGAAGCCTGGAAGGACCTCGTGTTTACGCCGGAGCAGCCCTACCAGACGCCCGAAGTGGAGAAGCGATGGCTGGAGAAGAAAGAGTTCTACCGCAAGCTCAAAGCCGAAGGAAAAGTGTAATAACGGCAACGAAAGGCATATAAGAAATGGCTCAGGAAATAATCGTTTATTCAACCCCGTTTTGCGGGCCCTGCGACAAACTCAAGCAGTACCTGGCGAAAAACGGTGTGCAGTTCATCGCGAAGGACCTGATGATGGACGAAGAGGCGGCCGATCACATCGACAGCCTCGGCATACGCAGTTCGCCGGTGCTGGAAGTGGACGGACGGGCTTATGCGGGAGCGCAACTGTCTCCTGAGTCGCTCGCGGGGATCTTGGGGTTGAAGGCCATCTGAGCCGAGGTTGTCTGCGCAAGCGACACCGTTTGCGCCGCGGTGTCCGCCAGTTCGGCGGGCATCGCGGCGTTTCGTTTTCATGGTTTCACTCCGCCGGCGGTCTGGCTGCGCGCCGGCTTGGGTTCCCCGGAGCTTGAAATGATGCTGAGACCGCTTGCAATGAATCCGCATACCGGCGTGCCATGTTGACCGGCGCGCTCGACGGCATACACGTGCTGGAACTCGGGCGTGTTCCGCCGGCGGAACTGCCCGGAATGATGCTCTCCGACATGGGCGCGGAAGTGCTCAAGATCGAGACGCCGCGCGAGATCGGCCCGATGACGGCCGAAGCGCGCAGGGAAGCCGCGCACACCTATACCAACCGCAACAAGCGCTCGATCGGGCTGGACTTGAAGGCGCCGGAGGGCGCGAAACTGTTCAGCCGGCTTGCGCTCGACGCCGATGTCATCGTCGAGGGGTTCCGGCCCGGCGTGATGGCGCGGTTGGGCGCCGATTACGAGACGGTGAGCAAGTCGAACCCGCGTATCGTGTATTGCTCCATTTCGGGCTTCGGCCAGGCCGGGCCGTACCGGAAATATCCTGCGCACGACCTCAATTTTCTCGGCCTGGCGGGAGTGCTGGGCCTCGTCGGAGAGCCGCCCGGCCGTCCGTCCATTCCGCTCAACCTGGTTGCGGATTACGGCGGCGCGGCGATGCACGCGGCGCTCGGAATCATGTTCGCCCTGTTTGCGCGCGAGAGATCCGGGCGCGGGCAGCACGTCGACATTTCATATCTTGATACGACGGTCGCGCTGCTGGCGGCTTCGCCGAACCTGCGGCGCTATTTCTCCTCCGGGGTTGCGCCCAAGCGCGGAGAGGGCGTGTTCTGCGGATCCTTTCCCTACTATTCAATCTACCAGACGCGCGACGGCCGCGAGCTGACCGTCGCCTGTTCGGAACCCTGGCTTTGGGCAAACTTCTGCCGCGCCATCGGGCGTCCAGACTTCATCGAGCACGGCAGGCAGCCGGACCATTACCGGCGCGGGCCCACAGCGAAGGAACTGGCCGTGCGGGAGGAAGTGGAGGCTATCCTTCGAACCCGCGACCGCGACGAGTGGAATACATTGCTGATAGCCGCGGATGCGTGCGTCGGAAAAGTCCACGACGTCGATGGAATGGCGCAGGACCCGCAGGTGCAGCACCGCCGCATGGTCGTCGACATCGATCATCCGGACTGGGGCGCGGTGAGGCAGTTCGGTACCGCGATAAAGCTTTCGGAAAGCCGCGCCGAGCCGCGTGCCGCGGCGCCCGTGCCTGGCGAGCATACGAACGAGGTGCTGCAGGCGCTGGGATTGAACCAAAGCGAGATAACCGAGCTGCGCGAAAAAGCGGTGGTCGCCTGACACACCGCGGCGCGGCTGCATGAAGGAGGGGACAGATGGATCAAAACCGTAGAAGGTTGGCGGCAGCGCTCGCCTGCGCACCGGTCATCGCGGCGCTGCCGGCGATGGCGCAAAGTTATCCCGCGCGTCCGGTAAGCGCCTCGGGGAAACCTGGGGACAGGGCGTGGTGGTGGAGAATGTCGTCGGCGCAGGCGGTGTCATCGGCATCCAGGCGCTCGCAAAAGGCGCGGCCGACGGACACGCGATCGGCATGATCGCGAGCAATTTCGCGATGAATCCTGCAGTTCATTCGAAGCTCCCCTACGATTCGGTCAGGGACTTCAAGCCCGTCCTGCACCTGACCTTCAATCACTTCGCATTCGCAGTCAATCCGGCTTTGCCTGTGAGTACCCTGCAGGAACTGGTCGCGCTGGCGAAAGCGAAGCCGGGAAGCATCGACTACGGGTCGAGCGGCAGCGGCGGTTCGCCCCACCTCGCGGTCGAGATGCTGGCGCACATGGCGGGCATCAAGCTCTCGCATATTCCGTACCGGTCGAACGGCGACGCCGTCACGGCTGTGCTGGGAGGCCAGGTTTCGCTCATTGCGACTTCCGCGTCGACGCTTCTGCCGCATATCACGCAGGGCAAGCTCAGGGCGCTGGCGGTAAGCGGGAGCAAACGCACGGCGCTGCTGCCCGACGTGCCCACCGCCGCGGAAGCCGGGGTGCCGGGCTATGACATGCGGAACTGGAACGGCATTCTCGCGCCGGCCGGCGTGCCCGACGCCATCGTCGCGAAAATCCAGGCCGACATTACCAGGATATTCAAGCGCCCCGATTTCGAGAGCCAGATCGTCGCGCTGGGGGCTGAAATCGAACTTCTCGGACCGGAGGAGTTCGGCCGGCGCATCGGCGACGAGATTGAACTTTGGCAGCGCATCGTGAAGGAATCGGGCGCACGCGTCGGGTAAGTTCGAACTCAACACCGATCACAACCATCGATGGAGATGTAAATGTCGCAAACCAACGAGACCCTTGAACAACTGACCTCGGCTGTGCGGCGCTTCGCGCGCGAGGAACTGCTGCCCGCAGAGCAGCAGGTCGAGGAAGAGGACGAGATTCCCGCGCGCATCGTCGCGCAGTTGAAGGAACTGGGCCTGTTTGGCATGTCGATACCGGAGGAGTTCGGGGGATTGGGTTTGTCGATGTACGAAGAGGCGAAAGTGGTGTTTGAAATCGGCTATGCCTCGCCGGTTTTTCGCTCGTATTTCGGCACCAGCAACGGGGTCGGCACGCTGGGCATCCTGATCGAAGGCACCGAAGAGCAGCGGCGGCGCTATCTTCCGCGGATCGCGACGGGCGATCTCATCACCTCGTTTTGCCTGACAGAGCCCGAAGCGGGCTCGGATGCCGCGTCGCTCGCCACGCGCGCGACGCGCGAGGGCGATTTCTATGTCATCAGCGGCACCAAGCGCTTCACCACCAACTCGCCGCATGCCGGCATCTTCACGGTGTACGCACGTACGGAACCCAAGGAGACGGGGCCGAAGGGTATTTCGGCTTTTCTGGTGGAGCGCGACACCCCCGGCATCACCGTGGGGCCGCACAACAAGAAAATGGGCTTCCGTGGTTCGCACACCGCCGACGTGATCTTCGAGAATTGCCGCGTTCCCGCTTCGGCGCTGCTCGGCGGCAGGGAAGGCATCGGATTCAAGACGGCGATGAAATCGCTGGATCACGCGAGGATTCACATGGCGTCGGTCGCGGTGGGATTGTGCGACCGCATCATAGACGAAGGCGTGCGCTATGCGACCGAACGGCGCCAGTTCGGCAAACCGATCGCGCAGTTCCAGCTGATCCAGGGAATGCTTGCCGATTGCGCGGCTGAGGCGTTCGCGGCGCGCGCCATGGTGGAGAAGGCCTCGCGCGACAAGGACGCCGGCATTCCCATCATCAAGGAATCGGCGTGCTGCAAGTATTTCGCCACCGAGGCGCTGGGGCGCATCGCCGACCGGGTGCTGCAGATCCACGGGGGCTACGGCTATCTGAAGGAGTACGCGATCGAGCGGCTCTATCGCGACGCGCGCCTGTTGCGCATCTACGAGGGCACCAGCCAGATCCAGCAGCTGATCATCGCGCGCGAAATGCTTAAAGAGGCGGGCGCCTAGAACGCCCGCATGCAACAGGAGGAAACGATGAAGAAACAACTTCGAACCATACTGCTCGCCGGCGTGTTTGCATTGCTTGCGGGGCAGGCCTTTGCGCAGGCTTATCCGAACCGGCCGATCCGCTGGCTGGTCCCGTATTCGGCCGGGGGGCCGGCCGACCTGCTCGCGCGCGCGGTGGCGCCTACACTGGGAGACCAGCTCGGCGTGCCCGTAGTGGTGGAAAACCGCGTCGGTGCGGGCGGGGGCATCGCCATGGACGCGATCGCCAAGGCTGCCCCTGACGGCTACATGATCGGCCTGGGCCTAACCGGCACCCAGATGATCAATCCCTATCTCTATTCGAAGCTGCCCTACGATCCGCTCAAGGACTTCAGTCCGGTGACCCCGCTGGTTTCATATACCAACGTCCTGCTCGTGGCCCAGAATTCGCCGGTCAAGTCGGTGGCGGAACTCGTCGCCTACGCCAAGGCGAATCCGGACAAGGTGACCTTCGCCTCGGGCGGCAAGGGAGCGAGCAATCATCTTCAGGGCGAGTTGCTGAAGGCATTGACCGGCGCGCCCATGCTGCACGTGCCATACAAGGGAAATGCGCAGGGGATAGTCGACCTGATCTCCGGCAACGTCACCTGCATGTTCGACATACTCGCCACGGGACTGGCGCAGGTGCGGGCGGGCAAGGTGCGCGCGCTTGCAGTGACCGGCGCCAAACGCAGTCCGTATGCGCCGGAAATCCCGACGCTGGCCGAGGCCGGCGTCGAGGGCTACGAGCAGGCGGGTTCCGATCTGTGGATAGGCGTGCTTGCACCTCCCGGAACCCCGAAAGTGATCGTCGACCGGCTGCACGCGGAGTTCGACAAGACGATGAAATCGCCCGCCGTGACGGAACGTGTGCGCAGCCTGCACTACGACACGTGGACGCTGCCGCCGGAGGAGTTCGCCGCATATCTGCGCACGGACTACCTGAAGTGGGGCAACGTGACCAGGCTCGCGGGGCTCAAGCCGGAATGAGCGGGCCTCTGTCGGGCTTGCGCATAATCGACCTCACCAGCGTGGTGATGGGCCCCTACGCGACCCAGATCCTGGCGGATTACGGCGCGGACGTGATCAAGGTCGAGTCGCCCGAAGGCGATGTCATGCGGCTTGCTGGTCCGATGCGCAACGCACGCATGGGGCATATCTACCTCAACACCAACCGCAACAAGCGCTCGATCGTGATAGACCTGAAGCACCCGGACGGATTGAAGGTCCTGCACCGTCTGGTCGAAGGCGCAGACGCGCTCATCTACAACATCCGGCCGCAGGCCATGGCGCGGCTGGGGCTGGGCTACGAAGACCTGTGCGCCATCAACCCGAAGATCATCTATGTCGGGGCATTCGGCTTCAGCCAGCGCGGCCCGTACGCAGCGCGGCCCGCCTACGACGATCTCATACAGGGCATGGCCGGGATTCCGTGGCTGGTCGAGTCGGCAGGCGCTGCGCAACCGCGCTACGCGCCGGTGATCCTGGCCGACCGCATGGTGGGATTGCAACTCGCCGTCGCCATCACCAGCGCAATGGTGCATTGCGCCCGCACCGGCCGGGGCCAGCGTGTGGACGTGCCCATGTACGAAGGCCTGCTGTCAGCGGTGCTCGGCGAGCATCTCGCCGGACAGGTGTTCGATCCGCCGCTCGGGCCGGCCGGCTACCAGAGAAGCCTCGCGCGCGACCGCCGGCCTTATCCCACGAGCGACGGCCATATCTGCGTGCTCATCTACACCGACAAGCACTGGAGAAAATTCTTCGAGGCCATCGGGAAAGCGGAGATGTTCGAGGGCGACGCGCGCTTTTCCACCCACGGCGAGCGCACCCGGCGGGTCGACGAGGTGTACGGCTATCTCGCGGGCGTGATCGCCACGCGCAGCACCGCCGAGTGGCTGGATTTGTTCGAGCGTGCCGACATTCCGGCGGCGCGCATGTACTCGATGGATGACATCCTGGCCGACGAGCATCTGGCCGCCATCGGTTATTTCAATCGCAGCGAGCATCCGTCGGAAGGGACCATCACCACGCTTGCCGTTCCGACCGAGTGGTCGGACTCGAAGCCGGATGCGGCGCGCCACGCGCCGCGCATGGGCGAGAATACGGTGGACGTCTTGCGCGAGGCGGGTTACACCGCGGAGGCGATCGAAGACCTGCTCGCGCAAGGCGCGATTGCCAAGGCCTGAAGAATGCGCGCGCTAGTTTGCGAACGTTGGTGCGAATTCAAGGATCTGCAGATTCGCGATATCCCGGAGCCCGAATTGCGCCCGGGCTGCGTGCTCCTGCGGGTGGCCTATGCCGGGCTGGGTTTTTCGGCCAGCCTGTTCGTGGCGGGGAAGTACCAGCACAAGCCGCCGCTGCCTTTCGTGCCCGGTACGGAGGCGACCGGCGTGGTGGTGAGCGTTGCGCCCGGGGTCACCCGGGTCAAGCCCGGCGACCGGGTCGTATGCGTGCTCGATTGGGGCGGTTTCGCCGACCTCGCTGTCTGCACCGAGGAAACCCTGTACCCGCTCCCGCGCGGCATGGCGCTGGCGCCTGCGTTGCACCTTGCGACTTCCTACACGACTGCCTACGCGGGGCTGATCTGGCGCGCGCGGCTGCAGCCAGGTGAGACGCTCCTCGTGCACGGCGCCGCGGGTGGTGTGGGACTCGCGGCGGTGGAAGTGGGCAAACTGCTGAAGGCGCGCGTCATCGCCTGCGCCAGCAGCGAGGAAAAGCGCGTAATCGCGCTCGAGCACGGGGCGGACGTCGCGCTCGGCGCGGATGAATTTCGCGAGCAGGTGAACCAGTTGACAGGCGGCCGCGGCGCGGACGTGATCTTCGATCCGGTCGGAGGCGACGTATTCGACCAGTCGCTGCGGTGCATCGCCTTCGAGGGCCGCATCCTGCCTATCGGATTTGCCGGTGGCCGGGTGCCGCAGATTCCGGCCAATATCCTGCTGGTGAAGAACATCTCCGCACTCGGCCTCAACCTGGCAACCTACATCGGACGCGGCATCGCCGACGAGCGCAAGCTGCACGCACCCAGGATCCAGGCCATGATGGCACAGCTGATTGAGTGGATGCAGTCGGGGCAGATCAGGCCCACCGTCGTGGATTGCTTCGAACTGTCGCAATTCGTGGAGGCCATGGATACCGTGCTCGGACGCCGCAGCGTGGGCAAGGTCGCTTTCAGGCTGAACGAGCCGGTGGGCTGATCATGGGCAACGCTGCCACAGGCATGATCGCTGCAGGAATGCGCAAATCGTCCGACAATTCGAAAGTCAGCTGAATTTTCGTTGAACCACCGCCAAGAGCAAAAGGAATAATGTAATGTCTGCCGCACTGGAAGGCGTACGTATCGCCGATTTCTCCCACGTATTCGCCGGGCCTTATTGCACCATGATTCTCGCCGACATGGGGGCCGAGGTCATCAAGATCGAACCGCCCAAGGGCGACGCCACGCGCGGCTACACGCCGCCCGATCTCGGCGGCGAAAGCCCCGCCTTTCTCAGCATGAACCGGAACAAGAAAGGCGTGGTCCTGGATCTGGGAACCGAGGAGGGCAGGCAGGTCGCGCGCGACATCGTGGCGCGCTCGGACGTCCTGATGGAGAACTTCGCCACCGGCGTAATGGAGCGGCTGGGCCTGGGCCATGAAGCGCTGTCGGAATTGAATCCGCGCCTCATCTATTGCTCCATATCGGCTTACGGCCGCAGCGGGAGCCTGTCCGACCGCGCGGGGTATGACCCCGTTGTGCAGGCGGAAAGCGGCCTGATGTCGCTCAACGGCTTTGCCGACGGCGAGCCGCACAAGACGGCGATCGCGATCGTCTACATGACCACCGGGATGTTTGCCGCGCACGCGATTCTCGCCGCACTGTACGCACGCACAAGCAGCGGCCGCGGCCAGTTCATCGACGTGCCGCTATTCGACAATGCCGTCAATCTGAGCAGCTACCAGACCATGAATTACCTGGTGAGCGGCGTCAATCCTCCGCGGCTGGGCAACAACAGCCCGGTCGTGGCGCCGGTTGACCTGTTCGACACCTCTGACGGCAAGTTTTTCATGACTATCGCCGGTGACGGCGTATGGAACAAGCTGGTCAAGGCGCTCGGGAGTCCGCCGGAGCTGCAATCGGCGGACTACAGCACGAACAATGCGCGTTTGCGCAACGAACCGGCGCTGAAAGTCGTCCTGCAGCGACTGTTCGGCCAGGCGACTCTCGCCGAATGGATGGCGAAACTGCGCGTTGCGGGCGTGCCGGCGGGACCGGTGCGGTCCATCGCCGAAGCGGTAAATTCACCCGAAATGAAGGCGCGCGGCGTTATCGGTTCGGCGCCGCATACCGGGGTGGGAACGGTACCCAACCTGCGTATGCCCATGGCGATGGCGGGAACCCCGCTGATCGCGCCGCGCGGCGCACCGGTGCTTGGAGAGCACACCCACGCGGTACTCGCAGATGTGCTGAATTACACGGCGGACCGCATCGCCGAACTCGAGAAGAAAGGGGCAATCAGGAAGATGTCGCCGCGACCAGCCTGACCAGTTCCTGCTGCGAACCGGGGCTTCTCCGGACAGTTCGCACTGCCGCGCAAAGTCCGCGCCGGCCCGATCGTGGCGCACAGGGGACGTTCCCGCTCAATCTGTGTTTCGCCATGCGAACGTTACCGCGGATTTCTTGACACTCATGCAGCGGCTGGCGATGATCAAGCGATGCACGCCGGTTGTAATTTCTCGTTTGCCGGCATAAGTCGAAGTCTGTCGGCAGCAACGGAAGGAAAAGCAAGCATGACGACGCAATCCAAGCGCGCAGATCAAGCCGTCGGCGTCGGAAGCGGTCAGGATCGAATCGAGACCAGGGCGACCCGGGTGCTCGGGATTCGGTATCCGATCATCCAGGGCGGCCTGGCGCGGATCGCACGGGCGGAACTCGCCGCGGCCGTGTCCAATGCGGGCGGCCTCGGCCAGATTGCGATGGCGGGGGTGGCGACCACGCCGGACCTGCTGCGCGCCGAGATTCGCAAGGCAAAGGCGATCACCAGCGCTCCGTTTGCCATCAATTTTCCGCTCGGCCATCTGAAGATCGACCCTTTGCTCGAAGTCGTGATCGAGGAGGGCGTCGCCGCGGTCTCGTTGACACGCGGCGATCCGAGACCGGCGATCGCGCGTCTGGCCGGCAGCGGAATTCGCGTCATCGTTCTCGTATCGGGTCCGGAGCAGGCGAAGAAAGCGGAGCAAGCCGGAGCAGACGTGGTCGCTACGGTGGGCTACGAGGGTGGCGGCCATCTCGGGCTCAGCGACCTGACCACCTTCGTCGGCGTGCCGCTGGTGATGGATGCAGTACGCATTCCCGTGGTGGCCGGCGGCGGCATCGCCGACGGACGCGGGCTTGCGGCGGCGCTCACGCTCGGTGCCGATGGCGTGGAGGTGGGCACGCGCTTCATCGCGGTGCGCGAAGCCTTTGCGCACGAGAACTACAAGGCGGCGCTGTTGCGTGCTGCCGACACCGTCATCGTCAAGCGCACGCTGAGGCAGCCGGGGCGGGCCCTGGCCAATGACTGGGCGCGGGATTTTCTCAAAGCCGAGGCGAGCGGAACATCGCGTGAAGAGTTGCTTGGCATGGTGGGCGCCGAAGCCAACGAGCGTGGCGTGTTCCACGGCGATACGCAGGGAAGCCTTTTGTGGGCGGGACAGGCCGCGGCCCTGATAGAGGATATTCCGACGGCGCAGGAGTTCGTCGAGCGCATGGTGGCGCAGGCACGGGCCAGCCTTGAACGAGTCTCTGCGATGGCGGGCATGGTGAGGGCGGCATGAGCGGGCCGCTGACAGGCGTTCGGTCAGACATTTCGGTGCCTGAAGCGATAATGAAGACGAAAGTCAACGAGGAGAGTTCGACATGACAAGCACAGCAGATTCCGCCGCCGGAAAAGAGAGCTACGACTGGCCCAAGCTGGTCGATGAGTTGAACAGGTTGCTGCGGCTGAAGACCACGCCGATCGGCATGAAGCTGTTCAAGCGCGTGGAGGACATGGAGGCCGTCCCCAAGATACGCCGCCCGAGCGACGTGCACACCGCCGACCAGATCGTGGCGCAGGCGGCGCGACTGGGGTTCACGATAGGCATCACGCACGACGACCTCGTCGGGCCGCAGTGCCGGACCGTGCTGGGGCTGTCGCCTCGCGACGAGGAGTGGCTCTCGGGAAAAAAGATGGCCGGAGTATGGTATGCGACGCTGGAAGACGCCTCTGCGCATCAGCACGCGATGGACGTGGTGACGCATGGAAAATACCAGGCGATGGCGGTATCGCCGCTGGCGAGCGGCCGGCTCGACCCGCCCGACATCTGTCTCATTTACGCCACGCCGGGGCAGATGATCATTTTCATCAACGGGCTGCAGTGGTCGGGGTACAAGAAGTTCGATTGGAGCGTGGTGGGGGAGTCCTCCTGCGCGGACTCATGGGGGCGCGCGCTGGCCACCGGCGAGCCCAGCCTGTCGCTTCCCTGTTTTGCCGAGCGCCGCTACGGCGGCGTACTCGATGAAGAGATGCTGATGGCGCTGTCGCCGCGGGATCTGCCCAAGGCGATCGCGGGGATGCAGGCGCTGGCGAAGAACGGGCTGAGGTATCCCATCCCGCAGTACGGCATTCAGGCCGACGTGCGTGCCGGCATGGGCGTGAGCTACCCGCAGGGCAAGAAGTGACCGCGTCCGCTGTTCCTGACATGGGCGGCGCGCAAGCGCTGCGCCGGGAATGCGGGTTGTTTTGAAGATATTCACGAGAGCAAATCAGAGCCAAGGTGAGGTGACGGTCATGCGATCAGGCAACGGGCCAAAATCTTCGTCGATCGACAGGCGCAATTTTCTGGTGCTCATGTCTTCTGCGGCGGCAGCGGGCGCGTCTGCGCTGATGCTGCCGCGCGCCTGGGGGCAAGGCGCGGCGTTTCCAGCCCGCCCCATCAGCGTCGTCGTGGCCTACACGCCCGGCTCGGGCCCCGACATCCTGGCGCGGATCATGACCTCCGAACTCCCAACCCATCTTGGCCAGAATGCCGTGGTGGACAATCGTCCCGGCGCCGGAGGATCCATCGGTACTGCGGCCGTGGCGCGCGCCAAGAACGACGGCTATACGCTCTGCCTGGTGTCCACTTCCGCGATCGGCATCAACCCAGCGGTTTATCGCAACCTGCCCTACGATCCGATCAAGGATTTCACGGCGGTGATCAAGCTGGCGAGTACGCCCAATGTGCTCGTCGTGCCGGCGCAGAGTCCGGCGACCTCGGTGCAGGACCTGATGAAGCGCATGAAAGAAAGGGAGAAGGACAAACCGTTCCAGTACAACTCCATCGGCAACGGCACCACCCAGCACCTGTCCGGCGCCTTGCTGGTGAAGCAGGCGGGCGCGAAGGCCGAGCACGTTCCCTATCGCAGCGTGTCGGACCAGATGACGGCGCTGGCCACGGGGCAATTGGATTTCGGCTTCGCCACGCTGGCGTCCACGGGCAGTTTCCTGAAAGGTGGGCGCGTGAGGGCGCTGGGCATCACTTCGGCCAGGTCTTCCGCTTCGCTGCCCGATGTTCCCAGCCTCGCGGCGGCCGGGTTGGAGGGTTTCGACAAGACAGACGTGTGGTTCGGGGTGGTCGCGCCCAAGGATACGCCGGACGCCGTGGTGCAGGTATTGCACCGCGCTTTCGCGAGCACGCTCGCCAGTCCTTCCATTCAGGCAAAGCTGGCGACCGCGGGTTATGATCCGGCACCGGCGGCGTCGCCGAACGAATTCGGGCAGTTCATGCGCGACCAGGTTGTTTTCTGGGCGGATCTGGTGAAAGCCACCGGCGCCACGGCGGACTGAGCAAGGGCGCGCTGCCCGGACTGAATCGAAGTCTTGATGGAGGAAGTGCAACATGAAATACGAAGATCCCGCATGTGCGTATTGCCCGACGACCGTCCGCGCCTGCCGCAAGGGCGAGGCGGAAGAACGCGGTCCCGGTTTTTGTCCGACCAAGGTGGATCCGGATACCCAGGATGTCGCGCGTGCGCTCTATGACGATGCGGAGGTGCGCAAGATTTCGCGCGAATCGGCGATTGTCGAGGCGGAAGGGTATTGCAAGTGGACCAGGGTCGAGGAAATCGTCCAGTTCTCCAAGCGCATGGGGTACAAGAAAATCGGTATCGCCAACTGCATCAGTTTCGTCGACCATGCGTACGTGCTGACCGGCATTCTGGAGAGCCATGGATTCGAAGTGGTGTCGGTCGCGTGCAAGAACGGCAGCATTCCCAAGGAGGAAATCGGGCTCGCCGAGAATCAGAAGATCAATCCGGGCCACTTCGAGGCGCTGTGCAATCCGGTGAGCCAGGCCCAGTTGCTCAATGAGCACGGCTGCGAGTTCAACGTGGTGATGGGGTTGTGCATCGGGCACGACAGCCTGTTCTTCAAGTACGCCAAAGGACTGACCACGGTGCTGATCGCCAAGGACCGGGTGCTGGGCCACAATCCGATCGCGGCGCTGAATCTTGCCGACACGTACTACAGCAAGCTCTGGGGGCCGAATAAGCCTGCGAAACCGCACAAACTGCCGCCGGCGGGCAGGTCGAAGCAGGAAGCCTGAGAACCTGAGAACCCGTTGCAAAATGAGTCTTGCAACGGCCAATTTAGGGGAGCATGAGGGGAAGAATCCCCTCATATTGCAACAGGCCCTTACTGCGCAGTTTCCTGCTCGTGATCAAGAGCGTCCTCGACAAAGCGAACCATCTTCATCAGCCTGGGCCCCAGATCGTTCTCGATCTGAATCGAGGCAAGCGGACGCACGGGTACCGCACAGTTGAAGACCATGAGACGGCCGTCGTGCAGGCGACGCATCGGCACGGCGACGACCTCCAGCAGCTCATTGTGGTCGCGATAGCCCAGGCAAAAACCCCATTTGGCGAAATCAGCCAGGCTCTGCTCGACGCGATGTGCGTACTTCTTCCAGAGAGCCGGGTCCTTGACCTTGATTTCGTTGATCACCGCCGTGCGGTCGGCTTTGGATAAACCGGCGAGATAGGCGCGACCCATCGCCGAGACCACAATGGGAAAAGTCTGTCCGACGTCGGCCCTGGACTTGGTCAGAACCTCGGGCGAGCGGGCGGTTTCGATGTACACCATGTTCAGGCGCTCGCGCAGTCCGATCGATACCCAACCGTGGGCGTGGTCGGCCAGTTCCTTCATCGGCCGGCGCGCAATCTGCCGGACCAGGATGTTGGCCAGCAATGGGTAGCCGATGGACAGTACCTGGGTGCCCAACCCGTATTCCCCGTATTTTCCTGCTTGCGGCAGGTGGCGCAGGTATCCGAGCCGCGTCAGCGTGTAGGTCAGTCGCGAGACGGTCGGTTTCGGCAGGCCCGTGCGGCCGGAAATCTCCTTGTTGGTCAGTTCCGGTTCGGTGGCGCTGAAACAGCGCAGGACCTCGAGCCCGCGCGCGAGCGTGGTCGCGAACTGGCGATCGGTTTCCGTGCTTACGGCGGCGGTCCTCGAAACGCTGTGTGATCGCCGCTTGCCGCGGGTCGATTTCTTCGTTGTGGCAGACCGAACCAAAAGCCCCTCCGTTTCCCGGTTTCCGCGATTCGACAAAATGCGAATTGCGTACGTATCGAATATCAAAACATAGATCGCCTGCAAATGGCAATGGAAGTTGCGGCCCATGCGGCTGTTCGCTCCTGTCGAGAATTGCAAAACTGCTTTGTTGTCCGCCCTCACCCCAACCCTCGCCCGCCCAGGCGGGAGAGGGGGCTTCGTTTTCGGAGCGGTATTGCGCGCAGTTTCACTATGCGAACTCTATGCGTGAATTCTTGACACTTTCTGACCGGCTGGTGATGATGGAATCAACCCGAAAACACCGGTCGGTGATGTAAGAGGGCAAGGGGATTTCACCCGTCCGGAAACCGAGGATCGCGCGCAGCACCGGCGCCAGAAGAACACGAAAGGTCGACCCATGGCAACGGACTCCGGCAACAAACCTTTGAGCGGGATTCGGCTGGTGGATTTCTCGCGCTTTTTTGCCGGACCTTATTGCGCGCAGCTTCTGGGAGATCTCGGCGCGGAAGTGGTGAAGATAGAAGTGCCCGGCGAAGGCGAGCCGCTGCGCAGTCAGGGCCCGCCTTTCTTCCAGGGACAGGGCATAACGTTCTACGCGGGCAACCGCAACAAGCGTTCGATCACGCTCGACCTGCAAACTGAACGCGGAAGACAACTGGCACGCGATTTGTGCCTGAAGGCCGACGTGGTGGTGGAGAACTTCAGGCCGGATGTGATGCCGCGGCTGGGCCTGGACTACGCCAGCATGGCCGAGGCCAACCCGCGATTGGTATACGCGTCCATATCGGGTTTCGGCGCCGACGGGCCGGACATGATGCAGGGTGCGTTCGATATCACGATCCAGGCAGTCGGCGGATACATGAGCATCACCGGTGAAAGCGGCGGCGCGCCGATCAAACTCGGAACCTCCGCTTTCGACCTGATCACCGGCATAAACTGCCAGGCCGCGATCCTGGCCGCTTTGCTGCAGCGCTCGGTCACCGGAAAGGGGCAGAAGATCGAAACGAGCCTGCTGGAAAGCGAAGTGACTTTCCTGATCAACGCCGCGCTGGAGTACCTGATGACCGGGGTCGAGCCGGAAAAATGGGGGTCGGAACACGCCCAGATCGTTCCATACAAGGCGTTCAAGACCTCGGACGGCTGGATCGTGATCGGCGCGGCCTATCCCAAGCTCTATGAGGGGTTCTGCAAGGCACTGGGGCGCGAAGATCTTGCGACGGACCCGCGTTTTTCCGACATGCCCGGGCGCGTGAACAACCGTGAACTGCTCTACGGCATCCTCGACGCCGAGGTGGTCAAGCACGGCACGGCTGAACTGACGGGGCTGCTCGAGGCGCAAAAGGTGCCCTATGCTCCGGTGAACAACATGCAGCAGGTATTCAGCCACCGGCAGGTCAAGCACAGGGGCATGCTGCAGACGCTGCATCACCCCGTGTACGGCGACGTGCCGTCGCTGGGTGCGGCGGTCAAATACTCCGGCTTCGACGTGACCAATGGCTGGACCGCACCGCCGTTGCTGGGCGAGGATACCGACGCGGTGCTGCGCGAATGGCTGAATCTGGACGGCGACGCGATCAAGCAGCTTCGTGGTGCCAAG